>NZ_SNWR01000001.1:5730000-6090369 GCF_004362215.1 Paractinoplanes brasiliensis | reverse complement strand
CCCATGATCAGCATCGACCGGGCAACGTGGACGTGGACTGTGCGCAGGCAGACCACACCGGGACCGGGCGGCCTGATCGACAAGGGCACCAAGGGCGAGCGCGCCCGCAAGGTGCCCATCATCGAAGATGGTCCGCCCGATGGTGATCGAGCGGCTCGACTCGGCGGCCGGTCCGGAGCCCGGCGCGGTGATACGTCGTATTCGGATTGTATGAGAACTGTAGGCACGCTCCACGAGAGTGCGATCATGCACAACGAGAAGATGGCCGACAGCCGAGACATGATCGGCGCGCACGATGCCATCCGGCGTGAGTTCGGCGCACTCGCCGCCCTCGCCCGCGGCGTGGCGGCGGGCGACGCACGCGCGACAGCCACGATCGCCGACCACATCGCACTGATGATCGACTTCCTGCACGCCCACCACACCAGCGAAGACATCCACGTGTGGCCGAAACTGCAGCAACGCTGTCCCGCGGCGGCCGAGCCGATCGTGGCGAGAATGGCAGGCCAGCACCAGTTCATCGACACCGAACTCAAGGCGCTGTCCGAAACCACCCGCCGCTGGCGTGCCACCGCCCACGCATCCGACCGGGACGCCGTCGCTGACATCGCCGAGCGCGTCGTGCCACCGCTACAAGAACACCTCGCGCAAGAAGAAGGCGAAGTCCTGCCCCTCGTCGACGCCTATCTGACCGACCGCGAATGGAAGGCCATGATCGCCGCTTCACTGGGCAAGGTGCCCATGTCGAAGAGACCCATGATGATGGGCATGGCCGTCTACCAGGCCCGGGAGGAGCAGATCGAACTCCTGCGCACTTCCGTCCCGGCCATCGCCTGGCACGTGTTCAGACCGCTCGGCGAGCGCGCATATCACAGGTATCGCCAACGACTGGCCTCAGCATCGAACCACTCTTGAGAAGCAGACAACGCGGCAAGGCGCCAGACTCTCCAGGCACTCAAACGCCGCGGATGTCTGATTGGTGCGACACGGGCGAACGCGGCGAGACCGAGCAGTTCTGGTAGTTGAGCGGCCGCTTGCCCTGCGTCGTGGCATCGATCGCCGAGCCGCGGTCTGCCGAAGGCACTCGGTGTGCTCGCCGGCCGCGACCTCGAGACTCATGGCGGCACTACACGACGACGCACGGCGTCAGCTCGCACATGTACTCGGAAGGCTTCGGGCGCGGACAGGCGAGCCATTCCTGTTTTGTCGGCCGCATAAATGGTCCGGCACGTTTCTACGAGTTACATGATCTTTGACCTGCTGATGTGCGGCAACACATTCGCCATTTCGGAGCGCTGTGATGACTGACGGTCGTGAACAATTGTTGAAGCCGGGAATCGGTGCCAAGTCGCTGGATGGCACTTTTGCCCGGGCGCTGGAGTCTCAGCGTGCCGACGCCCTCATCGACGACTTCCTGGCCGCGGTCTTCCTCCGCCGCGGGGTGACCGAGGGCGTGCTCGAGCCGTCGGTGCTCGACGAGGACGGCCGGCCGCTGGATCCAGGTTCGCGCAACACTTCGGCGTGGTTCGTCCGGGCCCGTCACGTCGGCTTGCGGTCATGGTTCGGAGACCGCGTCATCGAGGAGGCGGTCACGTCGGGTGTGCGGCAGGTCGTGATCCTGGCGGCGGGGCAGGATGCCCGGGCCTACCGGCTCATCGAGGAGCCCGACTGTGTGGTGTTCGAAGTCGACCAGCCCGAGGTGACCGCGTTCAACTCGCGAGCGCTGGCCGGCCTCGACGCGCGACCGCGGTGCGAACGCCGGCCCGTCAGCGCCGACCTGGCGTCGGATTGGCGTGGGCCGCTCGTCGCGCGAGGCTGGCAGGCTTCCCGGCCGACAGTGTGGGTGATCGAAGGGGTGCTGATCTACCTTCCGCCCGATGTGCGCGAGGCTCTCTTCCGGGACATCACCGCCCTGTCCGCCGCGGGGAGCTATCTGTCGCTCGACGATGCTCCGCTGGAGGAGCTTCGCGGTGTTCAGCGGGTGCTCGACGCCCCCGGCGCCGCCCGCGATGAGCACTCGCCCGCGATGTTCGACATGCGACCGCGAGCCGCCAGTGCGCAACTGCTGCAATCGCTGGGCTGGCAGGCCCAGGCGATCACCGCGGACGCCCTCCGAACTCGTCACGGACTCCCGGGCGAGTCGTCCGGCAATCCTCTCGCATCGATCCTGGGCCGTTGCCACGTGGTGTCGGCGCGATACGCGGGTTGAGCAGCGATCTCGGCAAACCACTGACCGCTTCATCCGCAGGGGACAACTAGTGGATTCTGAGCGTAAACGCGTGGCCCTGGTGCAGAAAGGCATCTGGGACATGACTCGCGAGTCGATGCCCTTGGCAGCGGGCTACTTCAAAGCAATGATCGAGTCGGACGCCGACACCCGCCGCTCCTATCAGGTGGACATCTGCAACTTCGGCGGTGGGGCGACGTTGCTCGACATGGCCAGGGTCCTGCTGCTCGAGGCGCCCGCCGTGCACGTGCTGGGTTTCTCGGTGCTGGGCTGGAACTTCGACGACTTCTGCAAGCTCGCCGAACTCGCGAAACAGCTCAACCCGGACGTGCTGACAATCTTCGGCGGCAATCACGTCACCGACCAGGGGAACCGGGTCCTGCAACGATGCGCGGCCGTCGATGTGGTGGTCAACGGCGAAGGCGAGCTCACCGTCGTCGAGTTGTTGCGGGCGTACGCCGGGCCGGGCTTCCGGGCAGCCCTCCCCGACATCGCCGGCATAACCTACCGGGCGTCGGACGGCAGCGTCAGGACCACGACACCTCGACCCCGCATCGTGGATCTGGATGTCATTCCGTCGCCGATACTCACCGGCGCCATCGAGTTGCGGACCGCCGACGGCCAACCGAGATATGACGTCGTATTGCTGGAGACGAACCGCGGGTGCCCCTACTCCTGCTCGTTCTGCTACTGGGGTGGGGCGACCGGCCAGAAGGTCCGTAAATTCTCCCCCGACCGCCTCCGCCGCGAACTCGAGTTCTGCGCCGAGCAGCGGGTTGAACGGGTGATCCTGTGCGATGCGAACTTCGGTATGTTCCGGGAGGACGAGGACTTCGTCGACACCTTCATCGAGGTACGCCGGCGTTACGGCTATCCGCTCAACTTCGACACCTCCTGGGCGAAGAACAAGGGTCCGGTCTTCTACCGCATCCTGGAAAAGATGAAAGGCGCCGGATTGCACAGCGCCTTCACCCTGGCGCTGCAGAGTCTTTCGCCGGCGGCGCTGACCACGATGCGGCGGCGCAACATGAAGGTCAACGACTGGGAGGACCTGGTCGAACGGCTCAACGAGCGGGGCATGGACTCGTACGCCGAGTTGATCTGGGGTATTCCAGGTGAGACGAGCGAATCGTTCCTCGCCGGCTACGACGAACTGGCCTTGGAGGTGTCACGCGTCGCCGTGTACTCCCACCTCATCCTGCCGAACACCGAGTTCTACGAGAATCGGCGGGACTACGGCCTGGTGCTGATCCGGGGCGCCGACGACGACTTCGAATATGTTCTGCAGCACGAGTCGATGACCTTCGACGAGAACCGGCGGATGCACGCCTTTCTGTTCTGGGCCCGCGTCATCGGAGAGCATCGCGTGTTGCGGCACATCTGGAAGCCGGCGCACGACCTGGCCGGGCTCAAGCCGTCCGCCTTGCTCGCGTCCCTCGACGTGTTCATGTCACGGCAGACCGATCCGCTGGCACGTGACCTCACGCGGTGCCGCGACCGTGTCGTGGACCGGCTCGACACCACGAAGATCAAAGAGGCCCTGCTGCTGGTTCATCGGCAGGAAAGTCTGCATCCGTTGCTGCGCGCCTGGTGGGTGCACCACGTCCTTCCGAACGTCTCCGGCCGCCATCGCGCGCTTCTCGCCGACGTGCTGGAATATGATCTGGTCACGATGCCGGTCGCGCATGCCGGTCCGGACGTCACGGTTCTCGACGACGACCACTACGTTCGACGGGACATTGCCTTTCAATACGATGTGCCGCAGTTCCTCGAGAAGCCGGACACCTCGCCGCCGGAACCGGAAACGGTGATCTATGACATCACGTTCCGGCGAGGGTTCGAGCATCATATCGACAGCCACGAGCTGGTCGAGGAATACGCCGGGCGCCCGATCCGCCGTATTTGACCACTATCCCGGCGCACGCGATACGCATCGAACGTCCGCCATCGGTGTCATCCTTCCGCGGCGTCGGCAACGGCTCGCGCGCCGCGGCTGTTCGGCTCGGTGATGTCCAGCGTGACCTTCGAAAGAGGGCTGCCCACGCAGGCCAGAACGTAGCCGGCGGCCCGCTGCCGCGGGGTCAGGCAGTTGGGCTCGTTCTGCGCGGCGTCGCCGTCGCGCAGCCGCACCACGCAGTCGCCGCAACTGCCGACGGTGCAGGAGTACGGCATCGGCAAGCCGGCCGCGAGGCCCGCGTCGAGCAGGGTCTGCCCGGGATCGACCACCACCGTGCCGAGAGGTCTCCCGTCCCGTTCGACGGTCATCTCCTGGGGCACGGTCGACGCCCGCTCGACGCCCGCCGCGCTGGCGTATCGCTCCCGGTGCACCCGTTGGCCGGGCACGGCGAGGCCGGTCAGCACGGCGTGGACCGTCTCCATCAGTGGTTCCGGTCCGCAGAGGTAGTAGTGGGCGCTGTCGGTCGGGGCGAGGCGATCGAGCCAGCGGCGCATACCCTCGGCGCCGAGCCGCCCGTCCCGTTCGGTCAGCACGTGGGTCACCGACAGCCGGCCCGGGTTCTCCCGCTCCAACCGGTTCAGCTCGCTCCCGAAGATGACGTCCTCGGCACGGCGGCTGCTGTAGAGCAGGTCGATCCGGCCGTCCTCGGCCCGGCCGGCGAGGCGTGTGCGGATCATGCTCATCATCGGGGTGACGCCGCTGCCCGCGGCGACGAGCACGAGCGGGTGCGGTCCGGCGTGGAACGATCCGGCCGGTCCGCGTACGGCGAGCCGGTCACCGGGGCGCAGGCCGTGATGCACGTGACCGGAGAAGTGTCCGCCGTCGACGTGTTTGACGGTGACCTCGAGGCGAGGCGAGCCCGGCGCCGACGAGGCCGAGTAGGCTCGCCGCACCGGCCGGCCGTCGATGTCGGCGACGAGGGTGAAGAACTGGCCGGGCCGGAAGTCGAAGGAGCCGGGTGTCGGGCCGGTGTCCGCCAGCACGAGAGTGACCGTGCTCGGTGTCTCCCGGCGCACCTGGACCACGCGTACCGGTCGCTCGGGAAGGCCGCCAGAGGCCGGTTCGTGGCCGCCCGGCTCGATGAGATCGTAGCCTTGTTTGCCCAGCCCGGACCGGTAGGCCCGATCCATTGCCCGGCGCAGCAGGCGGCTCATCCCGGGAATCGCCGCGACCGCCCTGACCACGCGGCCGGCGGCGGCCGATTCGCCGGCGAGGTGGGCACCGCCGATCGCCACCAGATCGGGTGCGGTGTCCCGGCCGAGGTGGGTGCCGGGCGACCACAGCCGCGCGCGGGTCACGGCGTCGCTGCCGCTTACCTCGGCGTGCTCGACGTCCACGACCAGCGCCAGGTTCGGCGGCATCCCACGCAGCGCCATCGTCGCCAGCAACGCCGCGTCGTCGGTGATCGCGCCGCGACCGCGGACGTGCAGCACCCCGCCGCGCCCCGGCACGAGCGCGGCGAACGACAGCCGGTCGTCGTGCACCAGGTTGTGCAGCGTGTCAGCGCGTTTGTTGCCTTTGCGGTCGGCGATGACCAGGGTGCGGCCGTCCAGGATGTGCGCCACCGCGGGGTGGTCACCGCGCGGGCTGGTGTCGCTGCCGCCGGCGGAATCCCAGGTGGACAGGGCGAGGAACGGCGACGAGGCGAGGAACTCGGCCACCCCCGGCCCGCGCAGGGGTCCGTCGCCGGCGACCGCCACCGGTCCGGGGGCGGACCGAACGGGCGGGTGCCACAACCGTGACCGCATGACGGCCTGCGCGCAGTGCACGTAGGCCTGCTCGACGCCGACGGTGACCCGCGCACCGTCGCGTCCGGCTATCACGCCGTTGACCCGCAGGATCTCGCCGACGCCCGGCAGCAGGAAGCAGAACGACACCGGACCGTCCGGCTCGCCCGGCTCGGGCAGGAAGAACGAGAACCGGGTCGCGGACCGAACCCGGACGAATCCGGGCGCGCCGCCGATGATCGTGGTGCGGCTCGTGCCGCCGACGTCCCGGTAGCCGAAGGCCGCGGCCGGGCACCGGTCGAGGATCAACCGGCAGCCGGCGTCGAGGGCGCTGATCTCCTTCCGCACGATCATCGGTGCCGGCCGGCCCACCACGGCCTCCACCTCGGTCGCCGTCGACAACCGGTGCAGATTTTTGTTTTCCCAGTTCACGACACTATTGTGAGCAATGGTTCAACTCTTGGCTACTCGCTTTCCGCGCCCCCGGAAGGACCACCGCATGCCGCCGGCCGACCGCCGTCTCCAGCCACGTCGCAAGCCTCGTCAGGTGCGCGCCGAACTGACCCGGCAACGCATCCTGACCGCCGCTGCTCACGTTTTCGCCGAGCACGGCTATGCCGCCGGCACCACCAACCGCATCGCCGAGCGGGCCCGGATCTCGATCGGCTCGCTGTATCAGTACTTCCCGAACAAGGACGCGATCCTGGCCGCGCTGCTGGTGCAGCACCTCGACCGCGGCGCTTGGACCGCCGCCGACGAGATCGACCTCTCCCCCGGTTCGCTGCCCGCGGCGATCCGCGCGCTGGTCCGCGACGCCATCGACAACCACCGCGACGACCCGGCCCTGTTACGAATGATGATCGAGGAGGCCCGGGTCTCGCCGGAACTCGTCGAGGCGATGGAACGCCACGGCCGCAGCCGGGTCACCCAGGTCCGCGACCTGCTGGCCCGCCACCCCGACGTCGCGGTCACCGACGTGGACACCGCCGCGGAGCTGATCGTGACCACGGTCGAGCTGAACACCCACAAACTGATGGCCGCGCCGCAGAGCATCCCGGAGGAAGTCTTCGCCGCCGAACTGGTCGACATGGTGACCCGCTACCTGCGCGGCGACCGGTGAGCACGGTGCCCAGATCATCGGTCACGAACGCCGGTGTCGTCTGCGCCACCGCCTCGAGCAGGTAGGCCAAGCCGGAATCCACGCCGTCGCCCGGGCCGGGCTCCGGCGTCGGGGCGGCGTGCCCCGCCAACCGGAACCGGTGAGCCCGCTCGTCGCCGCTGAGCCGCAGCGCCACGGCGATCGCGCCGAGCACCGGCGCCGACGGCCACGGGCCCCGGCCCTGCTCCAACCTCGTAGTAGGTGGCCGCCAGCGCCGCGACCTCTTCCCGGCGCAACCCCGGCGTGCGACTCCGGCCCCGCGCCGGCAAACCCACCGACGTCGGCGGCAAAGCCTCCCGCCGACGTCGCAGAAACTCGCCACTCGTACCTGTGGCCGGTGGTGCGCGACGTGCAGGCCGCGCTGCTCGAGGCCGGCATTGCGGTCGAGGCCAGCGAACCCGAGTACGGAGCCGGCCAGGTGGAGATCAATCCGGGGCATTCGGCCCCGCTCACCGGCGGTCTACCTGTTCAACTACGCGCCGGGCCGCGCGGCCCTGGTCGCCATGTTCCGCGGCATCCGGCGCAACCTCGCCGGCCGGGCGCTGGAATCCGACGGGCTCGTGCGTCGCACGGTCCACTCCGACCGTGCCGCCCTCGGTCGAGTACGCCCTGACCTCCGCCGGACAGGCGCTTCTCCACCTGCTGTCGCAGGTGGCGAACTGGGCCGTCCAGCACGACCGCGGCCGGCTCTGACCTACGCGGCGGCGATCGCCAGCCATCCGGCCAGGCCCATCAGCACCACGGCGAGGACGACGATCCCGAGCTTGAGCCGGCGGGGCATGCCGGGTGAGATTCCCTGTCCCGCAGGTCCGCCCCGTGGCCTCCTCGACCGGTCAGAGCCGCGAAGCCCGGGACGCTTGAGCCGGCGCGTTTAAATGGCACAGGTGCGCATGCTGGCGGTGCTCGGACCGATCGAGCTGCTCGACGGGCAACGGCGGGTCGGCGGCCTCGGCGGGGTCCTGCCGCGGCGCCTCCTCACCGTGCTGGTGGCGGCCGAAGGTCGTCCCGTCCCCGACAGTTGGCTGGTCGAGGCGGTGTGGGCGGGGCGACCTCCGGGCAAACCCGAGATCGCCCTGCAGGTCTACGTCTCCCGGCTGCGCCGCGCGATGGGCGATCGGGGGCCGGGCACCCTGCGGCGTACGAAATCGGGTTATGAACTTGCGATCCAGCCCGGTGGAACGGATGTCGACCGATTCCGTGAGCTGACCGAGGAGGCCCGTCTCGCCGCTGCCGCCGGTCGCGTCGCCCAAGCACGGTCGCTGTTCGAGGCCGCTCTGCGACTGTGGCGCGGCGAGCCCTACAGCGATGTTCCGGATGACGACACCCTGACGGCCAAGCGTGCCGCCCTGCAGCAACTTCATGACGCGGCGCAGGAAGACAGTGTGGAGTGTCTGATCGGCATGGGTGAGAACGCCCGCGCCGTGGCCGAACTCGAGGCGCTGGTCCGGTCGGCGCCGTTCCGGGAACGGCGATGGGTGCAACTGGCCGAGGCGCTCTATCGATGCGATCGTCAGACCGACGCGCTCGCGGCCATCCGCCGGGTCCGCGCCCTGCTGGCCGAGGAGCTCGGCGTGGAACCGGGGCCGCAGCTGCGTGAGGTGGAGGGCCGGATCCTCCGGCACGACGCCGGCCTGCTCCTCCGGGATCCGGGCGCCGCCGGTCCGGCCAGGCTTCCGCGGCCGCTCTCGTCCTTCGTCGGACGAGAAGCCGAGCTCGCCCTCCTGGACACGCTCGTCTCTGCCCAGCGCATGGTGACGGTGGTCGGGCCGGCCGGCGCCGGAAAGACCCGGCTGACACTCGAGTGGGCGGCCCGGCACGGCGGCGACTCCTGGTTCGTGCGGCTGGCCGACGTGAGCGACCCGGCCCGGTTGGCCGGCTCGATCGGCCGCGCGGTCGGTGTGGCGGACCAGCCGGGCGACGCGACAACGGCCGTGCTGCGCCGGCTGAACGGCGTACGGGGCCTGCTGATTCTCGACAACGGCGAGCACCTGACCGCTCCCCTCGCCCGCATCGTCAACGTCCTGCTCGCCGGCGCGCCGGGGCTCCGGGTGCTGGCGACCAGTCGCCGGCCGCTCACCGCGTCGGGCGAGCACGTCCTGCCGTTGGCGCCGCTGGCAACGGGTTCGGCCGTGGACCTCCTCCGCGATCGCATTCGCGCGGTCCGTCCCACGTGGGCCGAGGACGCGCGGGATCACGCGAGCTTGCGGCGCATAGCGGTCGCACTCGACGGCATTCCGCTGGCCTTGGAGCTGGCGGCGGCCCGCACCCGCGTGTTGAACCTCCACGACGTCGCCGAGCGGCTGGACGACCGGTTCGCGCTGCTCGGCACGGTCCCGGATCGCCTGCTGAACCCCCACGAAACCCTCTTCGGCGCCATCGGCTGGAGCTTCGGCCTGCTCGCCGACGCCGAACGGGAGTTGCTGGTGCGGCTGTGGCCCTACGAAGGAGGATTCGCGTTGGCGGCCGCCGGACCGGCCGGGCTGGACATGCTGGACTCCCTGGTCGGCCAATCACTCGTCGAGGTCGACGTCGACGCCCGCCCCACCCGATTCCGGGTCCTGGAAACCGTCCGGGCGTACTGCCGCGCCGTCGACCCGACGCCGCGGGCAAGCCGCGAGCTGCATTCCGCCACGGTTCGCGCCATGGTCGCGGACGCGGCGCAGGCACTACTCGGCGCCGGGGCGCCGCGGGCGACCCGCGAGCTCAACCGAGAACTGGCGAACATCCGCGTTTCGGTCGCCCACGACCTGGCCACGACGCCGGTCGACGCACTGCGGACGGCGACCGGCCTCCTGTGGTTCTGGATCCGGGCCGGGTTGCTCGACGAGGGCCGAAGGACGCTCGCCGCGGCCATGCGGGCGGCCGGGGACGCCGCACCGCCGGATGTCGCTCAGGCGCGCGCCGCGTCCGCCGTGCTGGCCTACGTCGGTGGCGACGGCGATGACGCACGGCGTCTGCTGGCCGAAGCGATCCGCGACTGGGAAGCCACCGAGGGCGGCGACGACACGATCCAGCTGGCCGAGATGCTCTACTACCAGGCTCTGGTGCAGAACCCGAACGGTGACGCCCGGTTGGCGTGGTCGGCCGCCACCCGGGCGTACCGGATCGCCGCCCGAACCGGCACCGCCTGGCTGCGTGCCTCGGCCGAGATGGCTCAGGGCTCGGCACTGCTGCTGGCCGGACGCGCCGGCGAAGCGCGGCATCGGTTACGCGCGGCGGCGGAACACGGCATCGCATGCGGCCAGACGTGGACGGCGGCGCTGAGCTACCTCATGGCGGCGCAGAGCCTGCTGGCCGAGCGTCGTACGCCGGACGAGGTGCTACCGATCCTGGGCCGGGCGTTGCGCCTGTTCCGGCACGAGGAAGACCTCAGCGGCATCCTGTCGGTGGTGCACAGCGGAGCCATGGCCCTCGCCGCCGCCGGGGATCCGCGAGCCGCCGGCCTGCACGCGACGGTGCACCAGCATCGGGAACGCTACGGGATCCGTCCCGGACCCACCGCCGTAGGCCCGGTCCCATCCCCCGGCTGGTCACCGCCCGAACGCCGGGCCGAGGCTCCGACGCTGGACGACTCCGCCGACCTGCTGCAGGAGATCGCCGACTCATATGACGTCGGCGAGGCGGTGGACCTCCGACAGGTCACTCCGGGCGGGATCGAGGATCACCTGATCTGCGCCGAGGTCTGAGCAGTCGGCGATGGCACGGCGGATCTCGTCGGGGGTGGTGAGCACCTGGTCGGTGACGCTCTTCGCCGGGTCCTCACCCAGGACCGAGTAGTAGTCGTAGACGTCGCGGCGGCCCTCGTCGGCGTCGCCGAGGACGAAATAGGCCGGCGCCGTCAGCCGGGGCTCGCCGTCACGTCCCTCGGCGTGCCAGGCCGCGCGCGGCGTTGAAGCCGGCCTCGGCGTACTGCGCGTGGGCCGACATCACGAACTTCATTCGGCAAGCCGACGCCGATCGAGGCAGTCACAGAGGCTCCTGACGGTTGAGTGCGAGACCGTCAACAGCCAAACGGACGGGGCATACAAAGATCATGCACGTGCGGTGACGGTCACGGGTTCCCGATGGAGATGTCCCGTGGCCGCACCGCCTACCCATGACAACCGTGCCACCGGCCGCTTCCCGCAGCCGGCCTTGAAGGACGGGGGCTGTCGTGGACGGGTTCAGAGCCGGCCGAAGGGTTCGGCATACGCGAACCGGCCGGCCTGACCCTCGTACTGGCTGAGGGTTCGGACCTGGAAGTTTTCGCCCCACCCGGGCTCCGGTGCGACGATGCCGACCGCCTCCGCCGCGACGAAGCCGAAGCGGCCGTAGTAGGAGGGGTTGCCGAGCAGCCCGACCAAGGGCTCGCCGAGCGCCTCGGCCGCACCCAGGACGGCGTGCATCAGGGCAGTGCCCACGCCGGCTCGCTGGCGGCGCGGCAGAACACTCAGCGGCCCGAGGCCCAGGACCGGCCGCCCCTCGACATGAGCCCGCGTCGCGACGACGTGGCCGATGACCTGATCGTCCTCGACCGCGACGAACGACAGTTCCGGGATCCAACCGGCGTCGGCGCGCAGCCAGGAAACAAGCGTCGCCTCCCCCGGGTCGCCTCCCGGTTCCACCGGCGGTGCGCTGTAGGGGGCGTCGCGGAACGCCGCCGCGGTGATCGCGTGGATCGCGGGGACGTCGGCGGAACGTTCACGTCGAATCATCACCACCGAACCATCGGGTCTTGGCCCGGCGCCGTCAACAGATTTGCCCCGGCCTGCGTAGCCCGCCGCGGGCGCTACGGCTGCCCGTTACCTAATGAACGTCCCCAGCCGGGGCCTGCTCGGTCGCTCGGTCCGGTATGACTTACTGCCCCTGTCGAACCAATGATCCGGGGGGTGTTGTCGCCGGGCCGGGTGGCGTCGGCGGACCGCTGATAGGGACCCGGCCACCCCCCTCGGGTAGGTCTCTCCGTAACGTGGCTGCCGGCAGTCCGACGCTCTGACCAGCGGCCGAGCCCATGATGGACTTCGTGGGAGACGAAAGCGTGAACGACGAGTACGGCGTGTTCCTGGGCCTGGACGTCGGCAAGACCGACCATCACGCGGTCGCACTGGACCCGGCGGGCAAGCGGCTGCACGACGCGGCGCTGCCGAACACCGAGGCTGGGTTGCGGAAACTGTTCGACAAGCTCGCCCGCCACGGCCGGATCCTGGCCGTGGTCGACCAGCCCGCCTCGATCGGCGCGCTGCCCGTCGCGGTCGCCCGCGCCTGCGGACACCAGGTCGGCTACCTTCCCGGTCTGGTCATGCGCCGGCTCGCTGACCTGCACCCCGGCACCGCCAAGACCGACGCCCGTGACGCCTACGTCATCGCGGACGCGGCCCGGACGCTGCCGCACACGCTGCGCCGGGTCGACACCGGCGACGACACCCTGGCCGAGCGGGAGATGCTGGTCGGCTACGACGACGACCTCGCCGGCGAGGTCACCCGGATCGCTAACCGCATCCGCGGCCTACTCACCCAGATCCCCCCGCCCCTGGAACGCGTACTCGGGCCGAAGGTGCAGCATCCGGCCGTCCTCGAAGCGCTGTCACGGTGCGGCGGCCCAGCCGGGCTGCGCAAGGCCGGCCGGTCGAAACTCGCGGAGGTCGTCGAGCCCCGGGCGCCGCGTATGGGTGCCCGCCTGGTCGAGCAGGTCTTCACCGCGCTCGACGCTCAGACCGTCGTCGTCCCAGGCAGCACCGCAGCCGAGACCATCCTCCCGAGGCTGGCAGACAGCCTGCGTGAACTGCTGAAACAACGCGACCAAGTCGCGATGCAGGTCGAGGAGATGCTCGATGCGCACCCTCTTTCGGAGGTCCTGACCTCGATGCCGGGCATCGGCGTCAGGACCGCCGCCCGGATCCTGCTCGAAGTCGGCGATGGCAACGCCTTTCCGACATCCGGCCACCTGGCCGCCTACGCCGGGCTCGCCCCCGTCACCCGCCGCTCGGGCACCAGCATCTGCGGTGAGCACCCACCCAAAGGCGGCAGCAAGCAGCTCAAACGCGCGCTCTTCCTGTCCGCGTTCGCGGCCTTGTCCGATCCGCTCAGCCGGGCTTACTACGACCGGAAGCGCGCTGAAGGCAAGAAGCACAACGCCGCCCTCATCTGCCTGGCCCGTCGCCGCGTTGACGTGCTCCACGCCATGCTCCGAACGCATACGCCTTACCAACACAAACCGGCAGAAAAGCTAGCCCTCGCCGCTTGACAAGAACCATAGGGACACGTTACCTGCCAATAAATCCCGGCCCATCCACCACCAAGGACTACGGAGCACCTCGGCCTCCGGCCGGGCGAGGCCCCCTGTCCTGACCCTGGACACCGCCACGAATCACACCGATCTAACCCAAGACCAAAGCACCCGGCTTACTGTAGGACGGAGGTTAGGGCTCGAACCTCCTCGCGCGGCGGCGCACGAGCAATACTGCGCCGGCGCCGATCGCCAGGAGTGCCAGCCCGAAGCCGGCCGTCACGGGCACCTCGGCGCCGGTGACCGGCAGCCCGCCACCGCCACCGCCGCCACCGGTTGGGGGAGCGGAACTTGCGGGCGCCGGCTTGCGCGGGTTGTTCTCACAGCCGAGCCCTCGTACGCCGGTGAACGCGGCGCCGGCGGGGCCGTCGAGGCCCCACGGGTCGTTCCGGTAGTCGGGGAGGGTCACCCGGTATTTGACGGCGTCGCAGCTGGGATTGTGGGCACCACGGAAGTCGGCGCACAGATCCGTCCGGGTGCCCGTATAGAAGTAAGCCTCGCAGTACCGTTCATCCCCCGGTACGGGCGGCGTGGTCGGCGCCGTCGAGGGTTCCGCGGCGCGTACATCGATGGTTGCCGTGTTGTTCTCGGAGTTGGGGTCGGATACGGAGCTGGAAGCCGCGGTGATCGTGAACGAGCCGACCGGCCCTTGCTGGCCCGGCCGGGCGTCCAGGTTGAACGGCATGGTTCGCAGGTGGCTGAACCCGACCGGCAGGCTGAGTGTTTCGGTGCACACCAGCTTGTCGTCGCTCAGTAGGCAGTCCGGCAACTGCACCGGGAGAACAGTGACCTTGCGGTCGTTCAGACCGCTGAAGTCGAAGACGATGGTCCAGGAACGGGGGACGTCCGACGGGCCGTTGTTGACCACCGTCAGCTCGAGACGCCGAAACAGCTCACCGGTGATCGCCGTCGTGGCCGACACCTTCACCTCCAGGTCGGCCACGGCTTCGTCGGCGTACGCCGGGCGGCTCGTGGCGACCAGGGCGGCGGCGGATGTGAGCAGGGCGGAGGCGCCCAGAACAGCCCAGGCAACGGCGCGCTGGAATCGCAGGTCCATGTCTCCCCCGGAGCATTCGAGTGTGGCAGCAGCGGGCGTACCGTATCGGCGCAGCCTCTCGATCGCCATCCCTCGTCGAGCGTCTGGCTCCTGACCTGACTTCAGCGCGTCTTCGTCGATGACGTCGCGATCGGATGTCGGTGGGTGAGCAACGCGAGCAGGAAGTAGCCGGGTTCCTCGTGCATCGGCGGTCCCACCGGGTCTGAGGTTTCCGGAGCCGGCCGTCACAAAAAGTAGCCACGACTCCGTCGGCGGCGCCCAGCCGCGCATTATCGGCGGCAAAAGAGATGACATGCATCGGCTTGGTTGCGGTCGGTGGGTTGAGGCGAGGTGTACCTCGTCCGAGGTATTGACCTCGGCGGACTCGGAGGGCCTCCTCAGCCCAGACGCAAGTTTTTTCCTGTGTCAGACATCGCGGGTCACGGAGCTTGAGGAGGTCCCGAATGTCGATCGTAGGCGGCTTGGACATCCATCGGAAGCAGTTGACATTCGACTGGGTCGACGAGCAGAACGGGAAGTGGGAACGCGGCCGGATTGCCCCGGCCGACCGGGAACACCTGGCCAGCTGGCTGACCAAGTTCGATCCGGCCACCGCGGGCCCGGTGGCGTTCGCGATGGAAGGCTGCACCGGCTGGCGCTACATCGCCGAGGAAATGGCCAAGGCAGGTGTGATCGCTCATCTGGCCGAGCCGGCCGACACGTCCGTGTTGCGTGGCCCGAAACGGCGGGCCAAGACTGACAAGGCCGATGCGAAACTGCTCCGGGAACTGCTCGCTGCTGGCCGGCTCCCCGAGTGCTACATCCCGCCGGCTCAAGCTCTGGAGTACCGGGCGATGCTCGAGCTCTACCAGGACCTGCGCACCCAGCACACCGGCTGGGCACAGCGGATCCAGGCGGTCTGCTTCCACCAGGGCACCACCGCACCCGGGCAGGCCGGCATCGTCCGCGGCGACCGGGCCCGGCTGCACGCGATCATCGATGACCAGTTGTCGATCTCCGGCCGACTGCAGGTCAACACTGCCCTCGCGGTCATGGACGTGCTCGCCGATCACCTCGACCGGCTGCGACGACGACTGCTGTCGAGCGCCCGCGGGCTCAAGGGCGCCCGGGCGTTGATGCACGGCATCTACGGCGTCGGCCCGCTCAGCTCGCTCGCGCTATGCGCCTGGCTCGGCGGCGCGGACCGGTTCTCCTCCTCACGCAAGGCAGTCAGGTTCGTCGGCCTGGACATCACCGTGCACTCCTCCGACGGCAAACGCAGCCCCGGCCGGCTCTCCAGGCAGGGCCCGGAAGTGCTGCGCTGGCTGCTGTTCGAAGCCGCCAAGACCTCCGCGCGCGCCTGCGCACCTGGCTACGACTACTACACCCAGGTCAAAGACCGCTACGACGCGAACCGGGCCTGCCTGTCACAGGCCCGCCGGATCGTCCGGCACGCCACCCACATCCTGACCAGCCTCGGCGACGACGCGTTCACCATCGTCGCGCAACCAGCCGCACCCACCACCGTCGCCCGCTGAAGCGATCACGGGACCGGCTCGGCGAGGACCGGCCAGCCCGACATCACGATGACGGGCACCAATCGCGGCCAGCTCCCTCGATGCACTGTCAGACCGCACCACCACCGCTCCGGCGGTGACCGCGGACGGCCCAATGAGAATGAGCGGCCGCACCCAGCAAGAGGGCCACCCGATCAATCATCATGTCGCGGACAACGACCAAACCGTCCGACGGCCATAGGTAAGTCTGGCTGCCACCTTGCCACCACCCGCAGCGCACGCGAGCGAAACACCGATCAACGGAGCCGCCCCACCAGGACAAACCTCCAGACCATCACCACTCGCACAGCACCCACCGGCGAGGCGATGCACTACGGGCCGCAGCAACTAAACAGCACCAAAATCGACCTGGACAACCAGCAACGCATGCAGGTAAGGGCGTCTTCGCGTTCGACAGAGAATGGGCGTCGCTCATGCCCGCGGCCGGTGAACTCGTGCGGCATGTCGCGCCGGCCGCGGCGGCGTTGCGCCGGCCGCGGCGGCGTTGCGCCGCCAGCGTGACGCGGTCACCACCATCCGGGCAGCTATCCCGGTGCGTCCCCAGTTACGGCAGTTGTTGCTGGGACCCCACCCGGATCGCTGTGCCGACTCCGCAGGTGGTCGCCACCTGGTTGTCCAGCGCGTTGGATGAGGACAAGAAGACTGCCGAGTGCCATCTCTGTAATGGCCTTCTGCTTGGCCGCATCGCGTTCTCCGTCAGCGACCCGCTCGCTCTCGCAGACGCGATCAACGCCGCTCGCCTCGGCGACGGGCCTCCGCTGGTCAGCTGAGTTCTTCGACACGGTGCGGTCAGCTCTGTGTGACCATGTCCAGGGTTAGCTCCCTGCTCGCCATCTCCTCGTGTCCTGCAGTAGTGCCTCTGCCGGGTTTCAGAGGCTGGAATTCGATCGGTTGGGGCGGGATAGATGCTGCCGATGACCTGTTTCAGCGGCCTTTGTGATTGCTTCGAGTACCCGGTGGTGATCGAGTGCGACCGCGAAGTCGGGCGCGTGGGTGGTTCCGTCGCGGAGGTCGGCGGCGAATTGGGTGTAGAGGCGGGCGACCCCCACCGCGGGTGCGTCGAGTTGCAGGTCGGGAGCCGCGTAGGCGGGGGGGACCTGTAGCACTTGGAGAGGCTCGCTGCCGCGGCGCAGCGTGATGGTGAAATCGGTGAAATGGATGTAGCCCGACACCGACTCCACACGCAGACTGCCTTCGGTGCCCTGGATTTCCCATACCGTCGCCGTGCCGGCAGGGTGCCCGGCGCTGTGGTGCAGCGAAGTGACGGTTCCGCCTTCGAGAATCCCGGCGACGACGATCTCGTCTGGCGCGTCCTTCGGCAGCGACGAGCCGTCGGAGAGGCGGATGCCGTCACCGCGCTGATTGGCGACGACGGCAGAGATGCTCTCGAACGCGCCGAGCACACGCGCGAGGGGTTCGAGCCCGTGGCCGAGGATGATGCTCAGAAGCGTGGCGCCGTGCTCTGCGCGAGCCATGTACTCGAGCGGCGGGTCATATCGGCCGACCCACATGTCGTCGGTCACGTGCGCTCGGATGCTCGTGCTGAGCGGCTTGCCGATCACGCCTTGCGCGATGAGGTCGCGAAGGAAGAGGATCGGTGGGTGTAGGCCGCCCTGCAACCCGACGACCGTCCGCAGCCGTCGTTCGCGGGCGAGTCCCTCCAGCGCTTCGGCTTCCGAGAGGTTTCTTGCGAGCGGCCATTCGCTGTAGACCATCTTGCCCGCGGCCAGGGCGTCGGAGACGATCTGTTTATGCTCCGGTACCTTGACCGCAACCACCACCAGGTCGACCTCCGGTCGCACGACGAGAGCCTCATGTGTGTCGAAGGCCAGATCGGCGCCCAGCCGACGAGCGGTCGCGTTCGCGCTCTCCATACGAGTTGTACTGACGGCGCGGATCTGGAACGCGTCGAGCGCCTGTAGCGCGGGTACGTGAGCGATTCCGCCCCAGCCCCTATCGGCACTAGCCCCGATAAGGCCGACGCCGATCCGGGTGTTTGCAGAGTTCGTCATCTTGAGTGCTCCCGCCTCGTGCAGCCCGGCAGATCTTGCTCGGCTGCGTCACGATGATTCGTTTCGCACAAATGCGTGGGCCCCCGGACTCACCATGGCGAGCGGGCAATAGATGCCGTTGGCGTAACGGCCGCGGGGTTCGAGCCCGGTGCCCGCGCACAGGTTTTACACCTGAGCCCAGTGGGCCTCGAGTTCGCGCGCGACATCGGCCGGACGCTCGATCATCGGCCAGTGCGAGCTGCGGAGCTTGAAGACGACACGTGCGCGTGTTGCATTACCGAGCTCGTCGGCGAAGCGGTGCGGAAGGAACGGATCGTCCAGGCCCCAGATCACCAGCGCGGGCGCGGTCACCTTGCTCAAACCCGGCTTCCACTCCGCCCCGACCTCGATCGCCGAACGGTAGAGGGCGAGGATGCTTGCCCGCATCGTGGCATCGAGATGCCGGACCGATTCGTCTGCCGCGTCGCGCGGCATCTGCGCTTCGTTGAGGCTTGCTGCGAACTCCTGGAGGTCGAGGTCCGCCATCCATTGCTCGCCCTCGCCTGGCGTTTGCCAGATCTTGGCAAGGTAGTGCCACCGGTACTCCGGGTCGATGGGCCCGCTGATGCCTGTCCATGTCCGCACCAGGTCCGGTCGGATGGATGCGAGACGACCCGTCAGCAGAGACCCCCAATCATGACCGACAAGGTCGACGGGTTCGCCGATTTCTTCGATCTTCTTGACAAGCCAATCGAGATACTCCTCTTTTGTCGACGCGAATCCCGCTGGTAGGGGTACACCGAACCCGGGGAGATCGATCGTGACAATATCTTCGCGCTGAAGATGGGAACGGACGGTATCCCAAAGCCGGTGGGTATCAGGTACACCGTGGACGAGAACTGCAGGCATTTCGGATCCTCCAATTGATTGTTGTCGTGTTCGAATGGCCGGTCGGCGGGGTCAGGGAAGGAGGATGACTTTGCCGTGGGTGTGGCCCGTGGCAACGAGGCGATGAGCGTCCGCGGCCTCGTCGAGCGGGAAGCTGCGGCCGATGCGCGCGATCCACGCGCCCGCGGCGATCAGATCCAGGGCTTCCTGGACAGGACCGCTGTCGCGGTTCCCGCTGCCTCCGGGGCTGAATGCGACGCCGTGTCGTGCGGCATCGCGGTCGGCGAGGGTCACGACCCGGTCGGGGCCGCCGAGAACTTCGACCAGAGCGGGAAGGAGCCCCTTGCCGGCGGTGTCCAGCGCGGCGTCGACCCCGCCCGGAGCGGCAGCGCGGATGCGATCGATCAGGCCCGGTCCGTGAGCGACCGGGATCGCACCGAGGCTCTTGACGAAGTCGGCGTTGGAGGTGCCGGCGACGCCGATCACGGTGACACCGCGCTGTCGCGCGAACTGCACCGCAGCGCTGCCCAGTGCCCCGCTCGCGCCGGTGACCACGAGCGTGTCACCCGGGCGAAGGTTCAGAAGCCCGAGAGCCCTCGCCGCATTGTCGGCGCCGATGACAGTGGCCGCGGCCTGCTCGAAGGTAACACCGTCGGGGATGGTCGCGTAGTTGCTACTCACTGTGTATTCGGCGTAGGAGCCCTGGGTGGCGGAGTCCGGCCACCCAGCGACGCGGTCGCCGACCAGGCCCTCATCGACACCCGGGCCGACCGCCTCGACGACGCCCGCGAACTCGAATCCGATGATGGCGGGTGCATGCAGGCGGAAGGCGCCGGCGCGTGCGAGGATCTCCGCCGGGTTCACTCCGGCGGCGTGAACCCGCGCCAGTACCTGACCCGGACCCGGCACCGGCCGCGGAGCCTCTGCGACCCGCAGCACAGACGGTTCGCCGAACGAGGTGATGACGGTGGCTTTCATGATGATCCTTCTCCTTCTTATCGAGCCGGCGGCACTTCCGCTGCGGCGTGCTCCGGCGTGCTCGCTCCTTGAGGCCCGGTTGTGAGGTCACGTCCCTTTCAGGACTGATCGGTACGCACGTAACGGAGACGGGCAAAGATTTATTCGCACGCCGCCTGAAAACCCGCCCGTTGCTGTTCGCGGCGTTCGAGGGTGGTCGCGTGCGGATCGAGCGCGCCGTCCAGCACGAGTGCGCGCACGTTGTCGGGGAACATCTCGGCGTACACCGCGCCCGGTCTCGTGCCGTAGCTCGAGCCCGCGAAGAAGAGTGCCGTGTCGCCGAGGACGGCGCGCATGAAAAGGGGGCTGAGATCTTAACTGTTAACCCTTACCGTAAAAGGCGGGTTAGTCCCATTTTCCAGTCAACGTTCCAATGGCCGGATAGGTAACGGTATTGAATGGTTCCAATCTTCCGCGGGACTCCGAGGGAGATAACCCGTCATTGCCGGATGCCGGTACGTGCGGCCTGTTCGAGTCGCGCGACGAGCCGGCTGTTGTGGAAGGCGTGGTCGAAGCCCGGCGTGTGGTAGGTCCCGTTCGCGATGTCGTCGGCAAGGCTGGCGTAGATCTCGCCGACGTTGATGGCTGCTCCGGTCCAGATGTCGATGGCGGCCGGACCGGCGTCGACAGCCACGGGGCGGTCGGGTGCGTCGAACTCGGCGCTCGACGCCAGGGTCAGGTCGCCGACCTGAACGCCGGCGGGGTGGTTGCCGGTCAGCGTCAGCCAGCCGTCCGACCCGCGGATCTCCAGGCTGAAGCGGGCGTCGGGCACGGGGACGCCGGCCAGCACCTGGACCCCGACGGGCGCGCCGGATGCTGTCTTGACGACGGCGTCGAGATGGTCCGGGACCTCCCGGACGGCGATCGTGCCGGTGTCGGTCAGCTTCACCTGGGGCCAGAGGATTTCCGTACGGGCGTCGATGTCGGTGATGTCGCCGAGAACCGCTTCGACCACGTCCAGCACGTGGCCCACGGCGATCGGCAGGAAACCGGCACCGGCCGCCGCCTTGTCGAAGTACTCGTAGACGCTGATCGATTCCGGCCCGTTGCCGAAGGTTGTCGAGGTGACCCGGGCCGACAGCACCCGGCCGAGCCGGCCCGCCGCGATGATCTCGGCCGCCCGGCGTACGGAAGGGTTCAGCCGGCCCTGCAGCCCGATCGCCGTGTGCAGGGAACCGGCCGCGGCCGCCATCTCTTCTGCCTGGGCGACGCTCGTTCCCAGCGGGGATTCCGAATAGACAGCCTTCCCGGCGGCGAGAGCGGCGAGCACCAGGTCGCGGTGGGCCGGCACCTTGACGGCCACGGTGACGAGATCGATCGACGGATCGCGAATGAGCTCGTACGGATCGGCGTACCAGCGTTCGGTGCCGAAGGCTTCGGCGGCGGCGCGGGCGCTCTCCTCGTGCCGGGTGGCCACGGCGGCCAGCGTGAACCGCGGCTGAGCCGCCAGGGCGGGAACGTGGGCCGACCCGGCCCAACTGGCCCTGGTGTCCGCCCCGATGATCCCTACGCGAATCGTTGTGCTTGACATGAGAATCAGTTCCGTTCGTTGTTTCTAGGCGCGGCAAGGCCTATCCGTGCTGCGCGGTCGATACCGGGGAAAGCGGTGTCCTCCGGCTGTGTCAGCGGTCGATCACGGCCATGTCGGCCTCGGCGTGACGGTCACCCGAGGCCGGTACGAGCCGATCCAGACGGGCGATCTGGCCGTCGGTGAGCCGGAGGCCGTCGGCGGCGGTGTTCTCCTCGAGCCGGTCAATGCGCCGGGTGCCGGGGATGGCCGCGATGCCGTCTCCCCGATTCAGCAGCCAGGCCAACGCGACCTGCGCCGGCGTAGCACCGGCGTCGGCCGCGACCTCGCTCACCGCGTCGACGATGCGCAGGTTGCGGGTGAGGTTGTCGCCGGTGAACCGGGGGTTGGTGCGACGCCAGTCACCCGCGTCCAGGCCGTCGAGGGTTCGGATGCCGCCGGTAAGGAAGCCGTGCCCCAGAGGCGAGTAGGCCACCAGGCCGATTCCCAGCTCACGCAATGTCGGCCGGATGTCCGCCTCGGGGCCGCGCGTCCACAGGGAGTACTCGGTCTGCACGGCGGCCAGCGGATGGACCGCGTGCGCGCGCCGGATCGTCGCCGGGCCGGCTTCCGACAGCCCGATGTGACGCACCTTGCCCGCTGCGACCAGCTCGCCGAGGGCGCCGACCGTTTCCTCGACGGGCGTGCCGGGGTCGATCCGGTGCTGGTAGTACAGGTCGATGCGGTCGGTGCCGAGCCGACGCAGTGATCCGTCGACCGCCGCCCGGACATTGGCCGGTGTGCCGTCCAGGCCGGGCCGGCCGGTGTGCGAGACCAGGCCGAACTTGGTGGCCAGCACGACGTCGTCCCGGCGGCCTTTGACGGCGCGGCCGACCAGTTCCTCGTTGATGTACGGCCCGTACACCTCGGCGGTGTCCAGATGGGTGACACCCAGGTCCAGGGCGCGTTGGATGGTGCGGATAGACGCCTCGTCGTCGCGGCCTGCGCCGGTGTAGAAGGCCGACATTCCCATGGCCCCGAGCCCGATGCGCGAGACCTCGAGCCCACCCAGACGGGTGATCTGCATGGCCGGTCCTCCTCTCGAACGATGCGGCGCGGTGCGGGTACCAGGAACAGTTCGGTACCCGCTAGCGTGAACTTGACGCATCAACATCAAAGCAGGGTTCAACTTGATACGTCAACAAGGCCCGAGGGAGTGATGGCATGGCGAAGACCACAGCGATCGCGTCGGGGCGCAAGGCGAGCGAGCCCCCGAGATCGTCTGGTGAAGACGCTGGCTGGCTGAAAAAGTGCTCGTGGGCCGGGCATGAATGGCCTGCGGCCTTTGAGGAACGGAGGCCCGGCGTCAGCATCATCCCCGTCGCTCAGCGCCCAACCCGGCAGGTGGATCTCGGCCGCCGGAGTCGCTCTGAAGAAACCGATGGCGATGCCGCGTTGCGCCAGCTTGCCGAGTAAAGTTCGCCGGCCCTAAACGTCAGTAAGGGACTCGAGCGCCGACATGGTCTGCAGGGAGAGCAGGCGCGCGTTCTCGAGCGCTGCCACCACCCAGCGGCCATCTCGCCACACCTGCATGGAAAAGCGGGTCGACGGCGGTTTTTCCTCGCCCGGCATGAGGATCCCGACACGGCTGGGCGCGGCGCACTTGGAGGGCGTGGTCACGTCACGCTGTCCGGATCGGGTTCAGGTCTCCTGCGGCCGATGGCGGCGCTGACGGCGGTGCCGATCCGGCGTAATGCCGCCAGGTCTCGGGGCTCGAGCTGGTCGATGAGGTATTCACGGACTGCGGCGACATGGCCTGGCGCAGCCGCGACTACTTCGCGATAGCCGTCTTCGGTCAGCGTCGCGACGGTGCGGCGGCCAGCCCCGGGAATCCGGGCCCGCTCCAGGAGGCCCCGTTTCTCCAGCCGCCCGACGACATGCGACAGCCGGGACAACGAAGCCGACGTCCGGGCGGCCAGATCACTCATCTGCAATGTATGTTCCGGCTGTTCGGACAGCACCGAGAGCACCATGTACTCGAAGAACGTCAGCGGCGTCTCACGTTGCATTCTCGCGTCCAGGGCAGCGGGCAAGCTGATCATGATTGCCGAGTTCGCCCACCAGGCGGCCAGCTCATCCTCACTCAGCCAGCGCGTTTCCGCAGCTGGCTCCGCCGGCTCGCTCCCGCCGGACCCCACGCCGCTCGCTGCGGTCTTCGACATGCCGTTACTTTATCGCACCTTGTTGACGCATCAACTTAGGGTCGCGCGTGGTGCTTTATTCGGTGCAGCGCAGGTCGCTTTCTGGGACTCCTGTTCCTATGCTCGCCTGCGACATTAGGAACCTTGTGGGACGTGCAGGCAGAGCTGGAAGCTCAACAAAAGGACTGGTCATCTGCGCCAATCCCTCACAGTGGCGTACCGTCCGGCCCGTTGCAGACGGACGGCCTGGTGAGGACGTACATGGCGCGCTTCGACAGTTACTTGGCAGTCTGCAAAAATTGCTGCAACAGGCGAGTCGCAGGCTGTCCAACCCAGATTTGGAAGTCAGTGAGCATTTTTCATCCTGCGTAGCGGTTGGCTTCGATGTGGTGCAGAACGAGGATGGCCTGCACGATCGCGGTTGCTCGGCGTGGGCGGCAACGCAGCTTGACCAGGATCCTCCAGGTCTTGAGCGCGGCGATCGCCCGTTCACCACTGGCGCGGATCTTGGCGTGGCTCGGTTGACCGCCTTCTGCCGGCGTGACAGCTTCGGCCGGAAGCGGCGCCGCTTGAACGGGTGCGCACGCTGCCGCGGGCGCTTTGGCAGCCCTTATCGGCGAATGTTGTGACGTCTGCGCTGGTCAGCGCGTCGATGATGCCGTGGCTGCGGGCAGCGGTCAGGTCATGGACCGCACCGGGCAGCGCGGCCGAGGCCCATACCAGGGGCCAGAAGGTAGTTGTAGCGGGTTGTCTCCGGGTGATTCCGGCCCGTAGAGCGCGGTCCCAGTCGCGCAGGAAGCCGGCCCAGTCGCCCTTCTCCAGGCCTTCGCACAGTCGGTCGAGCTTCAGTAGGGGCATCTCTCGTCACCTGCCGAGTCAAGGGTCTACAAGCGGCGTGCTCGACCCGGCTGACGTCGCCAGACACGAAAAAGGGGCTCTCGCAAGTCTCTGACCTGCGAAAATCCCTTCGCTGTCGGGCTGACAGGATTTGAACCTGCGACCCCTTGCTCCAAATCAAGGGGTCACGAGACTATGCACTGCTTGTCAGAAGCTGCTTCTGACCAGGCCAAACACGGCCGATACGGCTCGATGGGTTGTCAGCACTTGCCACGAGTTCACGTTGTTTTCGGTGGGTAAAAGGTGGGTGGATCAGAACCGCCACGCACCCGCAGGAGGCCGCGCCGCGTGAGCAGAACCCGGTAGACCGGATTGGCGCAACCCGAACGGCATTCACGCTGTTCAGGGCACCATCGTGACGTTGACGGCCGTACGCCAACGCCTGCCCTGACCAGTTCACGACGACCTTCAGCCGCAGCCTCGTCCGACCGATCGGATCCGCAAACAAGCATCGGCGCTGCGGCCTCAGCCGCCCACCCACCGCCCGTGGATCATGACGGCCAGAGGCGGTGACCGCCCGCTGAGCTACCTTTCGCCGGCGGAGGCGCCGTTCTCGCTCCCGCACCACCAACAGGTGTGGCGCTTCGTTCCCGACATGGCCAGAACGACGATCGCACGGTAACGCAGGAAGAAGACCCGTTCCGCCAGAGTTGGTCCCCACCGACCCGCCACCGGGCTTCGGACCGACCGAGAGCCCAACTCCTCAACATCGGCCACTACAGAGGGTAACAGCCTGAAGAGTCAGACTTCATGATCGATTCACTCATTTGGCACCCCTCTGTGTCAAGAGACGGCGAGGAGTTGTGTTCTAGGCTGAGGCTCGGCGGGTCCGGGAAGTGACTTATCCGAAGTGTCGATCATGGGGATCAGGTCGGCCGCGCTGGATTTCAGAGCCGCTCCCACGTGTCCTCCCGGGCCCGTCTCGACGCGTATGGCGTCGTTGACCATCTGCCGGTAGACGACGTCGGACAGCCGCCGTTTGAGCGCGCGCAGGGCTTCCACCGGGGTTTTGCCGGCGGCGAGTTTGCGCCGGTAGTAGGCGCGGCCTTGGGTGTCGTTGCGCAGTTGGACGACGGCCATGATGTGCAGGGTGCGGTTGATGCGCCGGTTGCCGGCCCGCGATAGCCGATGTCTGTTCTGGTCGCCGGATGAGGCGTCCAGCGGTGCGGTGCCGTTCCAGGACGCGAAGTGCCCGCGGCTGGCGAAGCGGCTGATGTCCGCGACGTCACCGATCAGCCGGGCGGCTCCGGACGGCCCGATCCCGTGCAGGTCCTGCAGACTGCTACCGGTCGCCTCGACCAGCTCGCGCAGTTCCTTGTCCGCAGCTTTGGTCTTCTTGTCGACCTGGACCAGTTCGGTGATCAGTTCGGAGGCAAGCCGGCGACGAGTCCGCCCGACCAGGTCACGAGGACGAATCGTGTTGAGCAGCGCGCGGGCCTGCGCGGCGGACAGGTACTTCTTCGCGCCCCCGGGCAGCAGCTCGAGCAGCAGCTTGTGGATCCGGTTGAGCAGGTCGGTGTGAGCGCGGCCCAGTCCGTCGCGACAGTCGACCAGCAACCGCAACGCCACCGTCACATCGTCGACGTCGACCTGCCGCAAACCCTTGCTGCGCAACGCCGCGACCGCGACGCTGTGCGCGTCGACCGGATCGGTCTTACGGCCTTGGCCGGTATCGAACACCCGGGCGCGGGCGGACAGCTTCGCGGGTACGTCCACCACGGTCTCGCCGTCGGCGACCAGGCGCTGGGCGATGTGTTTGCCAATGCCGTTGCAGCCTTCGACCGCCCAGATCCGGTCCTTGTACTGCCGGCTGAGTTTGAGCATCGAATGGTAGCCGTCGCGGTCGGTGCTGAACCGGCCTTGTGCGAGGACCTTCTCGCGGTCGTTGATGACCTCGATGGTCGCGGACCGCTTGTGCGGATCCATGCCGATGATGACCTGTCCCATGCCTGCTCTCCTCGATCGAACCCGGGGTTGAATCCGGCGAGGAGGGCAGCGCTACTTCGAGCTGGGCAGTCCCCTCTTGAGCCTCTCCGCGCCACGGTGACCGGCGGGACGCATGCCAAATCTGAGCCACACCAACAGACGGTGGACAGCCGATGAGCGAGCGACCCCACCGGTCACCTCGACCAAGCCTGGCCGGGCTGCGGTCGTACCACCAGTAAATAAGTAGCCGATGAGAGTGCATCCATCACGCGCTCGAGACGCGTGGCCAGTCTATGGAGTCGAGTTATCTGAGTCATTAGGAAAAGAAACGCCACAACGGAATCTGTGAAGCCTTAAGACATTGTGCAGATCGTTGTTCTTCATGCGGATCACTGGACGCCGGTTGCGCTGTGTGTCGCTTGCCGGTCCCAGGGTTGGCGCTGCCCGCGCAGAAGTATGAGCTATCACAAAGCGCCCACGAACGCGGTCAGGACGCGCTTGATAGGGTCGATGTCGGTGCGGTCAGGAAGTGAGGCGTAGATGTCGCCGCCAAGATCGGCAGGCATCTTGGAGCCGGCCTCGCGCACTATCAGCACGTTGTGCTTGCCCTTGCGGCCGATGAAGTAGCCGGCCTCGAACACGACGTTGTCGCGGGGGACTGCGGTGTCGGCAGTCGTCTGGTCGGCGAGGTTATCGTCGTTGGTGAACAGGAAGACGCCGCCGACCGAGCGCGCGGCGGCGGACTCGATCTGCTCGATGATGGAACGGCCGGGCAGGAAGTCCGTCCGCCAGTCGAGCACCCGGGCGCCGAGTGATTGCAGGAACTCCTTGACGGCTTTGGCCGTGTCAATCGAGTGGCCGCAGTAGCCGAGAAAGAGGTCGCGGCGACTCTCGAGCTGGGCCTTCCAGTATCCGAACGGGACACGGAACTCGTCGGTGTGCAGCCACGAGACGTCCGCACCGGGCGGGAACTGGCCGAGATAGCCGCCGAACGCGAAGTCAAAGACGACCCGGTGTGGTATGTCGGCCTGCACCAGCACGAGTGTGGGCAGGCCCAGGGTGCGGGCCAGAGCACCCTCGTAATGATTGAATTCGGTGGGCAGCCGAACCTCGTTGCCGTGCCCGTCGTCGAACGTCCAGCGGGGCATGCCGAGGATCACCGCGCCGGTGCAGCGTCGGGCGATGTCGTCGGCTTCCGTCGGGCTCCACGACTTCGCCGAGGCGAGTCCCGGGTGACCCTTCGGATTGGTGAAGATCTCGGGGGTGTAGCCGAGCTTCGCGATCTCCTCGACGATGCCCCACTTGAGCTGGTTCTGTGCGGCGGTGAGCCATCCGTCGGCCGGCAGACTCACATAGATGCGACGCGTAAGCTCCATGTATTCGCAGGATACGCGAGACATCATGTCAACTCTTCGTCCGTCCGGTCATTCTCTCGCGGAGTAGCGGTCGACCAGGCCTCCAGTTGGAAGCCCTCGCCGCAAATCAGGAAGACCGAGAGGGCTCACAGGGCACTGATCTACCTCCATGCATAACGGGCCCCCTATTTATTCCGAGAAGCTGAGGCGGGGCGCATTGTTTTGCCGCCGTCCGTGCACCACGACGAGCCGCAACTGTCACGCGGGGTGGTCGGGAGCATCGGATTCAATGGTCGCAAGAGGCGTCGTCGGTCTGATAGCGGCGGATGTACTGTTCAGCATCAGCCGACATGGGTTCACCATCGTTGGCTGCGAACCAGATTTCATTCTCCAGCCAGAAGCGGTAAAGGAACGACTCGAAAGACTCGCCGCAGAACTCAATCTCGCCGTCGTCTGTGTAGCTGTCGCCCGGGCCGCCGTAGAAGTCCGCCGAGCAGACGACCGCATGATCGGTCGCGGTGAGGTACAGATACCAGTAGAGGCAGCCCTGCTGGTCTGCGAGGAAGCGGATGAGGTGGCCATCGATGCCCGGCACCGTGACCGGCGTCGGACCGACGCTGATGTAGCACGCTGTGCAGGAGCGGATCTTGCTCTGTAGCCGCGGCGAACGCAGGAAGTCGAGAAAGACCACGGGAAGCTTCAGGCCGAGCTGGCCGCAGGCCGCCTCCAATGCGGGGAGTTCGACGACCGGCTTGGTGCCGATGCTCCACGCCTGAGGCGTCGGCTGATCCTCGAGCCAAGCCAGATTGTCGCTCAACTGGCGCGGGATCGGGGGAAGGGCTTCGAACTCGAACTGGCCGTAGGTGCCCATCGTCGCGCGACTAGCCACTCCCGCGGCTTCCAGGCCGAACGCCCACCAGTAAGGACGAAAAGGCGATTTCTGTGCCTGCACGCGGACCCTCCCATAGCCGATGTCGCAGCAAGGTACCGCCCGGGTACGACAGGGGACCAAGCCAGGCAGCCTGGGGAGTGTCCGCATCCGCATCTGCCGCCGAGCGTGCGCGCCACCCGCGGGGCCTGGTCATGCAGTGTGACTGTCGGCTGGGCGTCTCGGTGCACGCTCGTGCCGATGAGAGGAATCCGTCTCGATGATGCAGAACTCGGTTGCGAACGCCATCGTTCGGCCACGAGGGTACGTCTGTGACGGACCGATCCATTGCCTTGGAGATCCCGCTCGGCCTCTCCCCCGAACGGCGCAACCTACTCACCGACTTGGCGCGGCGAAACGAGGTGGACCACGGCGCAGATTTCCTAGGACTCGTCCTTTCAGGTTCCGCGGGTAGGGGCGTCGCAACCGACCGGTCCGATCTCGACGTGTATGTCGTGCTGACCGACGCCGGTATGCGCGGACGCCAGACGAGCCGATCCTCGGCGGTCGATGAGATCTCCGTGACGATCTCGAGCTTGGAGCGGGTACCGCAATTCGGAACGAACGGCTGGTGGTTCCGTTGGTCGTTCGCGTGGGCACCGGTGCTGCTCGACCGCACCGAAGGACGCTTGCAGCCCGCGCTGCGGCGGCAGGCAACCGTAACCGCCGATGAGGCGGAATCGATCCTCGTTGAGCACGACCGCCTCGATGGCTGGCTCAACTACGCCTATCGCGCTCTTAAGAACGACCGCGACGGACGCCCGCTGGAGCGCCGGCTGGACGCTGCCGAGTCGATGCCTTGGCTGCTGGATGTCATCTTCACACTGGCCGGACGGGTCCGTCCCTACCACAAATACCTGCCGTGGGAACTGCGCCAACACCCGCTACCTCACTGGCATGCCGAGGAATTGCTTGCCTTGCTGACCGCCACGCTGGACGGCGACCCGTCAACGATCCGCACGACTTTCGAGCGAGTCGAAAGGCTGTGCACAACTTTCGACAACGAGCGCACCGAACCCGTCCTCACCCCTGTCATCGACAGCTGGGGCGAAGAATTGCAGTTGTTGAGGCGCTGAAGAAACGTCCGGATTTGCCGCTGACATGTCGCTCCGACCTCAGCCGAGGTGATCGCAGTAAGCATTACAGCGGCGGCCGATTGCGTGAGCAAGCTCGTGGAGGAGGGCTCCCAGTCGCTCGGCTTCTTCCTTGGTGGGCGCCGTTACCGGCGCGCCCGCCGCGATGTGCTCGCCGACCTCGTACAGCGTCACGTAGAGGTCCTCGGCGGTCGCCCGGTCCAGGCGAAGGGTGATTTCTTCTGCCACGCGCCGACGTTACTCACATGCCGCGTACGGTGCGCGACGGACTGTGACCGCATGCCGTGCTCCGTATCTTCGTGAGGCCGGGTTCGGCAGTCCAAAGTACCCTCGCTGGGCGGCCGAAATTCGGGGTCCTCACTTCCCCTCGGTCGGCTACGGTGCCTGCGATGGCGGAGTTCGTACACATCACCACCGCGCGGGCGTCCGGGCGTATCCGGCGCTCGGGGATCGCCGCGCGTAGCCACGGGCGTGACGGCGGACGCGGCGTGTATTGCATGCCGGTGCTGCCGTCGTACACGCTCACCTGTCAATGGGTCCGAGAGCTACGGCGCTGGCAGCAAGGCGTCCTGGTCGCGGTACAGCTGCGGCTGCCCGACGCCGACCCGGTGACCGTCGGACGCTACGGCACCACGCCACGGCAGGTCACCGCCGCGCAGGCGGTCGCGGTGATACGCCGACTGGACGATCCGCGCGGTTACGAGGTGTTCGTGCCTCGGGCGGTTACCCCCGGTGAAGTGCGGCGGGTCCGCGATGTGCCGCAGGGGGCCGGCTGGCGGTATCTGCCACAGGCTCACGGCCGTCGGCCCTGCGGCTGTTGCGCGCAACGGGGCGAGTACAAAGGAGCTGGGCTGCGCCGCTGGTTCCCGTACGACGGACCACCACGGCCGAAGCACGAGCTGATGGCAAACCTGCGGGACGCGGCAACCGCCGATGAGATCATCGACGTGCTCAGCGAACTCGGCCGTGCCCGACGCGGCGGCGCCTGGGAACTGGCCCACTTGGCCGAGCATCCCGACCCGCATGTGCGCGACACCCTCGCCAGTGTCCTGCGCGTCTACCGTGGCCGTGAAGCACGGCAGCTTCGGCAACGGCTGCAGGTAGATTCTGCCGATGATGGCCCGCCCGACGCGTGACCCGATCCTGTTTCTCGACGTCGACGGCACGCTACTTCCGTTCCGCGCCCGATCCGCCGAGTTCGCCGAAGTCCCGGCCGACGCCATCGGGCCGGCCGATGACGTCCCGAATCCCGCCGGTTCCCGCCCAAAAATCCCAGTTCAAGCACCCCTTTAACCGACTACGCAATCCCCCTGTACGAACATCGCCTTCTACCATGTCCGCCATTCGTCGGTTATGTCCTCGCGGGGGATTTCGCGGCGAGCCGACAAAGCGTCTAGGTCGAGCCCCGCTTCGGTTAGGGCTCGGTCTATATATTGACAGAGTACGGTGCGCTCTTCTGTGGCGATTGCATCTGATTCGTAGTCATCGTTAAGTGCGTTGAGAGCAAAGACAGCTTTTTGGACGACGATGAGGACTTCCTCATCGCTTGGATTGCGCAGTCCCGCCACATCCCTCTCGAACGAGTCGAAAATCTCGTCGAACCGCACCAGCAGATCCGGCGGGTGCAACTTTCCAAGCACGGCATCCTCTTGCTCTAGGGAACCTGCTTTGACGAGCGCCGCTTCCTCTGCAACGCCTTCGCGCCACTCATCCGATGGCCTGATTACCATTTTACGTTCACCTCAGCCACAGGTACCGCCGGCATATTTTCCCCCGCCGGGACCACTCCCATAGATCTTGTACATCGTGGGGTTATTAGTGTTGTAGGGAAGTTTCGATTTGCCACCGAATTCGTCGAATACCTCACTTTCGAGCTGGTTAAGGCTCACGCCTTGAGCGGGCAGCCGATATTCGACGTTTGTCACATTATCGCGCGTAAATCCAGCCTTTTTCAAGGTGCCTCTTGGCGAAAAGTGCTGCCGCCAGCGCTCCGCTATGTTCTTACCTTGCCCGACATATTTTTCGCCAGTGTCTAGGGTGATGATGTAGACGCCAGGGGCACTTGGCAACCCGAACGGGTCAGGTCGAGGAGCGTTGTGCACCAGGACCGCTGTGCCGCTGGCTACAACATAGTACGTGTGGATGCCGTCGATTGTCAGTGTGTATGCACTCGCTACGTGACGCGCGTGGTCGGAAAAGGCCGTAACGGCTGTTCCCGATCCGTCTGGGCTGAGCAGTATGTCGCCGCGATCGAGGTCATCTGCACGTTCCCAGCGCTGGTCGGTAACGTTCCAGAAAAGATGATCCTCAGTGGTAGTGATCTTTCTGGAGTCGCCGATGGTAAGAGTGAACAAGTCGTCTGGGTGTACCCAGGTGGCGGTGACCTCGCGAGGGCCCTGTTCGCCTGTTTGCGGGTCAGTGGCGAGGACGAGGTCACCCGCGCGCACGTTCTTGATCAGTTTATGGCTACCGTCCGCCATCAGGACAGGAGTATCGCCAGAGAAGCTTTTGCGTACTCCGCCACCGCGCAGGACGCATCGAGGTTTTCCTGCAACGTATTCGAGCGTTGCGAGGGAGGCGGCTATGACGGAATTTACTACGTCGTGATTACTCCTGTCCGCAGCTGCGATGGCACTTTGGTCGGCGTTGTCCCTGAGGATGTTGTACATAGGGCTGCCGCAGTTGGTGAGCTCCCATTCGCCGGCCATGCAGGCGGACAGCATCGCTCCGGCGTATTGGTAGTCCTCGAGTGTTTGACCAGCGGTTCCTTCACTGAGTTGAGCCACTGCAGCGTTGTAGGATGCGACGTAGGCATCAACGTTGGTGATCTGGGTAGCTTCGATGCAGAAGAAGCCGGAGAAACAGACCAGCCGGGGCTGGCTGTACTCATCTGGGACGACCGTCGCCGTACCCTTGGCCTCGCTGGTGCTGACGTAGGTGTTTTTGCTGACGTGGTTCTTGTGGTTGTATCCATGATTCTTTTTCTTGCCGGTGCCTTTCTTTGCCCGTCCGACGTTGTCGGACCTGATGCGGGAATCGGACAAAGCGATGTACACCGCGAAGAACGCCGGTAAGGGCCGGGTGTGCACCTTCAGGCCGCAGGGCTGACAGTCGCCGTTAAGGGCTCAGCGATGAACTAGTCGGTCGTTTCGGGGTGATTGGGTTGTTTCATGCGGTTTCCAGGACTGATCCAGGATGGACCGTGTAGTTCCAGGACTCGCGGCCAAGCTGGCTCGCACGATCGACTACAGTCGGTCACGCTATTCGACTCGCCGGTCGGCCAGGCCTCACCGGCCGATCCGCGCCGTCTCGATCCCGCCCGGGGCCGGGGCCGTCTTCTGACACCTCAGACCACGGGCCGGGCCGATCTCGGCTTACCGAAGAGCAACCCGACCTCGGCCGCTGCTTCGCCGCGCCGGCTCGAACTAACGACCGGTCGCAGGAAGAGCACTCGGCAGCTCCCTGAGACCGCACGGCTTAGGGCAAGTCCTGTCGGACCTCTGCTACGAGCGCGACGCCCGGACTAAACACCAAAGCTAGTGTGCCGCGCCGTTAATTCGATGAATTAATGTACTGTGGTGTGCATGGCTGGTCGTGGACGTCCGAAGGCGCCGTTGGTGTTGACCGACGAGGAGCGGGCAACGCTGGTGCGGTGGTCGCGTCGGGCGAAGTCGTCGCAGGCCCTCGCCGTGCGGTGCCGGATCGTGTTGGGCTGCGCGCAGGATGAGGGTCTGCGCTCGAATCAGGACGTGGCGGCGCAGTTGGGGATCTGGCCGCAGACGGTGACCAAGTGGCGCAAGCGGTTCCTGGAACGCCGGTTGGACGGGCTGGCTGACGAGCAACGCCCCGGCGCGCCCCGGAAGATCACCGACGAACAGGTCGAAGACGTGATCGTCAAGACGCTGGAAGCCACCCCGGCCAACGCGACGCACTGGTCGCGGGCGTCGATGGCCAAGCAGTCCGGGTTGTCGAAGTCGACGGTCGGGCGGGTGTGGAAGGCGTTCCGGCTCCAGCCGCACCTGGTCGACACGTTCAAACTGTCCAACGATCCGCAGTTCATTGACAAGGTCCGTGACGTGGTCGGTCTGTACCTGGACCCGCCGGAGAAGGCCCTGGTGCTGGCGGTCGACGAGAAGTCGCAGATCCAGGCCCTCGACAGGTCGGCGCCGGTCTTACCGATGATGCCGGGCATGCCCGAACGGCGCACCCACGACTACGTCCGGCACGGCATCACCACGCTGTTCGCCGCCCTGGACGTGGCCACCGGCACGGTGATCGGCTCGATCCACCGCCGGCACCGGGCGATCGAGTTCAAGAAGTTCCTCACCAAACTCGACCACGAAATACCCGCCGACCTCGACGTGCACCTGATCTGCGACAACTACGGCACCCACAAACACCCCACCGTCCGGCAGTGGCTGACCGCGCATCCTCGCTTCCACATGCATTTCACCCCGACCTACTCCAGCTGGCTCAACCAAGTGGAGCGCTGGTTCGGCCTGCTCACCGACCAGAAGATCCGCCGCGGCGCCCACCGATCGATCCCAGCACTGGAGAAAGACATCCGCTCCTGGATCGATCAGTGGAACGCCGACCCCAAACCGTTCACCTGGACCAAAACCGCCGACGAAATCCTCGAACGCCTCGCCTCATATCTTCAACGAATTCCCGGCGCAGGACACTAGTACCTGGTCAGCGTCACACGCTTGGCCCGCGCCACCGCTTCCCGTTAAGCAGGAATCGCCCTGCACTGAAGATAGGGGCGGAAGCGACGACGTCCGGGTCGCCATCGCACCCCAAAATGGTGGGTTTTCGGTGGGCGACCCTGATCCAACAAAAACGGTGACCTGCGTTTCCGCAGGTCACCGCCTATAGTTTGTCGGGCTGACAGGATTTGAACCTGCGACCCCTTGACCCCCAGACATGAAAGGCCCAGCGACGTGCTCACAAACGTTTTACCAGGTCACCAAAAAGCATACCAGCCCGAGTAAAGGTGTCGCCACCAACCACCTCCCGCTGATCCCATCACAACCACCCTACCTGCGGTTTCGTCGCCCGGGTTCCCTCAGACGAGTTCTCTCGGGCGTCCGACATGGGTTCCAGCGACACCGCGGCAGCCGATTCGGGATAACGAGCGGCGTGCTAACCCGAGATCGAAGCGATCCCTTGACTCGCCATACGCACCCGCCGGTCTGGTTCAACCCTATTCTGCCGATTCTCGCCGAGTCCTCAACAAATAGTCGACCATTCTCCGCAGCTTCTTTACTGAAGCGGGAAAGCTGGCATCTTTTATCGCATCGGCGATCGCTTGGACTCTGATAGCCGCTTTTCATGCCTCCGGGTACGTGTGGCTTGGCAGGCCCTACGGACCTCAGGGACGACGGCCGGCGATGCCTGGTCCGGCCGATTCCGCGGCGACCCTGTCTGGCCTTCGGGCAACGTCATCAATTCCGCTATCCGATCCGTGGCCTGCAGGCGCCTGGCCGCGTTAACCCTCGTGTAGTAACGCATCAACGTGGCCGGATCATGACCGAGCCGCTCCGCGACCTCATGAACGCCATAGCCCGCGTCGAGCAGACTCGACGCGATCAAATGCCGAATCTGATGCGGGCCGATCGGCCGGACCTGCGCCGCGACGGCCAGCTGGTTGAACCGGTCGGTCAGATTGTCCGGCCGCATCGGCCGGCCCGTGCGGCCGGTGAATAGGTACCGCGACATTGGCCCCGTCGCGGCCGTCGTCAGCAGGTCGAGGGTGAGCGGGTCGAGCACCAGCGTGCGCACCCCGTTATGCGACTTCGGCGGCTTCACCCGAAGCCGGCTCCCCGGGTCCTCAACCACCAGTTGCCGACGCACCGTCAACGTGCCCTGGATCGGTTCCAGGTCATCGCATCGCAGACCGCACAGCTCCCCTCGCCGCAAGCCAGACACCAGCAGCAGCCGCCACATCGGATACAGACGATCTCCAGCCACAAAGTCGCCGAACCGCTGCGCTTCGGCCAGCGACCACACCGGCCGCTCATCGTCGCTCTCACGCGGCTTCCGCACCCCGAGGGTCCGGCCAGTCTGCTCGACGAACGCCTTCGCCAGCACCAGATTCAACGTTCGCAGGGTGGTGCGGGAGTAGCCACAGCCTTCCAGCTCGCGATAGGCACGCTCGACCATCCGTGCGCTGAGCCGGGAAGCCCGCACGTTGCCCACATGCGGGTAGATCAGGTCGAACAACCACCGGTACTGATACACCGTGTTGGGCTCGAGCTCCTGCTCCCTGGCCAGCACCCAGCCCTCGCAGATGCTCTGCACGCTGTCACTCAGCCGCGGTTTCGGATGCAGCGCGTCCCGCTGCCGGCACAGCCGGCCGTACTCGGTCTGCGCCGCCTTCGGCGTGGCGAAGCCGGACCGCCGCGCCTGCATCCGGCTCCCGCCGTGGTCACGGCCCATCTCCAGCCGGAACCCGAACAACCCGGTCACCGGATCCTGAACGATCGCATCGGTATCGGACATTGTCCGCACCTCCGCTCCTGTCATGGCTCCCAGATGAGAGGAACCTTCACCTTGACCAACGAGCCGACCGGGGAGAGGCAACCCGCACGCGTCGATATCACTCGATCAGGAAGCGACGGAGCGCGAGCGGACAGGGGCACTCGAGGATCGGCCGGTGCAGGTCTCGGCCCAAACGAAGACTTACCCGGGTTCGACGCGGTCCGCATCGCCCCTGCTCGGGCGGCAATGAGGCCCAGCCGACTCCATTTCACTGACAGCGATGTCCCGCTATAGCCGTTATGCGAGTTCGAGTGGATGGCACAATTGGCACAGCTTTCGTGGATGGCATTGTGCCAACTGTGCCATCGTCGGCTCATGACCCCGATACCGCTGTCCCAATGGGCCGACCGCAACGGCATCCCCCGGCGCACCGCCTACAACTGGGCGAAGTCCGGCAAACTCAACGTCCCGATCCACCGCACCCTCACCGGCCGCCTAGTCGTACTCGACGACTCCGACCAGGACACCCGAGACTCGCACCCCTTCACCACCGCGTACGCCGAAGCACTAAGCCTCCCCGTCGGACTTCACGCCGACGACTTCCACCACTCCCCCGTCCTCGAGGCCTGGGGCATCGACCTGTACGACGCGGTCGCCGACGGCCTTCGGCCGCTGGTCCTGCAGCTGGCCGTACCGGCCGCCAGTTCCCGGGTCAAACGCGACGCCTGGTGGCGGCTAGCCGACTGGCTCGGCCGCGTCGAACTGGCCGACTGGTTCACCTCCACCGGATTCCCGCAGATCGCCGCCCTGTTCACCGACCGCACACCGATCACCGACAGAGACAGCTACTTCGACTGGTGGCCCTGCGGGGTCGGCTCCTTCGAGTTCTGGCGCGACTTCGACGACCACGTCACCGCCGCGGTCAAGGCCGCCGGCTTGGGCGTCCCGGACGACAACGGCGCCGCGGCCAGCCTGGCCGAGAACGCCCTCGCCGACAACGCCCCGATCGCCGGCCGCAGGGACAGCCTGCGAAACCGGCTCGACAGACTCGCCACCGTCGAACTACCCGGCACACCCGCGCCCGAGGCGCCGGACCGCAGCGACCTCTGGAGTCTCCGGTCGATGTACGCCGAACCACTCTGGGCGCTCGCCCGCCCCCACGCCCGCCGCACCGCCGAAGAAATCTGCGCACTGATCGGCTGGGACCCGCTAAGCCCCGCCCCGCCGGCCGGGCACCCGCTGCACGAGGTCGGCTACCCCGCCTGCCTGCACGCCTCGGAGACAGCACTCGTGCCGTACGTCCACGACGCCCACATCCGCGAGATCGACGCCTTCCGGCGCATCGCCCTCGGCAAACCGTTCGGAAAGCCCACGGCCTAACGGTTCGCCGTCCACTACGCGATCTTCAGTTCTGCACGTAGGTGACGGCTCCAGTCAGCAACTCTCCACCCGCGAGCGCTGCTTGCAGTTCCGCGTCGCGCGCCCGGTCGTCATACTCGGCGGCAGTCACGCCGTACGGGGTCCGAACACCGAGCTGACCGCCGTACAGGACTAGGACGGTTCCGGATGTTTCCGCGGCGGCGCGCCATTGCGGATCGATAGCATGCCGAAATCGGGCCAGCACGGTTCCCGTCGGATCTACTAGTTCGCAGCGAGGTCCGTCATGGAATTCCCAGTTGGCAGCAGCGGGTGGCGTCTCTCCTACTTGAGCCTGTGCAAGCCCGAGCTTGCCGGCGATCGCCGTGGAGAGGGGGTACACGAGATCGTCGAACTGCAGCAGTCGGTAGTTGACGGGTTCGACCAAGGCCACCGGCCACCATTCACCGGGTTCAGTCTCTCTGCCATCACCCTTTGCCTCGCGTCGGTGGGTCAGGGTCGCCAACGTCGGGTCCCTGGTCAGCAGGAGCCTGCCATGGGCAACGGTGTCAGCAGTGGCTCGCCGAATCTCCTCGGCCAAGTCCACCGAGGTAGCCGTGGCCCGATCCGAGACGACGTGGCGTGGATCGGTCGGTGTACGGATCGTGGTCGGCACCAGGGCGCGTCGCTTCTTGGCGGGTCGTTTCCTGCTCTTGGGCACGTGATCTGTTCACCTCAGCCGGCCGTGCGGGCTCCGATGTCGGTCAATGTACCTATCATGCCTCTGTGAGCGAGATTTCCGGACCGGGTGCCGGCCTGTTCCGCGATGCCCGCAACACTGCGCCACAGACTCGCGGCCGGTTCGAGTACCAGGACGCATGTGTCGCGCTGCGATGCGTCCGCAACCTCGCACCCGCATCACCGGTCGTGGGCGTTGTGGTCGAGTGGACCACCGACTACGTACTGCTGACCAGTGACGGATCTTGGGAACTGGTTTCGGTCAAGCACCGCGATCCCGGCCAGAATTCCTGGAGCTACGCCGACCTGAAGAAAGAGAACGTCTTTCGCGACTTGCACGTCGTCTGGAATGCGATGGCCGAGTCTGGGGACTACGTGTTTGAGTCGAACTGCGGGTTCAGCCAAACCGCGCGGCCGTACGTCATCGACGCGACCCACCCCGAGGCTGCTCATCGGGATGTAGAGAAGCTGGCCCGGGATCTAGAAATCGACGTCGATGAGGCCGACCGCTTCCTTGATCACCTTCGGCTTCGCCGGGACCCGTTGCCAGATCGAAGCACTATCGAAGCGGTCGCGATTCTCGAACTCCAAGCGATTATGGCCGATCTCGGTCTGGATCCTATGCGCGCGGAGGATGCGTTCCACGCGATTGCCGGGCGGATTGCAGCAGCATCGACACAGCGCCCGGAGTCCGCCGCGACTCGGGTCGAGCGCATGGTAGGTCTGATGCGCGATGTGGCCGCTCGGGCTGGGCCACGTCTTGACCAGCACTATGTGGCGATCGAAGAGCTCCGTCGGCTGGTCACGAAGATCGGCACGACTGTGGCACGGTTGGTCGCGCCGACCGCGGACCCGCTCTTTGTGGGCCGAAAGCCTGAGATGACGCTATTGGACACGTTCCTGGACCTTGGCGGCGACCACGAGGTCGCGCCTGTTGTGCTGTCGGGGTTGCCGGGCATTGGAAAGTCCGCCCTTGCCCGCCAGTACGCCGCCGATCGAGCCGCAATAGGCAGGTCGCGGCTGGTGCCGGCCGACTCCCGTGCCGCTCTGGCGAGGGGACTGCGTGACCTTGTCCCGAGCGCTCCTCGGATACCCGAGGCCGAGGCCATCCTTGGGCCACCTCCAGCGGGTCAGGTGCTCATTCTGCCCGAAGATCCACAGCTGCTCCTGATCATCGATGGGGTTACCGATCCTGCCATCACGGAAGGGTTGATACCCCGGCGGTCGCGCACGCGGTTCATCGTCACCGCCACGCCAACCCACCTCGATGACGCATTCGTCCACCTGCCAGTCGACCGGCTGGGAACAGACGACAGCGTTGCCTACCTGCACTCGATCCTGACCCGGGAGAGCCCCGATACCCTGACCCGCGTAGCCGAAGCGCTCGGCGGTCACCCCCTTGGCCTGGTGCAGGCGGCCAGTTACTGCCGCAACCAGCGAATCTCGGCATCTGGTTACCTGGACAGAATGTGTGCCGCCCCTGCACCGCTGCTTGACCGAGGCCGGGCATCGGACCACTCAACGACCACCGCTGTGGCCATCCGCGAGTCATACCGGGCCGCCGTCGAGGCTGAGCCCGCGGCTATTCCGCTTGCGGCAGTGATGGCCTGCGCCGCCCCTGAGCCCCTGCCAGAGAGCGTCTTCGAACAGCAGGTGCTCGTCCGGTCCGAGGATGGTGAACCGTCCTCGGCAGAAATCGCACTCATTGGCCTCACTGACGTCCTGGTCCGAGACCAAGCGATCGCCGCCCTACACCAGTTCAGCTTGGTAGTACGGGACAACGAGGCCTTGACCGTCCATCCGCTCGTCCAGACGATCGTCAAGGACGAGATCCCCGCCGAGGAGCGAGCCGCGTGGGGCCGGGCGTGCCTTGTGTTGCTCCTACACGGTGCACGAACTGACCAGGACGAAGCCCTGACCGCCAGCCGGTCAGCTGTCTTCGGTGCTCACATCGCCGCAGCCGTCGAATACGCCACCGCCACGGAATCAGATCCATACATACTCGCCGCCGCGTTGAGCTGGCTAGGCCTGTGGCAGCTGCATACCGGCGATCTAAACGTTGCCATCGCCTACCTGACACGCTGCGTCCGACTCGGCCAAAGTATTGCCCTGGGTGCCGACACCCTGAGCGCCGCGCTCCGCCATCTGGCGACCGCCCAGCGCTCGGCCGGCCTTGTGGATGAAGCCTTAGCCACAATCGACACATGGACACGGCTTTACACCACTAATTCCGCCGGCCAGCGCAACGCGCTGCTCTCCCGAGCCCAGACCTACGCATACGCCGCACGTTATCCCGAGGCACGGGCGGCTTTCGAGGCGGTCGCGCAAGCGGATGCTGAGCAGGACCTCGGGCTCCGCGATCGGATCCTCAGATTGTCGCTGCTCGCCGACATCAACCACGGACTCGGTTTCAACAGCGAGGCCCTTGCAGGGGTAATCGCAGCACTGGAACTGACACCCAATGTCCCCGACGAGGACCAGCGACGCGACCATTTCGCCGCCCTGCACAAGCAGGCCGGAATCATCCTGCGTGAATCGGGGCGCCTGGAAGAGGCGCTTCCCCACCTGCGCGCCGCCTATGAGGCGATCCAAGGAATGCACGGGGTCTACACCACGGAAACCATCCTTGCTCTGGTGAACGCGCTGCTCGACCTCGGCCATCCAGACGAGGCGCGGGCACTCATCGACCGCGGCTCAGACCTCGCATCACCGCGAGGCGACAAGTCGCCAGCACGTGGCAGCTTCCTGCAAGTACGCGGTCGATTGGCCCTAGAAGCCGGCAATCTCACGCAAGCGCAGATGGACCTGGAAGCCGCCGTCGCTATCCTCCGCTCCAGCGGTGATCCCTACCGTGTAAACCTCGCCAGCGGCTACTTCAACCTCGGCATGGTGCACCTGACCGAGCACCGGTTCGGTCAGGCCGCCTCCTACCTGAGCCTCGCTCGCGAGCTCGAGATCGAGGTCTATGGGCCAGATAGTAACGACCTGCTAGTCGTCGACTTCCAACTCGCCCAAGCCTATCTCGCGGCAAAAGATCATCGTGCGGCCTTCGAAGCGATAACCCGCTGCCTCGGCCTTCTCCGCGCTGGGCACGCTCAGTCACGCCGCCTACGCACCCAGGTGTTAGCCATTGCGGTCACCATCGACATCGAACTTGATGCAAGAACCCCACCGAGCACCAAGTAGCTCCGGCTGACGTTTCGCGCAGTAGCGCTCAGCAGTGGGCCCTGAATGCCGCTCAGGGAGTCACCGAAGCCGTGGCGACGCGAGGTTCTCCTTGCGGCGAATCGTCATTCGCATCGGTGGTATAGCGAACTAGCTCGTGGACCCGGACCAATGGGGCGAAGCCCTCCAGCGCCGTCTTGCCTTTGGCCGTCAGTATGACAGCGCTGCCTTCGCCGATGGTTCCTTCGTGGCCATAGCTGGTGTTGAGTGTCGATCGTCGCCACAGGACGGTTGCCGCGGTGATGGCTCCGTCGGAGTCTTGCCAGCAGAGGGGCTGTTGGGGGTGAGGTCGCCAGCCGTTCGCGAGAGCGATGCCGGGATTGAGGCAGACCCAGGTGGCGGCGTTATTGTGCAGAATGGTGGACGTCGTCCAAACCAGTAGAGGATCTCCGACCAGGCTAACCATTGACGTGGGACTGCCAGCGGTAGAATGCGCGTCCGCGCCGTCCGCAAGTCGCCAATCCTTCACGTGGTGCATTTCTACCGTCGGCGCCACCTCGGGAAGTAGAACAAGATCAGAGTTCGAGCGAGGTGAGGTTCCTTCGTAGCGACCGAGCGTGGTTGACAGAAGGTACCGCTCTCTCCGGTCGCCGCGCTGGCCCGCGACGAAGCGGTAGTCGGCTCCGATGATGGTGGCGCCCGATTCGATGTAGACGCTCGCCTCGATATTGAGAAGGCTGGAGTTCAGAATGAGTGGGTCGACGGGGCTGCCGCCCTGGCCTTCGGCCTCAACTTCGGCCAGACGGGCTGTGTAATGCTCGAGCCGAGTTTCGGTGTCGGCGAGCCATTCTTCCTCGCGGGGCCAGTCATCGACGCGGGGAATAGGTACCCAGGGCGGTGTGGCGACGAATGGTTGGGACACCAGATCGATGTCAGACAGGTGCAGAAAAGCCGCCACTTCGGAGTCGTTTGGATTGAAGCATTGCGCCGCGATCAACTCGGCTACGATCCGGCCGAAGGCTGCGCGTACCGCCTGTGCCCGAGGCGGCACCACCATTCCCCGGAATGATGCTCCCTTGGCAGCTTGTTGGAGCGCCTGTTCGTCGGGTAGGTGCTGCATCGCTTGACTGGCCAGACTAGCGAGTCTGCGAAGCAGAATCGCAGAATCCACACCTGCATGATCAGCCAATTTGAGGGCCCTAGTTGCATACGGACCGAACTCGTAGACGAGGCTGCGCGGTGGTCGGGAGGTTCGCGGAACGGCCAATTGGTAGACCGCTGGAAGCGGCGTCGCCGGCATTCCGACGTCGTCCTGGACGAGGGATGCCTGTCGCAAGCAGTCCTCGACGATCCACGACGGGTTCCGAGGCGCCAGCGCGGGCAGCGTCGCGCGGTCGCGGCGGCCGGCTGCTGCGACCGCGCGTGCGGCCATTTCGCGTACGGGGTCGCCAGCTACTGCGGCATCGTCTTGCCTGTCTTCTTCTGCGCTCAGGGCGATAGGCCGCGTGGTATTGGTGATTGCTGTCTCGGGCATCAATGTAGAAGAGGCGAGCTGTGGCCGAGGACTTGGGCTTGCCAGTAGCAAAGCAGCCCGCATTCCGGCGTTTTCGGCCAAGAAGCCCGTCTGCGTGAGTGCCCAGGAGAGGGCTGCGCATGCCCCTTCGCGAACGGTCCACGCGGGGTGGTCCAAGTCGAGATAGATCAGGTCGAGCAGCGCTCGGCGGATGGAACTTGAGGGCGTTTCCTGACCATCGTCAAACGTCGAACGCTGTGACGCCGAGTAGGGCGTATTCTTGGTCTCTCGGGAAGAGCGTTGCCCGGCCCACCAGCCAGCATGGACCGGTCCGTCGAGCAGGGGATTATAAGCCGTCACGATGCCGGCGCCCATGGCGATGAGTTGTTGACGCACCTGAGCCCAGACAGTTTCTGCGGGAATGCTTGGGGCTATGACGGTGAGGATCTCGTCCAGTTGCAACATCAGGTTGCCCGGCCAATAGTCAGCTGACACGAGCAGCTGGACGAGATCCTGCATTGCCTCATCGCGGGTATTCTGACCCTCGCAGGCCGCAAGGACGCTCCAGGCTTTCCTGCGGACGCCGTCTCGGTGATGGCGGTCCCACCAGGCCAGTTCTGTTTTGTCAAGGGCAGCGCGGGCGATGATCGCCGCCCCGTCCTGATCTCCGTTTGCCAGCATCTGATCTGCCACGGCCACGAGAAGATTCGCCTCATCGTAGACACCGCTGAAAGCTCGGACGAGTTGTTCAAGCTGTCTGCCGTCTGCCGTGCGGATGACACGGCGAAGCACGGGCGTCCATGAGAAGGTTCCAGGGTCGGCTTGCAAGGACCGCCATGCCAGAGCGGAGTCGAGATCAGAGATTTCCTCTGCGACGGAGTCCGATGTTCGCGCTGATCCGTCGAGGTGGTTAAAGCGCCCGTAGTCGCTCACGCCCCAGTCTCGGGATGCGGGATACGGCCGCTGAGGCTTCCGGCTGCCTTTCTCGTCTACCTCGTCTTGCTGGCTAGAGGGAGTCGCAGGTAGCACGAGTAGGTCGCGCCAGTGCTGCCGAACTCCTGCGGGGACGTGTACGTCGACTGCGCGGGAGAGCTGTGCGGTCATTGCGGCCGCAACTGTGGACGGCATCTGTTCGACGAGGCTTCGCAACGACTCGAGCGCCGCTGTGGGAACGGTCGGGCATATTGGCCCAAGCAGAGCCGCGACCACAGCACAGATCAATTTGGCTACCTGGACTGCAGCGGAGTCCCGTGGATCGTCGCCCACCGCCTTCAGTAGCTTTGTCGCGAGTCCTGCCACCAATGCGTCGTGGGCGGCAGCGAGCGCCAAAGAGCCTTCTGCCAGTTGCCACGCAGCTAGGCGCACTGCCTGAAGAGGGGCAACTTCGGCGACTGAACGCAGGAGGCACTCGGCGGCAGCTTCAGCACTGCCGTCAGTTGCCTCGGTCAGCGCGGCGATCAACGGCGCGAGTTGCTCGGCCTCGCGCAGCAATTCCTCAGGGTTGCCATGTGTCGCGCGGACAAGCCACTGGATCCAGACTTCGAGTTGAACGTCCTTTCGCCAGTACGGACTGAACGACTCCGGCATGACGCGGCCGAGCAGCTCCTGCCCCACGGTAGTGTCGCCCATTTGCAGGTGTGCTGCGGCTTGTGTGACGAGTAGGTCGAGACGCTCGTATGCGCCGGCCGCTTGCTCAATCTCACGATCGACGCCGGCGACCGCATCCGCGAGCCATTCGACTCGCACACCCAGTTTTAGGATGTGAAGGCCCAGCATCTGCCGCTGACGGGCACCAAAGTCGTCGTCTGGGCTGCTACCTGGCACGTCACCCCACATTAGCGAACCTTGATCCCACTCGACGACCGCCGCCCCGACATAGCGAAGAAGTTCCTGCGAGTGGCTGGCAGCCACGTCTGCGAGGATGCGAAGGAGAGCACTGTTCGTCCCGGCGGTCCGGTCCCTGACCGAAAGCCCTTCAGGAATTCTGGGAACGCTGCCAATCACACGGGTGGCCAAGCCCCGCATTGTCGGAGCAGATAGATCGCCCAGAACCGCAGCCGCGTTAAGCACTGCGAGATTCGTGATCGTCTTGTTCAGTTGCTCGATGTAGCCGAACATTCTTCGATCGCGATTTGCGGGTGCTCCAGGGTCGGCGCCGGCGCCTGCCGATAGGCCGCTAAGCGCTGGCGCCGCAGCCGTCAGCAGATCGACCGTTATGGCGTCGCCGCTAAGACGGGCCGTCTGACCTGCCGAGACTATGTGATTGGCGCGTTCGATCAACGCCGTGATGAGCACGTCGCTCAGATCGGCCGTAGCCGACAGGTCACTGCTGGTGATTTCCGCAAGGTTGCCCGCTCTGCGAAGCAAGTCGTTGGCAAGGCCGAACGCCGATGCGCTGAGCATTTTTGGGGCCTCAACATCGGACTCAACCGCGCCACCTTCTCCGGCAGCCGGTAGGCCAGGGGACGCCGCACCTATGCTTCTAACCGCGATCTGCAGCGCAAGTCGTATAGCGTCAGTGCGAGTCGCGCGATTCGCACCATCAAGGATTGCCGGTTCGGCGTCGTCCTTTCCTGCCGGAGAAGAGAGACCGCGAAGCGATTCGAATGCTTCTTCCAAGCAACCGGCCTTGACTCGCGCTGCGGCAATTTGAAGACTCGCGTCCGCGACTGCTTGATACGCCGATTCGACGAGGCTGTTCCCGGAATGGCCATCCTCAGATGATATGGCCGCGCGCGTGCTGGGCAGCGCCGCTCGCAAGGTCGCCGTCAGGTCTGCTGCGTTAGCCATTCTTCCGATTCGCAGCAATTCATTGATAGCATATCCGGCGAAATGCACTGCGCGGTCTCCGAGAACATAAGCGTCGAGTGCCGGGTGTTCCAGGTTGCGCGTCCGGCGAGGCACATTGCTCTCAGACATTCGACGCAGGATGGTTTGTATTACGGATAGAGGGCGAAAGCGAGCCGTTCCGGCTGCCCACACCTGCAACGTCTCCCAGTACTCATGGCTTCCGAGCGCATTGAGTTCGCGGATGTCTGCCGCGTCGAACAGCAAGCGAGCCGCTGGATGGCCGAGTTCATCGAGCCGGACAGCAGCCTTGAGCGCGTGTCGGGTGGAAATACGCAGGGCACCGTCGGGAAGCGCATATGCAAGAGCGGCATCCGGATTTTCGGCGTCGATCCACATTCCGGTCAGGTCGACTTCCCCAAGTACCTGCTCTCGGGACTGGAGCTCTGCGTGGATCAGGATGAGTCCGACAAGCGAACTCCCGTCGTTTTCCTGCGCCGCGAGGCGCATGGCGACGTGTATGTCTTCGGTTAGGACGACTGGTGAGGTGCCGGCCAGGAATCGCGAGCGCAGCTGCTGAGGGGTTGCCAGTAAAAGTGCACGTTGGCTCTGGCCGGACTGCGAGGCATGGAAGAACTCCTCGCCCCTCTCTCGTGACCCCTCCTCGGCGGTCGCGCATCTGTCTGCCAGGGCGGCATGGCGTGCAGTGTTTGAGTCGGGATCGGGGTCGCCCAGAACGTCGACGCTGGTCGACTCGATCACGAACTGCCGGAACGAGTCGTGAAAGAACATCCACGACTTGGGACCGAGGATGCGGAACAGGTGTCTGATGCGGCGCAGCCCTCTTAGCGCTGACTGATCGGCCCAGATCTGAACCCATTGCATATTGATAGGAGAACGAAGCCGGGCTAGGTCTCCGAGGAGCTCATACAAGGCGTCGCGGTCCGGCACGTCTGCCAGGTAGGCGGCGTAGTCGTCAGCCACGCTTCCGGAGTATCGAACACATCGGTCCAAGGCTTCATCGACGGCAGCCTCCGGGATCGTCTCGTCGGCGGCGCCTACGGATGAGTCCGCAGCCCCTTGTTCATCTGCGAGGTCGATGAGGGCGTTCGTCACATATGCCAAGGCCAAAGGATGTCCGCCTACGAGCTGCACGACCCGGCCGACCTGACTGTTCGTCAGCATCAGCGCGGGGAACTCCGTACTGAGACGACGGCACGCTCGCTCCACCGCCGTGGATGTCAAACGGTGAATCGTGAGGTCGATCGTGCGGCTGATGCCCTCCACGAGAAGTTCCCTCGCGTGATTTGCAATGCGGGCATTCACTGGGGCAAGACTTTGGGAACCGAGCAGGATGATCACGCCGCCCGGGACTGAGGCCGGCTCCGGCAGTTCTGCGATCAGTGGATCGGTAACCCCAGAACGGGCGACGTGGTCCAGACCGTCGACTATCAGAAACGTACGACGGCCGGTGTCGAGAAAATCTTTACCAGCAGCGGTCAGCAGGTCCCGAAACCTCAGACGTAGCTCCGGCACGTCACGCTCGGGCAAACTGTCTCGAACGTGCAGCTGCGACCTTTCTAGCTGGACGACAACGTCGTGAAGAAAGTCGGTAGCCGATGCACGACCGGCTGCGGCCGCGTCGCCAGGGAGGAAAGCCAGGTAGGTGATTACACGATCGGCGAGTGCCGGTGTGGCATGGGCGATCAGGGTCGACTTTCCGCTTCCTGGCGGGCCCAGCACGCAGAGATATCCACGTTGGGCTGAATCAAGCATCGCGGTGAGCGACTCTTCGGCACTGACCAGGGGTGTGTATCGGTCAAGCTCGACAGGAAACCTGTGAACGTGCCGAGACCTGCCTCGATAGCCGAATCCGGCCAGCGCAGCCACATCGACAGGGCTGAGGACAACGGCCCGGCCTGGGTCGCTGTCCTGAACGCGTCGGTACAGCACCGCCGCCAGATGAGCGACATCATCCAGGCGTTGGTCAGCCGGCAGCCGATCCGGACGGGCTGGCATGGCAGCGGCGGTTCCGGCATCGATGTGCAACGACGCCAGGAACGGTTCGATCTCGTCGTGTTGCATCCCCGTCTGCTGGCGAATCCACTCCAGGACAGGCTTCCACCGCTGGTCCGTCTCGCGGACGCTCACTCCGGAGAGGATCGGCTGCAAGACCGAGGCGGCAAACGCGGCAGTGTGCTGTGGAGCAGGTGCGCTGGTCTCGGTTGCCGCGGTCGATTTCAATGCCGCCGCGTACGGACGATCATGTCGGGAGAGCGCTTCCGGCGACACGAGATGGACGACCACCTTGTGACCGCGGTAGCGGGCGCTCAGCTTCCGCCAGCCGTCAAGAAGATCGACCAAAAGCGACGGCTTCGGCTTCCCACCCTTGGTCTTGCGCCCGGCGAGCAGGGAGCCCAGGGTCAGATTCCCGCTGGCGGACTTGTACTGATATCCGTGGACCTCTGGCGCAATGCCCGGCTGGACAATGACGCAGTCGTCGACCGCCCCAGCTTCAGGGTCGACAAGCCGCAGCTCAAACTCGAGGCCCTCTCGATACAGGTCATAGGCTACGGCGGCCACATGATCATATTGATACCCGTATCCACGGATGGCCTCCTGCTCACCGCTCGCGTTCGCGCCTTCCAATCGCCCTCACTCAAAGCCCATGCTGGGGATTCAGCACTTCAGTATGCAACATTCAAATCGCTCGCAGGCCGCGGACCACCCCGCCCTCGATCAGATCGTTCGAAGCATTGCGAATTCCGATCACGCGCACAAGTTGGTCCGCTAATGAACGTTTTTCAACGTGGCCAGGGCAGCACCACCCGGCGCCGGTCGACGGCGCGCAACCTCTGGCCCGCCGCCAGGTTGAAAAGGTTCAATGCCTGTCCCCACCGCGATCGCCGCCGACCTCATCGCTTGCCGGAGATCCACGCCCTCGACGGCGGACTGTCCACCGCCGAACCGAAACGGCTGCGCTACCACCTGTTGCACACCGCCCGCCTGACGACAGCCAACGTCGCCGCGGCTACGCATTCCCGCGAACGTGCCCTGGGCGTACCAACTCTCTACTGCGTTAACCCGGATCACGGCACCAAGCTGACCTCGGCATAGCCTCTACACCAAACGACCGGAGAACCGCGGAAGACCACGTCCAGCACCGGGGCAGGCGGTCTCTCACCATGGTCAGACCACGCCAGCGATCGTCAGCAAGCGATCAAGGCGTCTGGGCCGGCAAAGCACGGCCGCCACGCGAGTCATCGAAGCTGGGCACCGGGCGTCTCCCTTTTAGGCCGATCTGCTTGCGGAGGAGCGCCTTCACGTTCTCGTAAGCCTCGTCGATTTCGCTTTCCGGGAAGAACTCGATCTCGTCCTGGTTGAAGTCCCGGCGCAGGATCGCCAGGGCCGGGAACTCCTGGCCGTCGCTCAGGAGACGCCCGACGCCCATCGGCTGCGCCAGCGGCGTCGGCAAGGTCGGCAGGTTCCGCTGCCGCGAGTCCTTGGCGGCTTCCTGATAGCGCGCCTCGATGATCATCCCGTCCAGCCGGGCCTGGCGAACCACCCGAAGGTAATGTCGTTCGTATTCCAGTATCAATGGTTTGAGATAGAGGCGCATGCGGTGGATCTGTCGACGCAACTCGGACTGGTGCTGGTAGGCCTCCGGCAGGGCCATGATGCGCCGCAGCAGCGTACGCATCTCACGGCATTTCTCGATCAGATCGGCGTACGTCTCCGCGGTGGCGTCCGAGATCAGCCGCATGGTCGCGCCCTCGACGGCGTCCTGGCCCACCGCCATGTCCTGGAGCATTGTCGTCCACGCCTCACGCTTGGCCCGCGTCACCTCGGCTTGCCGCAGGACGGCGGTGATGAAACCGGTGCCCGCGAGCACGGTGCCGAGCTGAAGCAGCCACTTGGCGATCTCGAACGACGTGCTGGTCGACGACGGCGCGCTGCGCAGAAGGACGATCCCGGCAACTGCCGCGCCAACCGCGAGCAAAAAGAGCGAACCGGCCAGAGCCACCAGTCCGCGAGGCCGCCAGGCGCCGACCCACATGAAATCCTCCCGTCGTTTGGCCGATTCAGTTGATATTTATTGCCGTCTACATTGTCGCTCATGGGGCAACTCATCGATCTACAGCAATGGTTGCAGGGCTCCGGCAGGGATCATCGTGACCTCATCGACGCCCTGCAGAGGGAGCTGGAGAGAGGGTCCGAGTACAGCCTGGAGCACCAGCGATGGTTCGATGCCGGGCGTAGCGGCAGTCCGGTGGCCAGCGTCATCCGGCGGGATCCGAACGTTGATCACCGCATCCTCAAGTTCTGCACCGAGCGGCAGGCGACGCAGTTGCGCCGTGCGCTTACTGTGCGCAACGATTTCGTCCGGCAGCATCTGACCAAGGTCGAGAAAGGGGCGATCGACCTGGGTGGCGGCTGGCGTGCTGTGTTCATGCGTGTAGCCGGGGACAACCTTGAAGCGCTGTGGTCCCTCAAGGACCTGCGGAAAAAGGGACGCTCGATTGACTATCACAAGATAGTGAAATCCGTGGTCGGCGAGTGGAACGAGGGTGAGCCCCAGCCCGAAGCGCGCTCGGTGCGGTCCGTGGTCGGCGGCATCGTCGGACACCGACGGAGTCGGGCGCTGCGATGGATCCGTAAGGTCGACGACGGGCTCGATGCCGGACCGGTGTCTTTGCTGGCCGGCGACGCCGGTCGCCGGCTCATTCCGGGGCTGTTCGTCGGTCACGCCCACGGTGACCTCAACACGCGCAACATCCTCATCCCGGCCGTGCCGTCAGTGAAGTCGGCTGACTTCCAGCTCATCGACTACGACCACTTCAACGACAAGGCCGTGCTGGCTCGCGACCCGATGCATCTGCTGGTCGCGATGGCGCTTGACGACTTCGACGGGCGGCCGTGTGAGCGTGCAGAGATCATCAAGGCCATCGTCGACCCGGATCAGGACGGCCTGTCCGGCAATGTGCGAGACTTCGCCGATCTCAGCCGGGCGGTCCACAGTGCCTGTGCCGCCAGTTTCCCCAAACGCAAGGGGTTCGCCGGGCACTGGCGTGAGCAATGCCTGCTGGCGTTGGTCGGAGTCGCCCTGCGCCATGTAGGTCGGGACCCTCGCACCAATGATCCGGAAGAGGCTCGGCGCTGGTGCTACGACCTTGCAATGGCCGCGGCGAAGAGCTTCACCGAGATCCAGAACGAGCGGAAGGGTTCGGTCCCGGGGACGCCGTCGACCGGGCTCCAGATCATCGATCGGTTCCACGAGCGCGAAGCGCTGGCCGACCGCCTGACGTACGGGCCGTACGGCGTCGTGTCCGTCGAGGGCGAGCGGGGCGTCGGCAAGACCAAGTTGATCGATGTCGTCATCGGGAGTCTCAGTGCGAAGAGCGGGAACGAGCACCCGCCGCGGGTGCACCGGCTGCGAGCCACCGCGGATCGGCGCCTGGATCTCCGCACGCTCGTCGAGCTGATCAGCGGCGGTGAGGAGCCGGCCAGACGCGGATCCGAGCTGGTGCTGCTCGAGTCCGCGCTCGACCGGTTGAAGGACACGCCGGTCGTCGTGACCGTTGAGAACGCGGAGAACCTGCTCGACGACCACACCCATCAAGTCGATGACCCGAACCTGGCCGACGCCTTCGACATGCTCGACGCCGAGCCGGGCCACCGCGTGTCAGTGGTGCTGGAAACGCGGCACGGCGCCGTGCTTTCGGCGGTGCCCTCGTGGCCCGACGACCCGGTCGTGGTGCCCGCCCTCGCACAGTTTGATTTCCTCGACCTGCTTCGGGAGGTCGACCCGCGCATTGGTCGCTACCTCAACGTGTCGGACGCTGAGCTGCGGAACCTTCGTGACTACGCGGAAGGCAACGCTCACATCGGCGTCCTCGTGTGTGCGGCTGTCTGCGAGGCAGGTGTCATGACCCTGCCAGAGCTCATCGCGAGTCTGCGAGACCACCGGCACCGCCCGGCCGCCCACCTGATCGAGCTGCTGCTCCAGGGAGCGCCAGGATTGCGTACGAATGCTCGGCGGCGGTTGCCACCGATCTCGCGCGGCGTCCTGCAGGCGCTAGCCGTGTGCCGCACCCCGGTGCCCGTCGAGGCGGTTATGGAGCTCGTGCCCCGATCGCGGCAGGTACTGAAGAACCTCGTTGACCGGCACCTCGTTCGTCGGCAGGGAAGGCTGTACTGGCTCTCGCCCGCGGACGCCGACACCATCGTCGAACTGATCCCGGAACCGGACCGTTCACAGCTCTACTTCGACGCTGCCGAGGTCCTCGAGGCCTACCGGGCCGAGGATCCGCGCTCGGTCGAAGATCTTCGTTATCACCTCGCCGAGCTCGAATGTCTGCTTGATGCGGAGGAGTACCCGTCCGCCCTCGAGCTGATTACCGAGCTTGACGATGGCTGGTTGAAAAAGTGGAACTGCTCGACCCGGCTGCGGCGCCAGCGAGAACGAGTTCGCGCGGGGATTAGAGATCCAAAGCTAACGTCATCCAACGAGACGGCACTCGGCGGCATCTACGTCGCCCTTGGCAAGCTTGATCTCGCAGGCATCGCCTACGGGCGGGCGCTGAAGCTCGCCGGACCGGACGCCGCTCCGAAAGTCGCGGCTGCGCTGCACGCCGACCTTGCCGCGATGCAATGGGCTGCCAACGACGTCGACCTTGCACAGAGCAATTTCGAGTACGCCCTTGAGAAAGCGAAAGAGGCTCGCAATCCGGAGGCGATGTCGGCCTCCCTGACCGGACTGGCCGACTGTCATCGGCGCCGGGGTGAGTTCACCGACGCGATCGATCGGGCCACCGAGGCGTACGAAATCTCGTCCTCCGCGGACTTCGGCGAGACGAGCGCGGATGCGGATGGTCGGACGACCGCGGTCGGTCTGGCGGCGCGCCTGTCGCGCTGGCACGCTGAACAGGAGGACCTGGGGAAGGCCCACCAGTGGCTGGAGAAGGCGCGTCTGCTGGCCAAGGGCGGCGAGGACTGGCACCGTGCCGTGTACTTGGATGGGCTGGCCGATTTGCGTCTCGTCGAGAGGCTCGCCGACGGGAAGGTTGTGGAGGTGGTGGCGGCGGCCCGCGACGCGGCTGAGCTCGCGCATCGGGTGCACGACCGCGCGGTCCTGCTTCAGGCACGCACAACCTTGTGCGTTGCCTACCTGCGAGCCGGACGCTTTCCGGAAGCGGCCCAGGAGATTGTGCGGGCCGACCGCTACCGGGGGAAGGGCCGGCATCTCATCGTGCATGGGCTCCTGGCGCTGACCGCCCGGCTGACCGGCGATCGCCGTGCGGCTGGCCGGCATTTCGACAAGCTGCTGGAGGAGGCCGAGGCACGCATCGCGCTCGACATAGGGATACGCGACACAATCGGCGGCCTGCGTATCGAAAGCGGACCGGGCGACTTCGGCGCCCGGCACATGCGTGGCTTAGCGCAGTGCGGTCTGGCGGTCGAAGGCCGCGGCGACGTCGAGGCGGCCGTCCGATCGTTCCGGATGAGAGACTTGCCGCGGCGTCCGCACGCCCCCGGCCTGGTCACCCGATTGGTTTTCCTGCTCAAGACGCTTGAACCGCCGGATGGCCACCCGGGTCTGCTCGAGCCGGCGATCCGGGCCCTGGAAGATCCCTAAATCCAGCCGCGGTCGCGGGCCCGCATGATGGCCTCCATGCGGTTGTTCACACCCATTTCCCGGTACAGCCTGGTCAGCAGCCGGAACATTGCTCGCTCCGAATAGCCTGCCTCAGCGGCCAGGTGGGCCACGGTCACCCCCGCCGCCAACTGGCTAAGCCAGCCGATTCGGTCGTGTGGGAAGGTTTCCGCCTCCGCCACGGGACCGGCGGCAAGGAGCCCGGCCACCGCGGCCGGAAGCACCGACTGACCGTTCATGGTGGCCTCCACGGTGAGCCGAAGTGAGTCCGGTGCGACGTCGCGTGGCAGGACGGAGCGCGCGCCGGCCCGGACGGCGCGAACGCCCTCCCATGGGGAGGCTGCATCCATCAAGGCCACGATAGGCGGCACGCTCCGGACCTCACGCATGCGGGCGAGAAGCCGCCATTGCGGCGCGCCGGCCATTGTCAACAGCACTAGGGCGGACGCGGGCTGGGCTGCCCACTCGACGACGTCTTCCGGTGTCTCTGTGCGGTGGCCGGCCGCGGCGAGCACGGTAACGACGCCCTCCCGGTAGATCGGCAGGGGATCGACGACCGCAACACGTGCCGTGGCCTGATCCTTTCTCCCGCAGCGTCGGACCATGGCCGCGTCTCCGACCCCAAGGATCATCCCGCACAGGCTTCCGGGCGCGGCGGTGGCACGGGTACGCCAGAACCTGGCAGAACCAGGACCGGGCATCCGTCGTAGACCCGCACCCACGGCGGTTCCTAGCGTCGAGAAAGGGGGTGCGCATGGTTTACGACGACGAGACCGGAAAACTGGTACACCTCGGCCTGCCGCTGCCGACCATGCGGGAGTTGGCCGACGCGATGGCCGAGCCGCCCTCCTCGGAAGTCACGGCCGCGATCATCGAATCCGCGAGGAGGCGGACGAGGCGGCTCGGACGCTGGAAAGTGCATCCATACCGCCTCGAAGCAGCATTGCGTCGGTCCGGGGTGGATGTGTCGGTCGACCAGGTCGCCTGGGTAATTTTGACTTGGCTACGAGTTCTCCGGTGATGGCTGCGGCGCGACGCTGTCGCGGATGATCAGCGTAGGCGTGAGGACGTAACGGCGCCCGTTGGTCGGATGCCGCCATCCCAGCGACAGACGACGGGACCACCGGCCTTGACATCGCCCTTTTGTAGCCGGCGCCTTTCGGGCGCCGGTCCGGCTCGCCCTCCCGCCACCCGCCACCTGGTTCACGCCCCACAGCACCAACGCCAGCATCGCCAACGGCTGGATGGCGTTCAGCCGCCGCAACGGCGAGGGTCCCGGGACCACCGGAGACCACCGCAGACCACTTCCGAGGCCCGCCACCGCACAGGATCATGAAGTCATGGTCAGGACAACCGCACGGGCGATCTGCACCATGCCGGGGCGCGGTTCGAGCCGCCGACACGAGGACCGAGACAGATGCCGGTGGCCTGAACGCAGCCCACTGGTAGGCAACAGGCAGGCATTCGTGCCCACTGGCTACGGACTGCACCCGGGCAGCCAGGCCAAGATCACCGTACGCGCGTTCGTGTCATTGATGTGTCCTGATCATCCTGAGTGGACATCGAATGACAGTGATACCGGAGGTCGCAGCCACACACCGGTTGCCGACGGATCACGGGAGGGAATGCCTGGTCAACGCCACTGCCGGGATGCACGCGCTCACGTGGAGACCGGACGCTGCACTCCCCCATAGGCCGGCAGGAGGGACGCGATCAACGACGATTCGGTAAACCGTACGCGCGTTCGGGCAAAAATGCGTGTCGCGAAGATCCGGAGGCATTCACGGCGGGAAATGAAAAAGGCCAGCTGAGCTGGCCTTTCACAACGTCGGGCTGACAGGATTTGAACCTGCGACCCCTTGACCCCCAGTCAAGTGCGCTACCAAGCTGCGCTACAGCCCGCCGCCGCCCGGCTGAGCACCGCGCGGCAACTCTGAAAGCTTAGCAAGCCCTACCCGTGGGCCTTGCCCCGACCCCCCGGCCCCGTCTTCTTGCGCGGCTTCACGGACACCTCGATCGGTGACCCCTCGAAACCGAACTCCTCGCGCAGCTTGCGCTCGACAAACCGCTGGTAGCCGGCGTCCAGCGGCCCGGTAGTGAAGAGCACGAACCGAGGCGGCGCCACGCCGGCCTGAGTGGCGAACAAGATGCGGGGCGCACGTCCACCCCGTACGGGATGGGGGGTGGCCTGGGTCAAAGCGGTCAGCCACTGGTTGAGGGCACCGGTGGGAACCCGCTGCTCCCAGGAAGCCAGAGCGCGGCGAAGGGCAGGAGCCAGCTTGTCGACAGCCCGCCCCGTTTTCGCCGAGATGTTGACTCGCACTGCCCACGGGATCCGCTTGAGTTCGCGGTCGATCTCCTTGTCGAGGTAGAACCGGCGATCCGCATCCACCAGGTCCCACTTGTTGAAGGCGATCACCAGCGCCTTGCCGGCCTCGACGACCTGGGTCAGCACCCGCTGGTCCTGCTCGGAGATGGGTTCGGCGGAGTCCAGCAGCACTACCGCAACCTCGGCCGCTTCGACAGCACCCGCCGTACGCAGGGACGCGTAGTACTCCGTACCGGAAGCCTGATTGACCCTCTTGCGAAGCCCGGCGGTGTCGACGAACTGCCACAGCTCCCCGTCCATCTCCACGAGGCTGTCGACAGGGTCAACGGTCGTGCCCGCAACGGAGTCGACGACCGCCCGCTCCTCCTTGGACACCCGGTTGAGCAGCGACGACTTGCCCACGTTGGGCCGCCCGACCAGCGCAACCCGCCGCGGCCCGCGAGGCCCGCCCTCCACGATCGGGGGAGGTTCGGGAAGCGCGTCGAGGATGTCGTCCAGCAGGTCACCGGAACCCCGGCCGTGCAGAGCCGAGATCGGGTGCGGTTCCCCCAGCCCCAACGACCACAGCGAAACAGCCTCAAGCTCGAGCGCGTTGTTGTCAGCCTTGTTCGCGACCAGAATGACCGGTTTGTGCGACCGGCGCAGCATCTTCACCGCGGCCTCGTCGACATCGGTCGCGCCCACGGACACGTCGACGACGAACACGACCACGTCAGCGGTCTGCACAGCGATCTCAGCCTGAGCGGCAATCGCCGCCGCCCTGTCGCGAGCGTCGGGTTCCCAGCCGCCGGTGTCGACCACCGTGAAGCGGCGACCGTTCCACTGCGCGTCGTACGGCACCCGGTCGCGGGTGACGCCGGGGACATCCTCCACGACGGCCTGACGGCGGCCGATGATGCGGTTGACCAGGGTGGATTTGCCCACGTTGGGGCGGCCGACGACGGCTACGACGGGGGCCGGGCCGGCATCGGAGTCCTCGGACAGAACGGCCGAAGGGACTTCACTCACGACTTCACCTTGCTGTTCAAAAGATTCAAAACGTAGGTGACGACCTCGTCGATGCCGATGCCGGTCGTGTCGACCTCGATGGCGTCGTCGGCGAGCTTCAGCGGGTCGGCCTTACGCGTCGAGTCGAGCTTGTCGCGCCGGGCCAGGTCGGCCTCGGTCGCCTTCACGTCGGAGGCGTCCTCGGCGCTGCGGCGCTGAGCGCGCGCGGCCGAGGAGGCGGTCAGGTAGACCTTGAGGTCGGCGTCGGGGGCGACGACGGTGGCGATGTCGCGGCCCTCGACGATGATGCGCGGCTGCCCGGCGATGATCGCCTGCTGTAGGGCCACGAGGTGCTTGCGGACGGCGGGCACGGCGGCGACGGCCGACACGGCCTGGGTGACCTCGACGCCGCGGATGGGCTCGTCGACGTTGGTGCCGTTGGCCGCGAAGTGCGGCGCCGCCGGGTCGGTGCCGATCGACAGCTCGGTCTCGAGCGCGATCTTCGCGATGGCGTCCGGGTCGTTGAGGTCGACGCCGGCCTGCAGAACGGCCCAGGTCACGGCCCGGTACATGGCGCCGGTGTCGAGGTAGACGCCGTCGACCCTGGTGGCCAGCCGCCGGGAAACGGTGGACTTGCCGGAACCGGAGGGGCCGTCGACCGCGACCACGCACTTTTCCGGCCGTGCTTCTTCCGCCACCGTTCCTCCAAGGTTTGCCTGCCCGACCAACCCTCCCATTGTGCCCGCCCTGCCGCGGAGCGACGAACTAGGGTATGTTACCGGCTAGTAACCTCGGAGGAGCTGCCATGCCTGCACTCGAACGCCACGATGCGGTCTACGTCCTCGATCTCGGCGACAGCGAGAACCGGTTCCACCCCGACTGGTTGACCGAGCTCGAGTCCCTTCTCGACGAGGTCGAGAAAAACGACGAACCTCGCGCTCTCGTCACAAAGGCCACCGGCAAGTTCTGGTCCAACGGCCTCGACCTCGAGTGGCTGATGGAGCATCCCGAGCGGTTCACCGACTACGGCGTACGCGTCCAGGCCCTGCTCACCCGCGTGTTGACCTTGCCACTCGTCACGGTCGCCGCCCTGCAGGGCCACACGTTCGCCGCCGGCGCCATGCTCTCGCTCGCCCACGACGTGCGCCTCATGCGCGCCGACCGCGGCTTCTGGTGCTTGCCCGAAGCCGACATCAACATCCCGTTCACCCCCGGAATGTCCGCTCTCATCCAGTCGCGCCTGACCCCGCAGGCCGCGCACGAGGCCATGATCCTGGCCCGTCGCTTCGGCGGCGCCGAGGCAGCCGAACGCCAGATCGTCGACCGGGCCCTCCCCGAGTCCGAGCTGCTGAGCGCCGCCATCGAGCTGGCCGCCACCCACATCGCCAAGGCCGGCCCCACACTCGAAACCATCAAAACCCGCCTCTACGCCCCGGTGATCAAGGCGCTGAGCAGCATCGAGTAAAAACCCCCTTTCCCGTACGCCACGTCGGGCGCAGCAGAAGCACCATCATCAACCCGAGGCGCAACGCAAGCTGATCGCCACGAAAGGCCGTAGCGCGACCACGGGATGTTCCCGGTGGTTACGCAGGAGTCGTCCCGTGGCAACTCAAGTTCGGATTCAGCCGCGGACCCGGCACCGGGCGCGGGATGCGGCAGCGGCCGGGCACCCTCCGGCCGTAGCCGACCCGAAAGCTGCACCCTCGCCAACCCGCCGATCCCGTAGCAGGCCGTTCAGGCTCTCACCGGCTTTCCCCGGGAGCACACCGTCGGCAAGCTGGTGATCACGGTCTGGGCGACACCCGGGTCCAGCTCTTCGACTGCCCGCGCTTCGAAGTGGCCGCCACGCAGCGCGGGCAGATGTGCCGTACCTGATCTTCCGGGGTGACCATGTCGGTGGCGCGGAAGTCGAACGGCACATGCGGGAACCGCCGCAACCGGGTGCGGCTCAGCTGCAGCCCGCACACCGTCTGGTTGGTGCCCTGGCGCCAGGCGTGCACCTCCCCGCCCGGCTGCCGCACCCCGTCCGGCGCGATCCATTCACTCGAAGCGGCGACAGCGTTCACGACGTCCGCTTTCCCGGCGAACGGACGAGCATGCCTGTTTGCCCGGCAAAGCCCCGGGAACCCGTACGGGATGACTGATGAACCCGACGGCACCACCGCGTACGCGGCATCCCTGCGGCCGCCCGGCCACTCGATCGAGCAGCCTGTGGACGACCAGGGCGATCTCGCGCCGGAGGACAAGCGCGGCAATCGTGACGAGGGCTCGCAGCCCTCAGAGGTCCACCGCGCCGGCTACAACACCCGTGACGTGGCCGGCGACTCACCCGGCTACCGGCCCGAGTGAGCTGGACACAATCAGGCCCGGGGCGTGGAAGCCCTGGGCCTGTTGCTGCTCACCGGCCAGTGACGGCAGCCCGGTCCCGGCGCGACAGCAGGAACCCGAGAGCGATCATCCCGACGCCCAGCCCGAGGTGCAGCCAGTCGTCGGCGGTGTTCACCGGCACGAAGTTGGCGCTTGAGTCCTGTGCCACAACCAGGCCGTAGAGCCAGAGCACCAGGTAAACGGCACCGCCACCGATCAGGTAGGCGCGCGCGCCGGACACCGTACGGGCCAGCGCCAGACCCACGATGCCGAACAGCAGATGCACGATGTTGTGCAGCACCGATGCCTGGAACACCCCGAACAGCTGCCGGGGAATTGGTGACCATGCGATCCGTCCTTTCCACTGGAGACAGATCGCATGCCCCGGCATCAATGCCGCGAACGTCAGCTGCCGGCCGCCTTGAACAGCGCCGCGACCTCCGCCTGGGACAGGTGCCGGAACCCGCCCGGACGAAGGTCGCCGAGGCGCACCGGGCCGACCGCCGTACGGATCAGGCGGGTCACCGGGTGCCCGACCTCCTCCATCATGCGGCGCACGATGTGCTTGCGGCCCTCGTGCAGCACGATCTCGACCTGCGCGGTCTTGCCGAGCGCGCCCAGCAGCTTGAACCCGTCGGCCTTGGCCGGGCCGTCCTCGAGTTCGACACCGGCGAGCAGTTGCCGGCCGACATTGCGCGGCAGCGGGCCGTTGACGACCTCGGCCACGTACGTCTTCTGGATCTCGTACCGCGGGTGGGTGAGCTTGTTGGTGAGCTCGCCGTCGTTGGTGATCAGCAGCAGGCCCTCGGAGTCGGCGTCGAGCCGGCCCACGTGGTGCAGCCGCACGTCGAACTGGCCGACGAAATCCGCCAGCTCGGTGCGGCCCTTCTCGTCGTCGAGCGAGGAGACGACGCCGCGCGGCTTGTTCAGCGCCAGGTAGACGAGCTTCTTGTTGGTGATCACCCGCTGCCCGTCGACGAGGATCTCCGCGGTGTCGGGATCGACCTTGTCACCGAGCTTGGCGACCTTGCCGTTGACCGTGACGCGCCGGCGGAAGATCAGGTCTTCGCAGGCGCGCCGGGATCCAACACCGGCCGCCGCCAGGACTTTCTGGAGGCGTTCGGCGGTGTCAGCCTGTGGCATCGAGCACTTCTTCCACGTCGTCGGGCAAAAATGGGGCGAGCGGCGGCAGCTGGTCGACCGAGTTGAGGCCGAGCTTCTCGAGGAACAGCCCCGTCGTGCGATACAGGTGTGCCCCGGTTTCGCTCTCGGTGCCGCATTCCTCGATCAGGCCGCGAGTAGCAAGCGTACGCATGACCCCGTCGCAGTTCACACCGCGGATGGCGCTGATCCGCGAACGCGTCACCGGCTGTTTGTAGGCGACCACAGCCAGTGTCTCCAGTGCCGCCTGGGTCAGCCGCACAGACTGCCCGTCGAGGACAAACCTTTCCACGTACGCCGCGTATTCCGGCCGCGTGTACAGACGCCACCCGCCCGCGACCCGCCGAAGGTCGAACCCGTGCCCCGCCGCCGTGTACCGCGCCGACAGGTTGTCCAACATCGCCGCGATCCGCTCGGTCGGCTGCTCCAGGATCTGCGCCAGCTGCAACTCCCCGACCGGCTCGTCGACGACCAGCATGATCGCCTCCAGAGCCCCCGCCAGCTCCGCGTCGTCGGTCAACCCCGGAAGATCAACGTCAGCGTTCCCCGTACGCGGTGACGACTCATCCCCCGTCCCGAGGGGCTCCCCGGCACGCCGCTTCTGCCCCGGCACCGCCCGGGCCTTCGCCCCCTTGGACCTCTTGACCGGCTCGCCCTCGCCCTCAGCAGCCGCCCTGGCCCCCGCCGCGGCCGCGTCAACAACCGCAGCCTCGTCCGCGCCGCCCTCACCTCCGGCGCCCTCGAGCCGGTCGCCCCGAGCGTCGGCTCCCTCGGCCCGGTCGCTCTCAGCACGGTCACCCCCGGCCCGGTCGCTCTCAGCACGGTCGCCCTCGGCCCGCTCGCTCCCAGCACGGTCGCCCTCGGCCCGCTCGCTCCCAGCACGGTCGCTCTCAGCGCGGTCGCTCTCAGCGCGGTCGCTCTCAGCGCGGTCGCTCTCAGCGCGGTCGCTCTCAGCGCGGTCGCTCTCAGCGCGGTCGCTCTCAGCGCGGTCGCTCTCAGCGCGGTCGCTCTCGGCCCGGTCGCTCTCAGCGCGGTCGCTCTCGGCCCGGTCGCCCTCAGCACGGTCACCCCCGGCCCGCTCGCTTTGCCCACGGCCGGCCGCGTGACCTGTCCTGCCCGCGACATTGTCAGCGGCGCTGTTCGGCGGCGGCACCTCGTCGGCGAACAGCAAATCCATCTCGCCGTCATCGCTCACGTCGTCATCGGCCGCCGAGTCGAACACGTCCGCCGCGTCGTCCCCCTCAGCAGGCAGCGGCGCGTCCACCGGCGTACCCGGCTCATCCGCGTCGGCCGCCTCCGCCGCTTCCTCGATCGGCTCCGGCAACGGCATCTCCGCCCCCGGAGGCGTCTCGATGCCCTCCCGCCCCGGCACCCCGGCCGGCGCGTCGACCCCCGCCGACTCGTCCCCAGGCTCGCTCGGCGCGTCGACGCCCGCCGACTCATCCCCCAGCTCACCCAACGCCGGTTCCTCAACGCCCGGGTCCGACAACTGCCCCACGGTCGAAACTGCAGCAGCGTCGTCGAGCCCAACCGCAGGCGTTTCTGCCGACTCGTCCCCCTCGGCTTCCCGCGTACGGGGGTTGGGCCCCTCGAACGCAGGATCGAAGTCGTCGTCGTCCTCGGAAAGCCCCGCCTGACTGAGTTCCTCCCCCTCCTCGGGTTCGGACGCCTGCTCGCCCGCCTCGGCTTCGACCCGCTCCTGGAACTCCCGATCCGGGCGCCGCGGGGCACGTTCCCACGGCGGCACCCAGGCCGCCGCCTGCGCCGCCAGCGAGTCCTGCCGCTCGTCGCTGCTCACGATCGTTCCTCCGCGTCGTCGTCTACCCCACCAAGATCATCACGCTCGTCAAGCCGGTCAGACCCCAGCTCCCGCCCCGGAACAGCCGATTCTGGCGCTTCCCCACTCAAGCCGGGCGCAACGCTCTCAACCCCCGCGGACCGCGCTGCATCCTCATCGACCCGCCGCTCGGCTGCGCTGAGCTCGGAGCCTTGCTCACCCCGCTCGCCATCCACGCCCGCGCCGCCCAGATCGACAACCGCCTCACCGCCGTCGCCGTCCACCCGCGCACCGCCCAGGCCGACAACCGCCTCACCGCCGTCGCCGTCCACCCGCGCACCGCCCAGACCGACAACCGCCTCACCGCCGTCGCCGTCCACCCCCGCACCGCCCAGACCGACAACCGCCTCACCGCCACCCACGCCGACGCCGGCGCCGTCCAGATCGTCGGCCACCTCGCCGCCGCCATCGACATCGTCAGCCGCCTCGCTGTGAGCATCCGCGCCGACGCCATCGGAGTCGTCCGCAATCCCGCCGCGGCCAGCCACACCGGCATCGTCGGAGTCATCCAGGCTTCCGTCGGCCGTCCCGCCGCGAGCACCGAGGCCAGGCGGCTCCTCCTCGATCGGGGCCACGTCAAACGCGTCGAGGTCCGAATCGTCGTCGTCGTCCTCGTAGAGATCGTCAGCGGAGTCGTCCCGACCCGCGGCGACGGGGTCGTCAGCGCCCGGCTCCGAGGCAGCGGCCCCTTCTTCCCCAGGTTCGGACGCCGCCGTGTCGACCTCCGGCTTCGTCCCCTCGTAGTCGTCGATGTCGAGCTCGGCGTCCGGGGCGTCCCCGCCGATCCAGCGCACGGTCAGCTCATCCAGCGACACCGGTTGCTCGAAGTCGATCAACCCCTCGCGATAGAGCTCCAGCAACGCCAGGAAGCGGGCCACCACCTCCAGCGTGTTGTCACAGTCCGCAACCAGCAGCGTGAACGTCGCCTGCCCGGCACGGCGCAACCGGTCGCGCAGCAGGGCCGCATGCTCACGAACACTGACCCGCACCTGGTGGATGTGCGCGATCGACACCTGCGGCGGCCCCGGTTTCGGGGTGAACTGCTTGAGGGCCAGCTTGAACAGCCGCTCCGGCCCGACGCCCAGCACCAGGTCGGGCAGCGCCTCGGCATACCGCGGTTCCATCGACACCATGCGAGGCCAGCGCCGCATGCCGTTGACCTCGAGCTCCATGATGTGAGCCGCGGCCTCCTTGTACGCCTTGTACTGCAGCAGACGCGCAAAGAGCAGGTCACGGGCCTCGAGCAGGGCCAGGTCTTCCTCGTCCTCGACGTCGGCCGCGGGCAGCAGGCGGGCCGCCTTGAGGTCGAGCAGCGTGGCCGCGACCAGCAGGAACTCGCTGGCCTCACCGAGATCCCAGTCGTCGCCCATGGCCCGGATGTACGCGATGAAGTCGTCGGTCACCTGGTGCAGCGCGACCTCGGTGACGTCGAGCTTGTGCTTCCCGATCAGTTGCAGCAGCAGATCGAACGGCCCGGTGAAGTTGTCCAGCCGTACGAGGAACTTGCTCTCGTCAACCGGGTTGCCCTCGGCGTCAACGGTCACCCCGTCGGCAGCGACCGCCACGCCGGCCCCGGCCACATCGCCGCCGTCACCCGAGCCGCCGTCGCCGAAGCCGCCGTCACCCGAGCCGCCATCACCCGAGCCGCCGTGCACTGCGGCGTCGTTGGCATGCGCCGCACCGCCGGCAACCGGCGCCCCCGGAACCGGGACGGGCGGCGCGTCAGGCACGGACGGATGGGTCGACTCTTCAGGCACGAACTGACCGTAGACCACGGCTCCGACAACCTGCTCCCGCCTCACAGGTCACTCCCATCCCTCTGAAGATCAACGCCCGACCCACCGTCCGGTCACTGCCCCCGAACGGGTACATATCGGTCCTCACCGAACGGCCGGGGGCTGTGTCCTCGAGGTCAGCATCGCCAGGGCGGGAACACCCTGGACGCCGCGGGTCATCCAGCGGCACGATCCCCGCCGCCGGCCGGCGATCATTCGCGTACGGGCTGCCGGAGGATCGTACGAAGTCGGGAAGGTTCGGTTTTGCGGCGATCGCTGAGGTAGATCTCGTGGTGCTTGCCCACCATCGTGAAGCCGCGCGACGGTATGAAGCTCGAGTGCATCTCGGCGAGCACCCCGGCTTCGTCGTCGTAGGAGCCGACGTGCAACGTCTGCACGCATCGGCCCTCGGCCAGCGTCTCGAGGCGGACCCGTGACCCGGCCGGCGCCACCTCGGCGAACATCCGCGGCGTGATCCAGTCGGGCACCATGATCATCAGCGTCCAGTCCCACCGCGACTTGTCGCGGGCGGCGGTGAAGGCGTCCATGTCGCCGGCCCACCACAGGCCTTCGAGCGGCATGACCACGTAATCGCGTCCGAGGGTCTTCTTGCTGGCGAATTTGAGCTTGTACGCCAGCGGGTAGAGCGCCTCGACGGCCTCGGTGAACACCGCGGTGTTCGGATCCCCGTGCCCGTCGATCATCAGGTATTGCAGGTCGGGCACGTCCACGACCTGGAACCCGCGGCGGGCGCGGTAGACCGCAAGCGTCTTCTTGAAGTCGACCTTGCCGGTGTCCGCCATGCTGAGATGTTGGCACAGCGACACTGCGCACAGTCCATGGAGGACAATTTTCGTTGTCAACTAATCTTGGGCGCATGGCTTCGTTCAACGACACCGTCATCGACGACTTCCGCGCCAAGAACGGCGTGCTCGGCGGCCACTGGGAGGGCAAGACCACCCTGCTGCTGCACACGCCGGGCCGCAAGACCGGCAAGGTCACGGTCAACCCGCTGGTCGCGGCGCCCGACGGCGACTCCTACCTGCTCTGTGGCAGCGCGGGCGGCGCGCCGGCCGAGCCGCAGTGGGTCGCCAACCTCGAGGCGCTCGACGGGCCGGTGACCATCGAGCTGGGCGCCGAGACGCTCAAGGCCGACCACCGGGTCGTACGCGCGGGCCGCGACGACGACTGGGAGCGGCTCTACGGCATCTGGCGCGCCTACTGGCCCGACGCGGCCGACTACGAGACCAAGACCGACCGGAAGTTCCCGATCGCCGTGATCACTCCGCGCTGACCGGAGAAGCGCCGCTGACCGGCAAAGCGTCCCGAGCCGGCAAAGCGCCCCGAACCGGCAAAGCGCAGCAAACCGCCAAAGCGCAGCAAACCGAGAGCCGCTGCTGACACAGAAGCGCCCGGCTCACCACCAGACGCCGCCGAGAGGCGCACGTCGACCGGCCCGGGGGCCGCGCCGCCAGGGCGTGACCCCCGGCAAGTCAAGCGGCCAGCGCCATGCCCGGCGAAGGCGAAAGCGACGGTTCATAAACACCCTGAACCACACTGCGCGCCCACCGCATGCGGGCCACAGCGGTCTCCGGGTAGTCGCCGTACGCGGCGGCGAGAGCGGCCGCACACCCCCGGGTGCCGCCGCAGCTGCGAACGGACCGGGCGATGGCAGCTTCCACGACAGTGGCGCTGGGCCGGGACCCGGCCGGGAGGTCGCTGGCGAACAGGGCGGCGGCGCGGGCGGCGAGCAATTGGCTGCGCATCTCGATCATCTCCGGTAGCGGAACGAACGAAGCGAATGAACTGATGCGTTCAGAGTGCGCCTACCGCGCCACAGATCGCCTCCAGGTTTCTCCCTGACGGCACGAATCCGGGGCTTAGGGGTCACCCCCAGACGCGGACGAACACCAGCCCCAGCGCGTTCAGGATCTGCATCAGGAACGGCATCCCGAGCGGGAAGATGCACAGGACCAGCAGCACGAGGACGCCGATGTTCTTGTCCTCGAACCACAGCCGCATCCACTGAAGTGCCTGGCCAGGCTTGGTGACGGCGGAGTAGAGAATGCCGAAGCCGTCCAGTGGCGGGACGGGGATCAGGGCAAGGATGCCGAAGCAGAGCAGCCCGACCGCGATCGACAGCCACACCTGATGCGCTGTCGGCAGGCCGATGCCGAGCAGTACGTCGGCCGGTCCGATTATCGACAGCACATTGTTCGGGTACGTCAGCGCGTACCCGAGCAGAAGCAGTTGCGACAGGACGATGCAGACGATCGGCCCGGCCGCGAACACCGCGATGGCCTTTCCGCGGCCCTGGTAGCGGGGCACGTCGTCGACGGTGAGCATCTTGCCCCAGCCCATGCCGCCGATCGCGGCCGCGACCCCGCCGAACGGGTCGACGTCTTCGCGCAGGCGCGGGGCGATCGAGTCACGGCGGTCGGCCAGCCCGACGGCACGCGCGGTCACCCGGATGGCGACGGCGCGCAGCACGATCGCGAGCAGGAACGAGAGCACCAGCGCAACGAACGCCACCGGCTCGCCAAGAGCGAACAGCACTGTTCTCCTAAGGCGCGAATTGCGCTGTCAGCCGCGCTCAGCCTTGGCGGCGATGACCTCGCGGGCGAGCTGCCGGTAGTTGCGGGCGCCCGAGGAAGCCGGGTCAAGGGTCGTGATCGGCGAGCCGGCCACGGTGGACTCGGGGAACTTGACGGTCTTGGTGATGACGGTCTGGTAGACCTTGTCGCCGAACGCCTCGACCACACGCTGCAGCACCTGGCGGCAGTGGGTGGTGCGCGAGTCGTACATGGTGGCGAGGATGCCCTCGAGCTCGAGGTCGAAGTTGAGCCGCTCGCGCACCTTGTCGATCGTGTCGAGCAGCAGGGCGACACCGCGAAGCGAGAAGAACTCGCACTCGAGCGGGATCAGCACGCCGTGCGCGATGGTGAGGGCGTTGATCGCCAGCAGGCCCAGCGAGGGCTGGCAGTCGATCAGGATGAAGTCGTATTCCTTGCGGACCGAGCGCAGCACGCGGGCCAGGGCCATCTCGCGGGCGACCTCGTTGACCAGCTGGATCTCGGCCGCTGACAGGTCGATGTTGGCCGGCAGCAGGTGCAGCCCGGCCACGTCGGTCTTGATGATGACGTCCTCGGCGGTGACGTCGTCCTGCATGAGCAGGTTGTAGATGCTCAGGTCGAGGTTGTGCGGGTTGACGCCCAGCCCGACCGAGCAGGCGCCCTGAGGGTCGAAGTCGACCAGCAGCACCTTGCGGCCGTACTCGGCCAGGGCGGCGCCCAGGTTGATCGTGGTGGTGGTCTTGCCGACCCCGCCCTTCTGGTTGGCCAGGGCGATGATGCGCGCCGGTCCGTGCCGGTCGGTCGGCATCGGCTCGGGGATGGGACGGCGCATCGTGTACGCCGTCGGGTCGGCCGGTCCCAGGTCAGCGCCCAGGTCCATGGAACCCTGCTGCTCCCGGAGCGCAGAGGTCCAGGCCTCCGCCCGATCCGCGTTGCCCGCCATGACCCTCGCCCCCTTCCGACTCGCGCAGCCGGAGCCGATGCCCGACTCTACGCCACGACCGCCGTCGTTCCCCGGGTGAGTTGTCGGCGTGTCGCCATCTATGGGTGCCCAGTCTCTAACGAGCCCGGGGGTGTGCGGTCGCGTACACCTCACGAAGTCGATCCACGGTGACCAGCGTGTACACCTGCGTCGTGGTGACCGACGCGTGCCCGAGCAGTTCCTGCACGACCCGGACGTCGGCCCCGCCGTCGAGCAGGTGGGTCGCATAGGAGTGTCGCAACGTGTGCGGGCTCACCGCGTGCGGTCCCTCGACCGGCAGCCCGGCGGCCTCGGCGGCACGGCGCAGAATGGCCCACGCGCTCTGCCGCGACAACCGTCCGCCGCGCGCGTTGAGGAAGACAGCGGGAGTTCCCGTCCCGTTCGAGGCAAGACCAGGCCTTCCCCGTACGAGGTAAGCCTCCAACGCCGACTTCGCGAACCCGCCGATCGGCACCAGCCGCGTGCGGCCGCCCTTGCCGTGCAGCACCGCCGCGGGCTCGTCACCCAGCTCGAGATCGTCCACAGCCGCGCCGACCGCCTCGGAGATGCGCGCGCCGGTCCCGTACAGGAACTCCAGCAGCGCCTTGTCGCGCAGGCCCAGCGCGGAGTCGGCGGGCACGTCGAGCAGCCGGGTCACCTGGTCGACGTCGAGGGCCTTGGGCAGGCGTTTGGCCGGGGCGGGCGGGCGCACCTCGGCGGCCACGTCGGCGGCGACGAGCCCTTCGCGGGCGGCGAACTTGTGCAGGCCCCGTACGGCGCTGATGGCTCTTGCCGCGGTCGAGGCGGACAACCCGTCGGCGCGCAGGCCGGCCAGGTGCGCGGTGACCCGGCCGGAGCTCACCGCGGCGAGATCGTCGATCCCCTCCGCGGCGAGCGCCTGCGCGTATCGCTCCAGATCACGCCGGTACGAGGTCAGCGTGTTGCGCGACAGCCCACGCTCGACGGTCAGGTGGTCGAGATAGGCCGTGATCGCGCGCTGCACCGTCAGTCTCCCCGGTTCTCTCGGTTTCCGCCCCGGGTCAGCTCAGCGCCTCTGCCAGGTCGAGTGCCGTCATGCCGTGAGCCTCCGCGACCGGCCCGTACGTGACGTGCCCGTCGTGGGTGTTCAGGCCCAGGGCCAGCGCGCGGTCGGCCTTGAGCGCGTCGCGCCAGCCCCGGTTGGCCAGTTCCAGAGCGTACGGCAGGGTGACGTTGGTCAGCGCGTAGGTGCTCGTGTGCGGCACCGCCCCCGGCATGTTGGCGACGCAGTAGAACAGCGAGTTGTGCACCTTGTAGACGGGGTCGGCGTGGGTGGTGGGCCGCGAGTCCTCGAAGCAGCCGCCCTGGTCGATCGAGATGTCGACGAGCACGCTGCCCGGTTTCATCCGCGACACCAGCTCGTTCGAGACCAGGTTGGGGGCCTTCGCGCCGGGGATCAGCACCGCACCGATGACCAGGTCGGCGTCGAGCACGGCCTTCTCGATCTCGTACGCGTTGGAGGCCACGGTCTGCAGGTGTCCCCGGTAGTCGGCGTCGGCGGCGCGCAGCCGGGCGATGTTGCGGTCGAGCACCAGGATCTCGGCCTGCATGCCGAGCGCGATGGCGGCCGCGTTCATGCCGGACACCCCGGCGCCGATGACCACGACCTTGGCCGCGTAGACGCCCGGCACACCGCCCATGAGCACGCCGCGCCCGCCGCCGGGACGCATCATGTGGTATGCCCCCACCTGCGGCGCGAGCCGGCCGGCGACCTCGCTCATCGGGGCGAGCAGCGGCAGCGAGCGGTCGGGCAGCTCGACCGTCTCGTACGCGATGCCGGTGACCTTGCGGTCCAGCAGCGCGTCGGTGCACTCCTTGGACGCCGCGAGGTGCAGATAGGTGAAGAGCACCTGGCCGGGCCGCATGTGCGGGTATTCCTGGGCGATCGGCTCCTTGACCTTGAGGATCAGGTCGGCCGTGCCCCAGACGTCGTCCGCGCCGGGCAGGATGGTCGCGCCGGCGGCCACGTAGTCACCGTCGGTTATCGACGAGCCGGCGCCCGCGCCCGCCTGCACGAACACGTCGTGCCCGGCCCGGCGGAACTCGTAGACCCCGGCAGGGGTGATGGCCACCCGGAATTCGTTGTTCTTGACCTCGCTGGGAATGCCGACCTTCATCGAGCCGACACCGTCCTTTCTCAACGCTGAGTGACGTCCCAGGCCGGTCCGTCCCTCGCCGGACCCGCCCCGGACGAAGACTACCCCGTTCAATGTCTGGAATGTCCGCTTCCCGGCGGCGGCCGGCGAAGGCACCCCGTACGACGCCACAGCATCGTACGGACGCCGACGTCGGAACCTGGCGAGTCCTGAACAGCGACGACCCTCTGCCCCCGGCTCACGGCGAGGCACTTGCGGGCCCATATCCCCGGCGCCCGCCCGGAGATCGCGCCCGGGACAGGCCACTACCCGTTCTTCGCGCCGGGCCTCACCGAGCGCACCGCCGACGCGATCATCCGCCGAACCGCCTGGCCGTCCGGGCGGTTCACCCGTGCGGCGGACGCCCGGTCATGTGGCCCTCAATGATCCGGTCATGTGGCCGGCGATGATGCGGTAGTCGGCCTCCGGGATGGGGAACAGGCCGCGGCGAAACGGCAGGCCCCAGTGGGCGGCGTCCGGGATGAACGACAGCTCGGCGGCCAGCGGCTTGACCTCAACCGGCGCGGACGGCGTGAACGTGCAGCTCAGGCGCCAATGGTGGCTGACCGGATCCCGGTACGGCGACGAACCCGTGACGACGGCGAGGGCGGTGAACCGCCGTACGGGATCGCCGCCGAGCATCGTCGTGCGGGGCGAATAGAAGACGAGGGAGTCGCCGGGGCGCAGTCGGGACAGGCGGGTGTTCGCGCCGTGGTCGGCCTGCGTGAAACCGCCGGCGGCGGCCGTTTCCACGTGGTCGAGGCTGACCGTGCTGACCCAGAAACGCTCAGGCCCGGTCATGCAGTGTCACTTCGTAGCCGTCGGGGTCGGCGAACGTGAACGTGCGGCCGAACGGGCCGTCGACGGGCGCCGAGACGATCGGCACGCCCGCGGCGGCCAGCGCGTCGTGGATCTGCTGGGCGTCGGGCGCGTGCAGCCACAACGCGACGCCGCGGCCGGGCTCCGTGATCGGGCCGGCGACGTAGGACCGTACGGCGAACGCTATGGGTTTGGTGTCGAAGACGACGGCGTGCGGCGGGCCGGGCCGGCGCGTCAACCCGAGGTGCTGCTCGTAGAAGGCGGCGGAACGTTCGATGTCGCGCACCTGCAGCGAGACGAAGTCGGGTCCGATGACTGCCATGATGACTCCCTGTGTCGATATGTCAGTTGACTGACATGAGCAAGAGTATGTCAGTATGCTGACATGAGTCAAGTCGAGCTGGACACGTCGGTGGGTTACCTGCTGAAGATGGCCGCGAGCGCCCTGCACACCGCGATGGAGGCGGTGCTGCGCCCGCTCGGCATGACGATCACGCATTACTCGTGCCTGGAACTGCTCTCCCAGCGGCCGGGGTTGTCAAACTCCGAGCTGGCGCGCGGCACGTTCGTCACCCGGCAGTCGATGAACGTGCTGCTGCAGGCGCTCGAACGCGACGGCCTGGTCGCCAGGCCCGAGCGCGCTCCCTCGGGGCGGGTGCTGCCGACCACGCTGACCGCCAAGGGCCGCCGGCAGCTCGCCACGGCCAGCGGGGCCGTCCGGGCGGTCGAGGACACCATGCTCGCCGGGATGTCGGCCGCCGAACAGGACCAGATGCGCCGGCTGCTGCGCTCGTGCGTGGAATCCCTGAAGACACCGGTGGCGGGCAGCTGATTCGATGATCGTATGGAAGTTGTCTACGTCGTCGTGATCGCCCTCGCCACCGTGGGCCTGACCCTGTTCGCGACCGCGAGCCGTTCCCAGCGCACGAGCCGCGAGGCTGCGCGGCTGGCGGCGGTCGAACGCAAACTCGACATGGTCATGAAGCACCTCGGCATCGAAGAGCCGGTGGACGCCGCCGACCCGGAGGTGCTGTCCCACCTCATGAAGGGCGAGAAGATCCACGCGATCAAGATCTACCGCGAGCGTACGGGGGCAGGTCTGGCCGAGGCGAAGGAGGCGGTGGAGCGTCTGGCCCGCGAGCGCGGGTTGAGCTGATCAGGCCTGTTCGCGGGCGCGACGCTCGGCCCAGCGCGGGTCGAGCGTGCGCAACAGGTCGAGCTGCCGATCGTCGTCGTGCCCCGCGATCGCGCGCGTCACGGCTTCGAACGACCAGTACAGGACGTCGTCGCGCGCGGGGGTGGCGCGGTCGGTTTCGGGCGCCGCCCGTTTCCAGTGGTAGACGCCGTCGGAGTCGATCTCCACGTACGGGTGGGAGTCGCCGGGCTCGAAACCCAGCACGGCCGGCTGCTCCGCCCCGATGAGCGCGGCGAGGCGCGCGACCTCCGCCTGCAGCACTTCCAGCCCGTACGCGGAGACGCCCGGCCCGGCATCACGACGGAACTGCTTCATGACCCCAACGGTAGACCGGCCGAGCGCCGCGCGACCGCTGTCGTGCGGCCCGCGCCGGGGCACGGCTCAGGGCGCGCGGATGATCGGGACGCCGAGGTCGTCGAGGCCGGGCGCGTCGGTGATCACGCCGCTCACCTCGGTCAGCGGCATCACCACGTACGGGGAAGCGGTGTTGATCTTTTCGGCGCTGGCCATCACGTAGGTCTCGGCGGCCCGGCTCGCCAGCGTGCGTTTCATCGCCGCCTCGTCGGGGTCGCCGGTGGTCAGGCCCGCTTTGCGGTGCACCCCGGTGACACCGAGCAGGAACAGGTCGGCGTGCACCGTGCGGGCCGCCTCGGCCGTGATCGCGCCCGAGGCCACGGCCGAGTGCTTGAACAGCCGGCCGCCGAGCACGATCACCTCGGCGCTCGGATGGCCGACCAGCGCGGCGGCGACGGTGACGCTGTGGGTGACGATCGTGGCCTCCAGCTCGGGCGGCAGCGCGTTGACCACGGCCAGCGCGGTCGTGCCCCCGTCGAGCAGAACCGTCGCGCCCGGCCGGATCAGGGCGGCGGCCGCGGCGGCGACCCGGCGCTTGCTGTCGGGCGAGACCTGCGTACGTGTCGCGTAGTCGGCGGCGGCCGGAGCCGGGGGCAACGCTCCCCCGTACACCCGCTGCAGCAGCCCGGCGGCGGCGAGATCGCGCAGGTCACGGCGGATGTTGTCCTCGGCGATGCCCAGCTCGAAGGCGATGTCGGTGACCACGAGCTTGCCCTCGGCCCGCAGCCGCTCGAGCAGGAAGTCGCGACGCTCGGCGGGCAGCACTGCGTGTTTCTCCTCATTGTTGTCGACTGTTGCGTGTTTCCTGGGTTAGCGTACGCGCCATGACCGACCTCGGCACCCCCGGCCTCGACCTGCCCGACCACCGCGGCCGCACCCGCCTCGACCAGGCCGGCCGCGACCTCACCGGCAACCCCGACGTGGTGATCCGCGACGTCGAGCTGCTCGCGACGGCGTGGCACGTCCTTCGCCGTACGACGTACGACTACCGCCACCGCGACGGCCGCTGGACCACCGAGCAGCGCGAGACGTACGACCGCGGCGACGGCGCGACGATCCTGCTGTACGACGTGTCCCGCCGCACGGTGCTGCTGACCCGGCAGTTCCGCTACCCGGCCTACGTGAACGGCCACCCCGACGGCATGCTGATCGAAACCGCCGCCGGCCTGCTCGACGACGACGACCCGGCCGGCGCGATCCGCCGCGAGACCTCGGAAGAACTCGGCATCACGGTCGGCGAGCTCGAACACGTCTTCGGCGTCTGGATGAGCCCCGGCTCGGTCACCGAACGCCTGCACTTCTACGCCGCGCCCTACACCGCCGCCGACCGCACCGGCCCCGGCGGGGGCGTGGCCTCCGAGGGCGAGGACATCGAACCCGTCGAACTCGACTTCGACGACGCCCTGACCGCCATCGCCGACGGCCGCATCGCCGACGCCAAAACCATCATGTTGCTCCAGTGGGCCGCTCTGACCGGCCCCTTCGGCCCCACCCCGAAAACCGTCACACCCCCGGCCTGACGTTCCAGCCATGCCCCACGGTTGGTGGCGGCGAAGAGGCGTACATCCGCGGTTCGGCCTTGAACGTTCCTTGATATGTATTGATTGGGATGAGTGCATGAGTCCTCCGCGCTGACATGCTCGCGGGCACACCGCCTCCGCGTCCGGGGGTGGTTCCCCCGAGCCCACGGAGGACCTTCGTGCGAGCACCCCTTGTCCTCGGCGTCGCCGCTCTGGCGTTGGGGCCGGCCACCGCCCCGGCCCAAGCCCAGCCCGCCGGCACCGCCCCCGCCGCTCTCGCTGCCGTGGCCGCCCCCGACATTCCGCCGGCCAACGTCAAGGCGCACCTCACGCAGTTGCAGAGCATCGCCACGGCCAACGGTGGCAACCGCGCGCACGGCCGTCCCGGCTATCTGGCCTCGGTCACGTACGTGAAGAACCTGCTCGACGCGGCCGGCTACACCACGCGGCAGCAGTCGTTCACCTACAACGGCGCGACCGGCTACAACCTGATCGCGGACTGGCCGGGCGGCGACACCTCGGACACCCTGATGATCGGCGCGCACCTCGACAGCGTCACGGCCGGGCCGGGCATCAACGACAACGGCTCCGGCTCGATGGCCAACCTCGAGGTCGCCCTGGCCGTCGCGCGCACCGGTTTCCAGCCCGACCGGCACCTGCGCTTCGGCTGGTGGGGCGCCGAGGAACTCGGCCTGCGCGGCTCGACGGCGTACGTGAATTCGCTGACAACCGCGCAGAAACGTGAAATCACCGGGTACCTGAACTTCGACATGGTCGGTTCGCCCAACCCCGGCTATTTCCTGTACGACGGCGACAACTCCGACGGCACCGGCGCAGGCCCCGGTCCGGCCGGTTCCGCGCAGATCGAGCAGACGCTGGCCGACTACTTCACGTCGATCGGCGTGCCCACCCGGGGAACCGACTTCGACGGCCGCAGCGACTACGGCCCGTTCATCGCCAACGGCATCCCGGCAGGCGGCATCTTCACCGGCGCCGAGGGCCGCAAGACCGCCGCGCAGGTGCAGCTGTGGGGTGGAACCGCGTCCACGTTCGACCCCTGCTACCACGCGTCGTGCGACACCACCGCGAACATCAACGACACCGCGCTGGACCGTAACTCGGACGCCATCGCGTACGCGGTGTGGACGCTCGCCGACGGCGGCACCACCACGCCGCCCGGAACGACCGTCTACTCCGACGACTTCGAGACCGCGACCGGCTGGACGGCGGGCGCCTCCGACACCGCCACGTCGGGCCGGTTCGAGCGCGGCGACCCGGCCGCCACCAGCTCCGGCGTCGCCACCCAGCTCGGCGACGCCGCCGGCGGCACGTACGACCTGGTCACCGGGGCCGTCGCCGGCTCGAGCGCCGGGGCCAACGACGTGGACGGCGGCGCCACGACCATCGTCTCCCCCACGATCGCGCTGCCCACGGGCACGCTGACGCTCAGCTTCAACTGGTATCTGTCGCACCTGAACAACGCGACCAGCGCCGACTACTTCCGCATCCAGGTGATCTCGGGCAGCACCACGACCACGGTGTTCAGCCAGGCCGGAGCCGCTTCCAACCGGGCCGCCGCCTGGGCCACCGGCTCGGTCAACCTGTCCTCGTTCGCCGGCCAGACGATCCGCCTGAGCGTGGAGGCCGCCGACCTGTCCACGGCGTCGCTCGTGGAGGCGGCCGTCGACAACGTCAAAATCACCAAGGCCTGACCCCGTACGCGGGTGCCGGCGCACGCCGTCACCCGCGTCCCGTCTCCTCAAACTCACCGACCGGTACGCCGCTCTTCCCGGCACGCCGCACCGGGCCCGGAAGTGGGCCGCTCGCGCTGAAGCCCGGCAGCGACCAACTCCCCCGTGTGAAGGACGCCGTGCGGGACGGACAGACTGCGGCGGACACAAAGAAGCGGCGGTGTGGGCCGGGATCGTCCCCACACCGCCGCCGTCTTTGCCGGGCCTGTTTCCTGGACGGGGTGACCGCCCTGGGCCCCGAGCCGTCTACTTGTCGGACGTGGTCACCGCGCCCTCGGCCCCGTCTACCTCTCGGACGTGGTGACCGCTTCCGCGACTCGCCTACCTTCCGGACGAGGTGACCGCTTCCGCGACTCGTCTACTTCTTGGACTTGGTGGCCGCGCCCTCGGCGCCGGACTCGTTGCCCGCGCCTGCTTCGTCGCCCGCCCCGGCCTCTTCGCCGGCGCCGGCTTCCTCGCCTTGACCGGCTTCCTCACCGGCACCCGCGTCCTCGCCGGCACCCGCGTCCTCACCCTGACCGGCGTCGCCACCGGCGCCGGCCACGACCGCCTTGGCGTCGGCCAGAGCCAGGCACGCCTGCAGGAAGCTCTGCTGGGCGGAAGTCACGGCCCGAGCAGCCGCGTCGGCAGCGGCGTCACCAGCGCCGGCGTCCTCGCCCGCTTCCTCGCCGGCACCGGCCTCTTCACCCTGGCCGGCTTCCTTGCCCTTACCGGCCTCCTCGCCCTTCCCACCGGCTTTGCCCTTACCGGCCTCGCCCGCCTTCTCGGCGGCACGCGCCTTCAGGGCCTTGACGTACTTCTTGGCCAGCGCCTTGTTCTTGGCCTTGGCCGCCTTGGAACCGGCTGCCGCTTCCTCGCCGGCTCCCGCTTCCTCACCAGCACCGGCTTCCTCGCCCGCACCGGCTTCCTCGCCCGCGCCGTTCTCGACCGCTGCCACGTCGGCCGCGAACGTGTCGCAGGCCGCCTCCAGCGCCGCCGCCGAGGCTGCGGCCGCATCGCCGGGGGCCTGCTGCTCGACCGGCGCCAGCTCTTCGCCGTCGCAGACGACCGCGCCCGCGTTGACCTGCACGTCGGCGCAGTTGGACACGTCGAACTGCTGGCCGTCGACGGTCACCAGGTCCACGGCTTTGGTCTCGGTGCTGGCCGAGGCCAGTTGGACGCCGGTCACGCCCAGGGCAACGACCACGCCGGCCACTGCGATCGCGCCGATCGTCTTCCGCCGGTTTCCCTCGCTGGGACGTCGGTACTTGCGGGACCTCATGACCACTCCTCGTCGTTTGGACGTCGATGTCACCGGTGCTGCGGGCCAGTACGGGTCCCGAGGGCCGCCCGGTTCAACCGCCCCACGCCCCCCGGCCCGGAAATCGCCCCGTAACAACGGCATATCCGCAGGTCAGAACCCTGCTAGAAAATCTTGGAAATTAGTCCCAATGCACCGATCCGGACGAGTCCGACAGCCCACCCCGACCCACCGGAACCGAACGCGCCTCACCGAACCGTGACCAAGGCCATCGTCGACCCGTCAACCGCCGCGTACCGGTTCCTGATCCAGCGGGCCGTCGGATCGGGGCGATGGCGTCGCCACGCCGGGTGGGCGACAACCGAAGGCGACAGGGGGATGCGGGATGCACGCGCGAGAGCGGGCGATGCGAGGGCGAACGGGAAACGCCCGATCGGCGGCGGGAAACAGCGCGAAATGGTTCCCCCGAACGGCCGGAAACGGCGGACGCCAGGCGCATTCGAGCCGTCTGAAAAACGGCGCCGCCATCACCGAAAGGTAGATTGCCGGGAGCAGAAACCCACGGGAACATGATCGGCGTAAGTCCACAGTGGTGAGGGTCGAAACCGTTGCGGCGCAACGGAAACGCGACCCGTCAGAAGGGAAACACCACTGGCCGGGAGGGGCTTTATCGGCGTCCGGCTGGGGGTGGCGCCGATAAATGGCGATGAACGCGGGCCGGTGGCGGCCGGTCCGTGTTTCCACCGCCTCGGGAAGCGGATTCCCGAGGCGGCTCCCCGCGGCCCCGCATCATCGTGCGGAACCGCCGAGCCCGATCAGCAGGCAGAAGCGCTCAGCCGGATCAGCAGGCAGAACCGCCGAGGCCAATCAGCAGGCAGAAGCGCCAGCCGGATCAGCAAGCAGACCCGCCAGCTGGATCAGGAAGCGGGCCGCAGCGTGGCCCACCCCTCGTCGCGGGCGCGAGCCGCGGCGAGCAGGCCACCCACGGCAGCGGCGTTCGTGATCTCCCCGCGGAAAACCATCGCCACGGCCTCGTCGAGGTCGATCCGCGCCACTTCGAGGTCGGCTTCCTCGTCCGCACGCTCGAACCTCGACTCGTCCGGCACCGAGCTCAAATCCCGGGCCAAAAAGATCCGGATCGTCTCGTCGGAAAATCCCGGCGACGTGAACAAATCGATCAGCAGGTGGTACTGCCCCGCCTCCAGATCCGCCTCCTCGGCGAGCTCGCGTGCCGCCGTACGGGCCAGATCTTCACCTTCGACGTCGCGCAACCCGGCCGGCAACTCCCACAGCCGCTGCCCCACCGCGTGGCGGTACTGCCGGATCAGCACGACCCGTCCGACCTCGTCGAGCGCGACGACCCCGACCGCGCCCTTGTTCTTCACCACGTCGCGATGCGCGGTACTGCCCGACGACATCGTCACCTCGTCGGTGAAGACCTTGAAGATCGGGCCTTCGTAGCGGGCGACGCGCGACATGACCGAGTGTTCGAAGCTCACGACGGGTCCACCGGCAGCTCGTCGGCCGCCGCGTACTGGATGGCCGCCTTGGCCAGCCCGTCGAACAGCGGGTGCGGGCGGGTGGGCCGGCTTTTGAGCTCGGGGTGGGCCTGGGTCGCCACGAAGTACGGGTGCACCGACCGGTCGAGCTCGATGAACTCGACGAGCCGCCCGTCCGGCGAGGTGCCCGAGAAGACCAGCCCGGCCTCGGCCAGCTTGTCCCGGTAGTCGTTGTTGACCTCGTAGCGGTGGCGGTGGCGCTCGGAGATGTCGGTCGAGCCGTACGCCTCGGCCACGATCGAGCCCTCGGTCAGCGCGGCCGGGTAGGCGCCCAGCCGCATGGTGCCGCCCATGTCGCCCTTGCCTGCCACGATGTCCTCCTGGTCGGCCATCGTGGAGATCACCGGGTACGGGGCACGCTCGTCGAACTCCAGCGAGTTGGCCCCGGCCAGCCCGGCCAGGTGGCGGGCGGCGTCGATGGTCATGCATTGCAGGCCGAGGCAGATGCCGAGGATCGGGATCTGGTTCTCCCGGGCGTACCGGGAAGTGTTGATCTTGCCTTCGATGCCGCGGACGCCGAACCCGCCGGGGATCACGATGCCGTCGACGCCCTTGAGCGCCGCCGCCGCGCCCGCCGTGGTCTCGCAGTCGTCGCTGGGCACCCAGCGCAGCTGCACCTTGACGTTGTTGGCGAACCCGGCCGCACGGATGGCCTCGCTGACCGACAGGTACGCATCGGGCAGGTCGACGTACTTGCCGACCAGCGCGATGGTGATCGTGCGCTTGGGGTGGTGGACCCGGTGCAGCAGGTCGTCCCACTGCGTCCAGTTCACGTCCCGGAAGGACAGACCCAGACGCCGTACGACGTACGCGTCGAGCCCTTCGTCGTGCAGCACCTTGGGGATGTCGTAGATGCTGGGCGCGTCGGGCGCCGCGACCACGGCCTCACGGTCGACGTCGCAGTACAGCGCCAGCTTGTGCTTGAGCTTCTCGGGGATCTCGCGGTCGCTGCGGCACACCAGCGCGTCGGGCTGGATGCCGATGTTGCGCAGCGCCGCCACCGAGTGCTGGGTCGGCTTGGTCTTGAGCTCGCCGGAGGGCGCGAGGTAGGGCACCAGCGAGACGTGCAGGTAGAACACGTGGTCGCGGCCGACCTCGTGGCGCACCTGGCGGATCGCCTCGAGGAAGGGCAGCGACTCCATGTCGCCGACGGTGCCGCCGACCTCGGTGATGACGACGTCGGGCCGGCGGCCGGACTCGTCGGGGTCGGCCATCGCGAAGATCCGCGACTTGATCTCGTTGGTGATGTGCGGGATGACCTGAACGGTGTCGCCCAGGTACTCGCCGCGCCGCTCGCGGGCGATGACCGCCGAGTAGACCTGGCCGGTGGTGACGTTGGCCTTGCCGGACAGCGACCGGTCGAGGAACCGCTCGTAGTGGCCGACGTCCAGGTCGGTCTCGGCGCCGTCCTCGGTGACGAAGACCTCACCGTGCTGGAACGGGTTCATCGTTCCAGGGTCGACGTTCAGGTACGGGTCGAGTTTCTGCATGACGACCCGGAGCCCGCGCGCGGTCAGAAGGTTGCCGAGGCTGGAGGCGGTGAGGCCTTTGCCCAGCGAGGAGGCGACGCCCCCGGTGACGAAAATGTGCCGCGTTTCGCGCGCTGTAGAGGCCAAGGCCCTGCTCCCGTGGTCGTCCGTTTACCGAGGTCGTCCTTTTACCGACGTGCGAACCGGGTCTCGAAGAGCCCCATCCACGGGAGTCCACCGTAACACCTGCGCGCGGGTGTGCCGGGTTCGGGCTGCTCGGGACGCGTGTCAGCCGGGCTGCCGGGTGGTCAAAGCAGGATCTTCGCGCAGCAAAGGCCCACCGGGACCGTCGGTTTCGCCCTCGGGGCGGGTGCGGTCGGCCGCGTGCAGCAGCACCCGCAGCGCGGTCAGCACGGCGATCGGCACCGCGGTGGCCGCGGCCGCCCCGGCGACGCTCAGCGCCGAGCCGTTGAGCATCCCGGCGATCAGCGTCGTCACGGTCACCCCGGCCCCGGCCGCCCGCAGCGCCGGGTGCAGCCCGAAGAGCCGGTTGAGCCCGCCCCACGGCGAGAACTGGCAGAACGCCAGCATCAGGACCCCAGCCACGGCCAGCAGCGTCAGCGGGCTGTCCAGCAGGGCCTGGCCGTTGGCGGCGGCGGTGCGCGACATGGCCGGGCCCGCTGTGCCGTTGAGCAGCTCGGTCAGCACCCGGCCGAGGATGCTCTGCTCGGGCGCCGGGCGGCGCACGTCGAGCAGCGCGAACCCGATCGTCACGCCGAGACCGGCGACGGCGGCCCACGCGAACCGCGGGAACGTCAGCCAGCCCCCGGTGGAGATGGCCGCGGCCACGCAGACCCCGGCGGTCAGGGCGACCGCCCCCACCGGGTCGGCGCCCAGGTAGGGGCTGCCGACCATGACCACGCCGATGCCGCCGAGGAACACCACCACAACCGGGCGCCAGCGCTTGACGATCCACTGCGACAGCGAGCCGGCCAGCACCAGCAGACCGGCCACGAAGACGCCGAGCCCGACCCCGCCGACGCCGGCGTAACGCGCGCCGTAGACCGCCGAATAGCCGGCCACGCCGTTGAGCTGCAACTGGGCCCCGGTGAGCAGGTCCAGCCCGACCACCATGGCGGCGATGCCGGACGCGGCGCCGAGCGGCCACAGCGTACGGGGGTAGCGGGGGGCGAACCGGATGAGCGCGGTGCCGATCGCGATGAACAGCGCCGTGACCGTGCCGAACACCCACGCCGGGTGGGCGTTGCGCCACCACGGGGTGGCGTCGGCGACCAGGGCGGCCGGGATGGCCAGCGAGGCGGCGATCAGCGCGAGCTCGAGCGCGGCCACGATCCGCGGCGGCGGCAGGGCCGGGCCGCGGGGCCCGGCGTGCCGGCGGGCGCGCACCATCACCGGCACGGCCAGCAGGAACAGCAGGATCTGCAGGCCGGCCAGGACGGTGAAGAAGATCTCGGCGACCGCGGTCTGGGCGGTCGAGCGGTGGTCGGCGTTGTGCACGCCCAGCATGGCGTCGGCGACGTCGGCCGGGCGGTCCTCGACCACGGTGACGCTGCGCCCGGCGAACAGCCGCTCGGGCAGGGGTTTGCCGAGCGCGGTGAGCACGGTCGGGGCCAGGTCGATCAGCTGCAGGTAACCGTCGCGGCCGGTGCCGGCCGAGGTGAGCCGGCCGCCGTTCCAGCCCTCCCCCTCGGCGATCGCCACGTGCAGCCGGTTGGAGCGTTCGGTGTCCGAGACGCCCGCCACGATCAGCAGCGAGCGCGGCGGGCGGGCGGCCAGCACCCGGGCCAGCGTGGCGTCGGCCGCCTGAGCCTTCCGGCGGCGCTGCTCGCCGCTGCCGGTGACCGAGCCCAGGTCCACGATGCTCAGGTTGCAGTCGGAGAGCAGGCCGTCGCTGTCGGCCGGGAACTCGGGCTGGTATTTGTCGACGCGGCCGAACGGGCGCGCCGCCGCCATGGCCGCGCCCGGCCCGAAGGCGTACGTGCAGCGCACCGACTCGGCCAGGGCGCCGGGCACCGCCCCGTACGGGAGCCGGTCTTGATTGTTCTGCACCACCGAGCGCTGTTCGGTGAGGTTGGCGCCGATGTCGTCGGGCCGGGTCAGCGCCGGTTGGACGGGTTCGCAGACGCGGCCGGTGGTGTGCCGGGGCCAGGCCGCGTAGTTGCCCGCGCCGAGGGTGAGCCACCCGTCGGACGGGCACGTCACCCGCATCGCCGAGCGCACCGACAGCCAGCCGATCGAGCCCTTGGTCGCCTCCTGCCAGAGGGTGGGCGTGCGCTGCGGGTCGAGGTCGTCCCAGCGCAGCCCGGCCGCCCCGGCCAGGATCACGTAGTCGGCGCTGCCCGGGTTGGTGTCGCTGACCGGCCGGATGGTCAGCCCGGCCAGGGCGGCGACGGCGATCAGCACCACCATCAGATGGGGAACCCAGCGCGCGGCCCGGGGACCGTCGGGAGCCGACGGCGGGCGGACGCGGCGCAACCGGTCGAGAGCTTTCACCTCAAGAACCTGTCACTTCGCCGTACGCGGCCCGGACGTCAGCCACCGTGTCGGCCTCCCCCGGCCAGGTGGCGGCCTGCTCGGGCCCCCGGGCGGCGTAATCGGCCCGCAGCTCGGGGTCGGCCAGCATCGCGCGTACGGCGTTGTCGAGCGCGTCCACGTCGTCCGGCGGGATCAGCACGGCCGCGTCGCCGACCAGCCCGGGCAACCCGCCCACGGCCGTGCTGATCAGCGGCACGCCCGATTCCAGGGCCTCCTGGGCGAACAGCTGCCGCGCCTCCCAGTCGCTGGTGATCACGGCCAGGTCGGCCCCGAGCAGCAGGTCGGCCACGTCGTTGCGGCGGCCGAGCAGGTGGAACGGCGCGTGTTTGCGCGAGGCGAGCTGGGCCAGCGCCATGTAGCTGGGACCGGAGCCGGCCACGACGACCACCGGGGCCGGGTCGAGCTCGCGCCAACGGGCCGACGCCTCGATGAGCAGGTCGTAGCGTTTCTGCGGGTGCAGCCGGCCGACTGAGAGGATCAGCGGGGTCTGCGGCGGCAGCCGGAACTCGGCGCGCACAGCCGAGCGGGTGCGCCGGGGCGAGGGCAGGGTGGGCGCGGCGACCGCCCCCAGCCGGGCGTTGCGGGCGCCGAGCTCAGTGGCCCGTTCGACCAGGTCTTCGGAGGCGCCCAGGGTGAGGGTGGCGCTGCGGGCCACGACCCGTTCGACCAGGGCCGAGGCCTGCCCGCGCAGGCCCTTGCGGGACAGCACGGCGTTGTGCCAGGTGACCACGAGCGGGGCCCCGGAGCGGGCGAGCTGGGCGACGAACCCGGCCCGGAAGCCGTGGGCGTGCACGACGTCGGGCCGGGCGGCGGCCAGGGCGCTGCGCAGCTGGCGGACCGCCCCGGCGTCCTGCGGGCCGGGACTGGCCGGGATCTCGACGGCGGCGAAGGCCGCGCCGGCGGCGGTGAAGCCGAACAGCTCGTCGGTGGCCGACGGGCCGCACACCAGCACGTCGCAGCCCGCCGCGACCAGGCCGCGGGCCAGTGAGGCGACGTGCTGGCCGACCCCTCCGGTGCTGGAGGCCAGCACCAGAGCCACCGAACCACGCCAGTCGTCGCCCACAGATTCTCCTTCTAGGCCGAGCGGCGCCGCAGCCGGCGGGCCAGCGGCGCCAGGTCGTGCCGGGCCAGTGGGTAGACCACACCCACGAAGACCACGAGCACGGCGAGCCCACCCAATATGCCTTGCACAACGCTGCCGGCAACCTGCGGGGTCGGGCCCAGCAGGTTCCCCAGCCCGGCTGCCACGCCCCACCCGGCGAACGCTGCCAGGCCCCCGGCGAGCACGGTGACCAGCGTGGTGCGGCCCAGCCCGCCCAGCGCGGCGGCCCCGGCGTGCCGGCGTACGGCGAGCACCAGCAGCAGCCCGATGACCGTCATGCCGATGCTGTTGGCCAGGCCCAGCCCGAACACCAGCAGGTGGGGACCCAGCGTCATCAGGGCCAACGCCGAGCCGGCCGCGACCACCCAGCCCACGGCGGCCGCGAACGCCGCGGCGGCCGTCGCGCCCCGGGCGTACAGGGCGCGCGAGAGCAGGGCGAACAACGCGTAGCCGAGCAGTCCGGGCGCGAAACCGACGATGCCGGACGAGGCAGGGGCGGCGTCGAGCAGGACGGCGGCCGGCCCGGCCACCGCGATCAGGGCGGCCGCACCGAGGCCGGCCAGCAGCATCACCGTACGGGCGGTGGCCGACAGCGCCTCGCGGTACGCCGGTTCGTCGCCCTGAGCGGCGGCGGCCGACAGGCTCGGGTAGACGGCCGTCGCCACCGGCACGGCCAGCACCGCCCACGGCAGCAGGAAGACCGTCTGCGCCGCGTTGTAGCGGGTCAGGTCGCCGTTGTCGCCGGTGGCGAGGGCGATCGCCGTGATCGTCATCAGCTGCTGCGAGCCGACGGTGACGGCGCCGGCCCAGCCCAGCCGGACCGCGCGGCGGCCCGCGTCGCCGGGGAAGCGCAGGGCCGGGCGCAGCCGCAGCCGCAGCCGGCGCAGCGGGATGAGCAGGCACAGCGCGAGCACGACCACGCCGCAGGTGGTGCCGACCGACAGCAGCAGCTCGCCTGTGCGGGTCAGGCCGGTGAACCCGGTCCCGGCGCCGTCGACGGCCGCGTACGACAGGTAGGCGCCCATCACGGTCACGCTGGACAGCAGCGGGGCGATCACCGGCCAGGCGAACCGGTGGTGGGCCTGCAGCACGCCGGTGAGCACGATCCCGACCCCGTACAGGGGAAGTTGAGGCGCGAAGACGCGCAGCATGCTCGCGGCGGTCTGCTGGTGGGCGGCCGGCACGTCGAACAGCCCAGCGATCGGGCCGGCCAGCAGCGCGACCAGCACAGCCAGCGGCACGAGCAGCACCAGCACCCAGGTGAGCAGGGCCGACGACACGGCGTTGACCCGCTCGCGGTCACCGGCCGCGACCGCCCCGGCCAGCAGCGGCACCACCAGGCCGGCCAGGGCTCCTCCGGCGACCAGCTCGAAGACGATGTTGGGGATCGTGTTGGCGGCGTTGTAGATGTCGCCCAGGCCGCCGTCGCCGACGGTGTGCAGGAAGACGAAGGTGCGCCCGAACCCGGCGATGCGGGCCAGCACCGTCAGGACGGTGATCAGCGCCGCGGCCCCGGCGATCTTCGCCGCGGGAGCCCGGGTCAAACCGCGACCGCTTCTTTCAGGCCGGTCACGACGGCCCCCGGCGGCCCAGCTCGTCGAGGCGGCGCAGCCACGGCGTGTCCTGGATGACCTGGGTGAAGCTGACCTTTTCGCTGGCCGCGGTGAGCGCGCCCAGCACGGTCAGCGCGGCCAGCCGACCGGCTGGGCCGCTGCGGGCCACCAGCGCGACGCCGAGCAGCGCGCCCAGCGCGTTGGCGCCCGCGTCGCCCAGCATGATCTCTTCGCCCAGGTCGTCGGGGAGCAGCGCCGCCGAGGCGCCCAGCGTGCCCGCCGCGACCCCGCCGCGGCGGCCCAGGGCCAGCGGCGCGCCGACGACCACACCGGCCTTGATGGCCCGCCCGGGGCGCAGGTCGAGCAGGTTGACCAGGTTGGCCATTCCCGCGATGACGCCGGCGCCGAGCAGCACGTCGGCGGCCCGCCCGCCCCTGCCCGGCCGGTCGCTGCCGATCAGCGCGCTCGCCACCAGCCCCGCCGCGCCCACCCCGGCGATCTTGACCAGGCCGCTGGTGACCCGGCCCTCACGCAGCGCGCCCAGGTGTCCGGCGAAGCCCTTGGCCGCCTTCTGCTCGGGGCGGTTGCCGGCGATGTCGTCGTAGAGCCCGACCGCACCCGAGACCGCCCCGGCGGTGACCGCCGCCGCGGCGAGCCGGCCGCTGCCCGCGCCGAGCGCCGCGGCCGTGGTCGCGCCGGCGGCCAGCGCCGGCCCACCGGCCAGGGTGACCGTCCGTCCGTGGAAGTTGGTGCGCTCGAGCGCACCCGCGTGCTGGTCGCGGCGGATCCAGGCGAGCGCGGCCCGGGCGACGGCCGCGCCGGTGCCGAACGAGCGGAGGGTAGCCATGGCTGGGAAGTCTAGAGACCCGGCGTCAGGAGGCGGCCTTGGGCACCAGCGACGCCGCGCCGGCGGCCAGCCCGTAGTGGCCGGTCTTGTCGTCGGCCACCCGCTCGACGGTGGCCATGGCCGCCGCGACCTGCCCGTCGGCGGTGCTGGCGTTGTCCACCGTGGAGATCTTTTTGACCAGGGTCGGGTCGCCGCGCACGGCCGAGATCACGTTGCCGTCGCCCACGCCGACCCCGGCGATCACCAGGCGGCGTTCGTTGCTGAACTGGGTGGCCATGGTGACCAGCGACTGGGCCTTCTTCGCGGCGTCCTTGTCGACGGCGGGCGCCCCGGTGATCATCACGGTGGCCTCGGCGCCGCCGGTGGCCTTGTCGTCGACCTCGATGTAGCTGGCCTTGCTGTACGCGGTCAGCACCGCCGTCACGTCACCGGGGGCGGGCTGGGTGGCCGGGGGCGCGCCGGCCAGGGTGGGCCGCTGCAGCAGCGCGAGGGCGAGCTGGGCGCTGGCCGTCTCGACGCCGTCGCTGTTGACCGGCAGCTCGCTGGTGCTGATCGTCGGCTGCGACGTCTCGCTGGCCAGGTCGAGCAGTTCGAGCCCGACGGCCGGGTCGAAGAACTTGTCCTGCACGGTGACCTTCGCCGTGATCGTGGCGCCTGCGACGGTCAGCATCGAGATCACCTTGTCGGCGTACTGGTCGGTGCCGGGCAGCGCCAGCACGGCCAGCTTGCGACCGGCCAGCTTGCCGTTGAGCACGGTCGGCGCGATCTCGGTGGCGAACTCCTGGCTGCGGTTGATCTCGTCGCGGTACTGGTTGATCTCGTCGCGCTTGTTGGACAGGTCCTTGTTGAGGGCGGTGATCTGGCTCTTGAGGTTGTCGGCCAACGGACCGTTGAGCGCGGCGGTGCCCACGACCAGGCCGATGGCCAGGGCCAGGAAGACCGCGGTGAGCGACACCACGTGGTACCGGAAGTTGATCACGACGAAAGCCCCGTAGTCAGAAAAGATGGCCGAGCTGGAAGACCAGATTGTCCCACCACTCGGAAACCACGGTCAGGTACGCCTTGCCGACCGTGGAGACGGCCACCGCCGACGCCATCGCGGCGGTCGCCGAGAGCACGAGCAGCAGCAGGGCCGAGCCGGAGATGTTCTGCTTGTAGAGCCGGCTCACCCCTTTGGCGTCGACCAGCTTGCCACCGACCTTGAGCCGGGTCAGGAACGTCGAGGCCATGCCGCCGCGCCCCTTGTCGAGGAACTCGACCAGGTTGGCGTGGGTGCCCACCGCCACGATCAGGGTGGCGCCCTTGTCGTCGGCCAGCAGCATCGCCAGGTCTTCACTGGTGGCGGCGGCCGGGAAGGTCAGCGCGGCCACGTCGAGCTTGTGCACCCGTTCGAGACCGGGGGCCCGGCCGTCGGGATAGGCGTGCACGACCACCTCGGCCCCGCAGCGCAGCACGTCGTCGGTGACCGAGTCCATGTCCCCGATGATCATGTCGGGGGTGTACCCGGACTCGACCAGCGCGTCGGCGCCGCCGTCGACCCCGATCAGCACGGGCTTGTACTCGTGGATGTAGGGCCGCAGGACGTCGAGATCGTCCTTGTAGTCATAGCCCCGCACGACGATCAGCACGTGCCGGCCGGCGATCCGGGTACGCACGTCGGGCACGCCGACGCCGTCGAGCAGCAGCTCACGCTCCTGCTTCAAGTAGTCCATGGTGTTGGCGGCGAACGCCTCGAGCTGCACCGACAGGCCCTCGCGGGCATCGGCCATCGAGCGGGCCACGGTCTCGGCGTCCTGCCGGACACCGGTGCCGACCGCCTCGCCGTCGAGCAGCACGGTGTCGCCCTCGATGACCACCGAGTCGCCCTCGCTCAGCCGCTCGAAGATCTCCTCGCCGAAGTCGTCGATCAGCACGACGCCGTTCTTGATCAGCACCTCGGGGCCGAGATTGGGGTAACGGCCCGAGATCGACGGCTTCGCGTTGAGCACGGCGGCGACCCCGACGGCGACCAGCGCGTCGGCGGCCACCCGGTCGATGTCGACGTGGTCGATCACGGCGATGTCGCCGGGGCGCAGCCGGCCGGTCAGACGCTTGGTCCGGCGGTCGAGGCGGGCGGTGCCGGCGAGGGCATCGGGATCGGTGCTCCGCGCGCGGCGCAAGGTGGGAAGTCGCATCACGGCCATCCTGACATGCCGAATCACGCGCCTGGCACGCGACATGCGCGATCTCACCCACTAAAGGGGCATTTGCCCCACTCGTTCCTGCCGGTCATGGGGACATGACCGAATTGCCTGCTCAGGCCCTCTTCTCACGCCCGGCCACCGCCAGCAGTTCCTCCGCGTGGGCGATGCCGAGATCGGAATCGGGCAATCCCGCCAGCATGCGCGAGAGCTCCCGGGCACGCTCGGTCTCCTCGACCACCCGCACCCCGCTGGTGGTGATCGCGCCGCCGGTGTCCTTGGCCACCACGAGGTGGCGGTCGGCGAACGCGGCCACCTGCGGCAGGTGGGTCACCACCAGCACCTGGTGGGTGCGCGCGAGCCGCGCGAGGCGCTTGCCGATCTCGACCGCGGCCGTGCCGCCCACCCCCGAGTCGACCTCGTCGAAGACCAGCGTCTCGGGGCCACCGGCGCCGGCGAACACCACCTCGATCGCCAGCATCACCCGGGACAGCTCGCCACCGGAGGCGCCCTTCTGCAGCGGCAGCGACGGGGCGCCCGGATGGGCCAGCAGCCGCAGCTCGACCTCGTCGGCGCCGTCCGGGCCCATCGGCGGCTCGTCCTTGCCGACCGCGCGCGGCACCACGGCGACCTCGACCCGGGCGTGCGGCATGGCCAGGCCCGCCAGCTCGACGCTGACCGCCTCGCTGAACCGGCCTGCCGCCTCGGCCCGCGCCTCGGTGAGCCGGGCCGCCAGCTCGGTCACCTGAGCCTCGAGCCGGCGGCGTTCCTTGTCGAGCTCGTCGAGCAGCTCGTCGGACGAGTCGAGCACGGCCAGTTTGGCGCGCGCCTGCTCGGCCCAGGCGATGACGCCCTCGACGTCGTCGGCGTACTTGCGCGTGAGCCCGCGCAGGGCGGCGCGGCGCTCGTAGATCTGCTCGAGGCGGGCAGGGTCGGCGTCGAGGCTGCTCAGATAGGCCGACAGCTCGGACGAGACGTCACCGACCAGGGTCGCGGCTTCCTCGATGCGCCCGGCCAGCTCGCCCAGCATCGGGTCGACCTGGGCCTGCGCCTCGAGCGTGCGCCGGGCCGTGCCCAGCAGCTGAGTGGCGTCGGGCGTCTCCTCAGTGACCTCGACCCCGCCGGCCAGGGCCTGGGCCGCCAGCGCGGCGGCGACCCGCAAGCCCTCGGCGTGCTCGAGGCGCTGCACCTCGTTACGCAGCTCGTCGTCCTCACCGGGCTGCGGGTCGACCCGGCTGATCTCGTCGAGGCCGAGCTTGAGCAGGTCGGCCTCCTGCGAGCGGGCCCGCGCGTTACGGCGGCGGTCGGCCAGATCGTCGGCCACGGCCCGCCAGCGGGTGAACGCCTCGCGATAGGTGTCGAGCAGTTTCTCGTGCTCGGGGCCGGCGAACCGGTCGAGCGCGGCCCGCTGCTCGGCCGGGCGCAGCAGGCGCAGCTGGTCGGACTGGCCGTGCACGGCCAGCACCCGCTCACCCAGGTCGGTCAGCATCGACACCGGCATGCTGCGGCCGCCCACGTGGGCCCGGGACCGGCCCTCGATGGTGACCGTGCGGCTCAGCAGCACCGAACCGTCGTCGTCGACCTCGCCACCGGCGTCGGACACCCGGGTCGCCACCTCGCCGGCCAGTTTGCCGCCCAGGCGCAGCCGGCCCTCGACCACCGCGCGGCCCGGATCGGCGCGCACCCGCCCGGCGTCGGCCCGGCCGCCGAACAGCAGGCCCAGACCGGTCACCACCATGGTTTTCCCGGCACCGGTCTCACCGGTGATCACGTTCATGCCCGCCGTCAGCCGCAGCGTCGTGTCGTCGATGACGCCGAGCCCGGTGATGCGCAGTTCCTCCAGCACAGGGCAGACAGTATCGGTGCCCCCCGACATTTGCCCACCGGTGGTCACCGCTTGCTGCCGCGCCACCCCTCCACCGGGAGCGCGAACTTGGCCACGAGCACGTCGGTGAATGGCCGCGGTTGCAGGCGAACCAGCCGTACGGGCAGCTCGCCGCGCTCGACGGTGACCTTGGCCCCCGGCGGCAGATCCCAGGTGCGGCGACCGTCACAGCAGAGCACCGCGAAAGAGGTGTAAGGGTCGACCGTCAACGCGAACGACGACGTCGGCGCGGTCACCAACGGCTTGCTGAACAACGCGTGCGCGCTGATCGGCACCAGCAGCAGCGCCTCGACCTCGGGCCACACCACCGGGCCGCCGGCCGAGAACGCGTACGCCGTCGAACCGGTCGGCGTCGCGCAGACCACGCCGTCGCAGCCGTACCGGGCCAGCGGGCGGCCGTCGACGTCGACCAGCAACTCGAGCATCTGGGCCCGCTGCCCCTTCTCGACGCTGACCTCGTTGAGCGCCCACGACTCGGCGATCACGCGGCCGCCGTACTCGGCCCGCACCTCCAGCGTCAGGCGCTCGTCCACCTTGTACGCGCCGTCGACGACGTCCTGAACGGCCTCGTCGAGGTGGTCGATCTCGGCCTCGGCCAGGAACCCGACCTTGCCCAGGTTGATGCCGAGCAGCGGGGCCTTGACCGGGCGGGCCAGCTCGGCGGCGCGCAGGAACGTGCCGTCGCCGCCCATCGCCAGCACGATCTCGACGCCCTCGGCCGCCGCCGGCGTCGGGCCCTCCACCGTGGTCACCTCGGGCGGCAGGTCGAGATCGGCCACCTCCTCGGCGATGACCCGCACCTCGAAACCGGCCGCCAGCAGGTCACGCGCCACCGTACGCGCGTGCTGGGTGCTCTGCCGCCGGCCGGTGTGCGTGACCAGCAGGGCCGAGCGCGTCATGTGTCCTCCAAGGGGGCTGCCGGCTGCTCCGGCCCGGCAGAAGCTACCTTGATCGCGGGCCCGGCGGCGACCACTTCTTCGATCTCCGCACGATCGGCGGCCGGAGCACCCCGGCGGAACCAGACGAAGAACTCGACGTTGCCGCTCGGCCCCGGCAACGGGCTCGCCGCCACCCCGGCCACCCCCAGCCCCAGCTCACCAGCGGCCTGAGCCACGTCGAGCACGGCTTCGGCCCGCAACTGCCAATCCCGTACGACGCCACCCGCGCCGACCCGTTCCTTGCCCACCTCGAACTGCGGCTTGACCATCAGCGCGAGATCGCCGCCGGTGTCCGTGCAGGCGGCCAGGGCGGGCAGCACCAGGCGCAACGAGATGAACGAGAGATCCGCCACAGTCAGGTCGACGAGGCCGCCGATCGACTCGGGCGTGATCGCCCGCACGTTGGTGCGTTCGAACACGACGACCCGCTCGTCGGTGCGGATCGGCCAGGCCAGCTGGCCGTACCCCACGTCGACCGCCACCACCTGCCGGGCGCCTGCGCGCAGCAGCACGTCGGTGAAGCCCCCGGTCGAGGCGCCGGCGTCCAGGCAGCGGCGGCCGGTCACGGCGAGCCCTCGCGGCCCGAACGCGGCCAGCGCGCCGGCCAGCTTGTGGCCGCCGCGTGACACGTACTCGGTCGCCGGGTCGTCGCCGGTGACCACCACCGGGTCGGCCGGGTCGATCATCGCGGCCACCTTGCGGGCCACCGAGCCGCGCACCTGCACGCGGCCGGCCTCGACCAGCGTGGCGGCCTGCTCACGCGAGCGGGCCAGCTTGCGGCGCACCAGCTCGGCGTCGAGACGAGCACGACGAGCCATCAGTTCCTCATGTCCATGTCTCAGCGATCGATGCTCGCCAGGGTCTCCTGGAGAACCTGGTGAGCCGCCTCGTACTCGGCGATCTGCTCGGCCGGGGCCAGACGGGCGGCGTTGGCCAGCGACCGCAGCACCTCGTCGACCGCCGGATGCCCGGTCTGCTCGACGATCCGGCCGGTGGCCTCGTCGACCGCCGGCGGCAGGCTCACCGCCGCGGGCGCGGGCTGCGGCGACGGCGGCGGGCCGGGCCGGAAACCGCCGGGCGGAGGACCCGGCTTGGGGAACGTCATCCGTTACGCCTCCGGGTTCTGCGGCTCGACGAACGAGGGCGCGACGGCCTTGCGCGCCGCCTTGCGAGCCGGCGCCTTCTTGGCCGGCGGCAGCTCGGTGGCGGCCGCGGCCTCCTTCACCGGGGTGGTCGGCGCGTCAGCCGTGCCGGCCGGGGCGGGCGGGGTCGTCTTCTTCGCGACCGCCTTTCTGGCGGCGGTCTTGCGGGCCGGGCGAGCGCCCTGCGACTCGGCCCGCTCAGTGGCCGGTGCGGCCTTCGCGGTCGCCCGCACCTCGGCCGGGATCACCTCGTCGGGCGGCGGAACGGCCTTGGCGGGCGCCTTTTTGGCCACCGCCTTCTTTGCCACGGCCTTCTTCACCGGCTTTTCCGCGGGAGCCGCCATCTCCGCGGCGGCCGCCTTGTTCGCCGGGGCAGCCTTCTTCGCTGGGGCAGCCTTTGTCGCCGGAACCGCCTTGGCCGCCGGAACCGCCTTTGCCGCAGGCTCCGCGACCGGTGCGATGTTCGCGGGCGGCGAGGCCGGGCCGGTGCCCGCCGAGGGCATCTTGTTGGGGGCGGCCTTCTTCGCCACCGCCTTCTTCGCCACCGTCTTGCGCGGCAGCGGCGCCGGCTCGTCGACCCGGGCGCCGCCGACACCCTCGCTGGGCGTGCTGCCCGGCGCCCGCGCCTCGGCCTCCCGGAGCTGACGTTCCAGATCCCGTACGCGGGTGGTCAGCTCGGTGACCTCATCGGCGGTGGCCAGCCCCACCACGCCGAGCGCCTTGTCGACCTCGTAGCGCACGATGTTCGTGAGCGCCTCACGGTTGGCCATGCCGGCCGACAGCAGATCGTCGACCAGCCCCTGCAGCTGCGCGGCCGTGGCCCCGCCCCGGTTGACCAGTTCGCCCGCCACCTTCTGGGCACGCTTGCGTGGTGCTTCGGTCAGTCCGAGCGCCATCTCCAGATACGCCCGCCATGCGTCCGGCATGTTCCGCTCCTCTCGCGGCTCTTCGGGTGCAACGCTACCGGGCGGTTGGGAGGAGTTCGTGAGGTACGGTGCGGTACGCCGACCGCATGTCGCGAGGAAAGGGGTCCGATGGCCACGGTGGACGAGTGCCGGCAGGCGCTGCACGGCCTTGCCGCACGGCTCGAGCGCAACGCGGAGACGCGCGGCAAACTCGATTTCGACCGCACGCTGGCGTGCCGCGTGCCCGATCTCGAAACGGCCTTCCACGGCCGGCTGTCGGGCGGCCTGTTGACCGACATCGCCGACGGCGACGACCCCAACGCCAAGATCGCCCTGATCGCCGGCAGCGACGACCTCGTCGCCCTGGTCGCCGGCCGGCTCGACGTCACCCGCGCGGTGGCCTCCGGCCAGGTGAAGGTCAAGGCGAACCCGTTCGACCTGCTCAAGCTGCGCAAACTGCTCTGACGGCTCAGGCGCCCGCCCCCGGGTCACCACCGAGCCCGCCCGCCTCGGCCCGCAGCTCACTCGCCTCGGGCCAGCCCAGCCCGCCGTAGAGCGCGGCCGCGCGGTCGTAATGCGTCCGCGCGGCGGAAAGGTCGCCGAGCGCGCGGTGAGCGCGCCCGAGCCCCGCATGGGCACGGGCGTGCTGGTCCGGCATGCCGATCTCGACGGCGATGGCGTGCGCCGCCGCGTGCTGGGTCACGGCCTCGGCCGAATGTCCCGTGGCCCCGGCCGCCTCGCCGAGCCCGTTGCGCACCCACGCCTCGCTGTCGGAGTCACCCAGCTCCCGGAAGATGCCCAGCGCCCGCCGGTAGTGCTCGGCGGCCCGCTCGGGCTCACCCATGCGCAGGTACAGCGACCCCAGCTCGTCGAGCACCCCGCCCTCGCCGCCGCGGTTGCCGAGTTGCCGGTGCAGGGCCAGCGCCTGCCGCAGGTGCTCGTCCGAGGGCCCGTACGCCCCGGCCTTGGCCTCGACCACACCGAGGCCGTGCAGCATGTGCGCCTCCCCGATCCGGTCGCCCACCTCGCGGCACAACGGCAGCGCCCGCGCGTAGTGCCCGACGGCCTCCTCGTAACGGCCCGACCGTTGCGCCAGCAGTCCGAGGCTGCCCAGCTGGCTGGCCTCCCCGACGCGATCGCCGACCAGCCGGTACAGGGCCAGACCCCGCCGGTGCTGCTCCGCCGCCGCCGGATAGTCGCCGGCCCGCTTCGCGATGATGCCCAGGTTCCCGACGACCCGCGCCTGCCCCTCGGTGTCGCCGGCCCGCCGGAACAACTCCAGGGCCTGCTCGGAGTGTTCGCTCGCCGGCCCGTAGCGGCCCAGCCGCATGCAGGCGATGGCCAGGTTGGCCAGGGCGTGCGCCTCGGCCGGGCCGTCGGCGAGGCGGCGGGCGGCCTGCACGGCGTGCCCGTGCAGGGTCAGACCGTCGTGGTAGTAACCGCCGTCGAGATAGCGAAAGAGGGCCCGGGCCAGCCGCACCGTGTGACCGGGCCAGCCGTGCGTGGCGGTGTGCGCGGCGATGGTCACCAGGGTCGGCCGTTCGGTGTCGAGCCACGGCACGGCGACGTCCTCCTCGCCCAGCGCGGGCAACGGCGTGCCGATCGTGGGCGCCGGCGGCCGGCGGTGCGCGTCCCCGGGATGCACAGTGTCCAGGGCCGCGCCCACTGCGGCCAGGTAGTAGTCGAACAGCCGGGTCAGGGCGGCACGACGATCGGCCGGGCGTTCCTCCTCGACGGCGCGGACGGTGGCGTAAGCGCGTACGAGGTCGTGAAAGGTGTATCGGCCCGGCGCGGACTGCTGCAGCAGGTGGTCGGCGCACAACTGGTCCAGCCCCGCGCGGGCGGCGCTCTCGTCGACACCGGTCAGAGCCGAGACCCCGTACGGGTCGAGGTCGTGACCCGGGTGCAGGGCGGCCAGTCGCAGGAGACGGCGCTGCTCGGCGGGCAGGTGCCGATAAGACAGGTCCAGGGCGAGCTCGACCCCGTCGTCCAGCCGCTGGTCGCGGTGCCGCTCGTCGAGCCGCTCGGCGTGGTCGGTCAGCGTCCAGCCCGGTGTGCCACGGATGTGCGCGGCGACCAGGCCCAGCGCGAGCGGCAGGTGCCCGCAGCGACGGGCGATGCGGGCCGCGGCGTCGGCGTCTGGCCCGATCGGCACGTCCGGCACCGCGTCGGTCAGGAACGAGACGGCCTCGTACGGGCGGAAGACGTCGAGGTTGAGCCGGGTCGCCGAACGCAGGCCGGGCAGGCTCCGGCGGCTCGTGACCACGGCGAGGGACCCGGACGTGGCGGGCAGCAGCGGGCGCACCTGTTCGGCGGTGGCCGCGTCGTCCAGCACCACCAGCGCGCGGGTTCCGGCCAGCCGGTCGCGATAGAGCGCGCTGCGGTCCGCCAGCTCGTGCGGGATCTGCTGGCCGGGCACACCGAGCAGGCGCAGGAAGCCGTCGAGCACCGCCGACGGGTCGGCCGGGGGCTGCGCCGGATCGGGATGGAACCCGCGCAAATTGACGAACAACACCTGCTCGTACGCTCGTTCGCGGCACAACTGGTGTCCGAGGTGGACGGCGAGCTGCGTCTTGCCGACCCCCGCCATGCCCTCGACGGCCGAGATGACCACGGTGTCACCGGCCGCCCGCTTGTCCGGTGCGGCCCGGCGCAGCCGCTCGAGTTCGGCGTCGCGTCCGGTGAACCGCGGTGACGGAGGTGGGAGGAAATCCTGCACCCGAACCTGGGCGGCGGCTTCGGACTCGCCGAGCACGACCCGCAGGGCCTGCCGCCACCGCGCCACGTAACCCTCGTCGGGGTGCAGCGCCTGGACGACGGCCAGCACCAGGTCGGTGTTGAGCCGCCGGCGGCCCAGTTTGAAACAGTCGACCAGCGTCGACTTGCGGGTCAGGTCACCGGCCGGACGCCCCGCGGACACCCACGCGGCGTTGACCCGGGTCGTGATCGTGTCGTACGACGGGTCGCCGGCCCACGCCTTCAGCGACCGCAACACCCCGATCAGGTCGTCGAGGGTCCGGGCTCGGCCGGGGTCGGCGGGTTCCCCGGTCATGGGCGGATCGTACGGACGCCCCTGGGCCTTTCACAAACCCCAGGAGGACAGGAGCTCGCGTGCCGCGTCCGAGGCGCCACTGACGGCGGCAGGCGCGACACCGTCCCAAGTGGCCGCACAGAGCAGGCGCAGAGCCACGACCGGGTCGCCCGAGCCGTCCAGCGTGGCCGAGCCGCCGTCGCGTGACACCCGCCAGCCACCCGCCTCGCCGGCGCGCAACGGCAGAGCCGCGTCCTCCGCCGGGCGGAACAGGCCCGACAGGTCGGCCGCCACGAAGGTGGGACGCCGGCCCGGCTCGGCCGACAGCAGGTCGGCCGGGCCGCTCACCCCGGTCAGCACCAGCAGACTGTCCACACCGGCGGTGACCGCGCCCTGAATGTCGGTGTCGAGCCGGTCCCCGACGACCAGCGGCCGCTCGGCGTGCGACAGCGCGGCCGCCGTGGTGAACAGGGCCGGTTCCGGCTTGCCGACCACCAGGTCGGGTCCGCGGTCGAGGGCGGTGCGCAGCACGGCGACCAGCGACCCGTTGCCGGGCAGCGGGCCGCGCGGGCTGGGCAGGGTCCGGTCGGTGTTCGTGACCACCCACAGCGCGCCGGCCCGCACGGCCAGCGACGCCTCGGCCAGAACGCGCCACCCCACCTCGGGGCCGTAGCCCTGCACCACGGCGACCGGCTCGTCGTCGAGCGACTCGACCGGGGTCAAGCCGGCCTCGGTCACCTCGGCCCGCAGCGCGTCCGCACCCACCACCAGCACCGGCGAACCGGCGGGCAGCTTGTCGGCGAGCACGGCGGCCGCGGCGCCGGCCGAGGTGAGCACCTCGGCCGGCCGGGCCGGCACACCCATGCCGGTCAGCAGTTCGGCCACCTCCGCGGCGCGGCGTGACGCGTTGTTGGTCGCGTACGCCACCGCGGTGTTCCGCTCGTGCAGCCGCTCGACCGCCTCGGGAGCGCCGGCGATCGGCTTGTCGATCAGGAAGACGACGCCGTCGAGGTCGAAGACGACCAGGTCGTAGCCGCCGGCCAGATCGTCGCCGCTCACGCCTGCGGGCTCTTCGGTTCGTGCTCGGTCCCGCTGACGAACTCGTCGCCGGCGGTCTTGCCGTCCTGGTCGCCCGCCTTCTCGTCCTTCACGACGCCGGCGTCGGTGTCCTCGTCGGCCTTCCCGTCCTCGTCGGCCTTCGCGTCCTCGTCGGCCTTCGCGTCCGCGAGCTCCTCGGCGTCGGCTTCGAGTTCCTCGGCCACGTCCTCGACTGCCACCGGGTCGGTGTTGACGTCGGTCTCCGCCACATCGACCGGCTCGTCACCCTCGCCGTCGACCGCGACCGGCTCGGTCACACGGTCGTCGTCCTCGTCATCGTCATCGTCATCCTCGTCGTCCTCGCCGGCTCCGAACTCGGCGCTCTCGACGCGGCGGACCTGCGGCTCGTCATCCTCGTCGTCCGCGTCGTAGTCGTCGTCCTCGTCCTCGTCGAGGCCGGCGCGCGGCTCGTCGTCGTCCTCGAACTCGTCCTCTTCCTCGTCCGCGGTCGTGCCGGTCTGCTCGTCGGACACGGACGGCTCGAACTCCTCGTCCTCGATCGTCACGCCGTCGAGCTCGAGCAGCCGCTCGGCCGCGTCGGTCAGACCCTCGTCGTCGGCCGCCGCGGCCCGGGTGAACCAGTCCCGCGCCTCCTCCCGCCGGCCGGCGGCCAGCAGGGCATCCGCGTACGCGTAACGCAGCCGCGCCGCCCACTCGGCGTCCTCGTCCGCCGTCAGCTCCCGCACCTGCAGCATCGCCACCGCCGCCTCGTGCTGCCCGAGGTCACCGCGGGCGCCGGCCGCCACGATCAGCAGCTCGATGGCGCCGCTCTTGTCCATCTTCTCGATGTCGGCGCCGCGGAACAGGTCGATGGCCCGCTCGGGACGGCCCAGCGCGCGCTCGCAGTCGGCCAGCTCGGCCAGGTGCGTCTGCCGCCCGGTCATCCGGTGGTAGGTGCGCAGCTCGGCGATCGCGGTCGTCCAGTCCCCGGCCGCGTACGCCGCCAGGCCCACGGCCTCCCGCACCACGGCGATCCGCGACGCGAGGCGCCGGGCCGCGATGGCGTGCTGCAGCGCGAGCTCGGAGTCCTCGTCGATGATCTGACCGGCCGCCACGAGGTGCCGGGCGACCTTGTCGGCGATGTCCTTGGCCAGCGTCAGCAGCTCGGAACGCACCTCCTTGTCGAGGTCGGCCGCCTCGATCTCCTCGGGGATCTCGGGCGCCTGGAAAGCCTGCGGGTCGTCGTCGCGGGCCGGGTGCCGGTCGTCCCGGTCGTCACGCACCCGCGGACGGTCGTCCCGGTCGCGGAACCCGCCGTCGCGCGGGCCTCGGTCGTCCCGGTTGAAGCCGCCCCCGCGGGGACCCCGGTCGTCGCGGTCCCGGAAGCCACCCTGGCGCGGCCCACGGTCCTGGTAGCCGCCGCGATCCTGGCCGCCGCGGTCCTGATAGCCGCCACGGTCACGGTCACCGCCACGGAACCCGCCGCGGTCGCCCTGGGGCCGGTCGCGGAACGGCCGGTCGCCCTGCGGACGGTCACGGAAGCCGCTGCCACCCCGGTTGCCGGGCCGGTCGCCGCCCTGCGGACGGTCACCACCACGGAACCCGCCACGGTCGCCCCGGTCCTGATAGCCGCCACGGTCACGGTCGCCGCCACGGAACCCGCCGCGGTCGCCCTGGTAGCTGCTCCGCGCGCCGCCGGCGTCACGGTCGCCGCCCTGCCGGTCATCCCGGTTCTGGTAGCCGCCACGGTCCTGATAGCCGCCCTGCGGACGGTCGCCCCGGCTCTGGTAGCCACCACCGTCACGGTCGCCGCTCCGGAAGCCGCCACCCTGGGGACGGTCGCCACCACTGCGGTAGCCGCCACCCTGCGGACGGTCGCCACCACTGCGGTAGCCGCCACCCTGCGGACGGTCGCCACCACTGCGGTAGCCGCCACCCTGCGGACGGTCGCCACCACTGCGGTAGCCGCCACCCTGCGGACGGTCGCCACCACTGCGGTAGCCGCCACCCTGCGGACGGTCGCCGCCACGGAACCCGCCACGGTCGTCCCGGCCCTGGCCCCGGTCTTGGTAGCCGCCCCGATCGCGGTCGCCGCCACGGAAGCCACCGCCCTGGGGACGGTCACCCCGGTCCTGGTAACCACCCCGGTCACGGTCACCACCACGGAACCCACCACGGTCCTGGTAACCACCGCGGTCGCCGCCCGAGTAACCGCCGCGGTCACGGTCGCCACCGCTGCGGAAGCCGCCACCCTGGGGACGGTCACCGCGATACCCACCGCCCTGGGGACGGTCACCACCGCTGCGGAAGCCGCCACTTTGGGGACGGTCACCGCGATACCCGCCACTCTGGGGACGATCACCACCGCGGAATCCGCCACGGTCGCCGCCCGAGTAGCCACCACGGTCACGGTCGCCGCCGGTCACGCCACGGCGGTCGCCGCTCTGGTAGCCGCCGCGGTCGCGGTCACCACCGCGGAAACCGCCACGGTCGCCGCCCGAGTAACCACCACGGTCACGGTCGCCGCCACGGTCGCCGCCCTGCGGACGGTCGCCGCCGCCACGGTAGCCACCCCGGTCACGGTCACCACCCCGGAAACCGCCACGGTCGCCGCCCGAGTAACCACCACGGTCACGGTCGCCGCCACGGAAGCCACCGCGGTCGCCGCTCGAGGAGCCCCGGTCGCGGTCGCCGCCACGGAAGCCGCCCCGGTCTCCGCGGTCTCCCCGCTCCCGGTCGCCCCGGAAACCGCCACGGTCTCCGTCGCGGCCGCGGCCGCCTTGGCGCTCGTTGTCGCGGGGGCCGGAGCCGCCGTCATCCTGCGGTCCAGTAGTCACGGATCAATCCTTCCGGTACGGCCGGCCCTCAGGTTGGCGGGCTCGCCTCAACGTTCAAAGTTACTCGGGGGCAGACATAGAAAAGCAGCCGAGGGCCGACCCCGGACGGGGTGGCCCTCGGCTGTGACGTTAAGTCCGGCGGCGTCCTACTCTCCCACACCCTCCCGAGTGCAGTACCATCGGCGCTGGAGGGCTTAGCTTCCGGGTTCGGAATGAGACCGGGCGTTTCCCCTCCGCTATGACCACCGAAACAGCTATCAGCAGAACAAACCAGTGTCAGCAACCCACACCCCGACGCAATTGGGGGCTGGTGCTTCTGGTTGTTCGTTTGCTGTGAATCACACAGTGGACGCGCTCATATGTTTAGGGTGGTTAAGCCCTCGGCCTATTAGTACCGGTCAACTGAACCAGTTACCTGGCTTACATCTCCGGCCTATCAACCCAATAGTCTCTTGGGAGCCTTACCCACTCAAGGTGGTGGGATACCTCATCTCGAAGCGAGCTTCCCGCTTAGATGCTTTCAGCGGTTATCCCTTCCGAACGTAGCCAACCAGCCGTGCCCCTGGCGGGACAACTGGCACACCAGAGGTTCGTCCGTCCCGGTCCTCTCGTACTAGGGACAGCCCTTCTCAAGTATCCAACGCGCACGGCGGATAGGGACCGAACTGTCTCACGACGTTCTAAACCCAGCTCGCGTACCGCTTTAATGGGCGAACAGCCCAACCCTTGGGACCTGCTACAGCCCCAGGATGCGACGAGCCGACATCGAGGTGCCAAACCATCCCGTCGATATGGACTCTTGGGGAAGATCAGCCTGTTATCCCCGGGGTACCTTTTATCCGTTGAGCGACACCGCTTCCACACGCAAGTGCCGGATCACTAGTCCCGACTTTCGTCCCTGCTCGACCCGTCAGTCTCACAGTCAAGCTCCCTTGTGCACTTACACTCAACACCTGATTGCCAACCAGGCTGAGGGAACCTTTGGGCGCCTCCGTTACCCTTTAGGAGGCAACCGCCCCAGTTAAACTACCCACCAGACACTGTCCCTCGACCCGATCAGGGCCGCAAGTTAGATACCCAAACCCAACAGAGTGGTATTTCAAGATTGCCTCCACCCGAACTGGCGTCCGAGCTTCACCGGCTCCCACCTATCCTACACAATTAAATTCGGATACCAATGTCAAGCTATAGTAAAGGTCCCGGGGTCTTTCCGTCCTGCCGCGCGTAACGAGCATCTTTACTCGTACTGCAATTTCGCCGGGCCTGTGGTTGAGACAGTGGGGAAGTCGTTACGCCATTCGTGCAGGTCGGAACTTACCCGACAAGGAATTTCGCTACCTTAGGATGGTTATAGTTACCACCGCCGTTTACTGGCGCTTAAGTTCTCCGCCTCGCCCTCACAGGCTAACAGGTCCCCTTAACGTTCCAGCACCGGGCAGGCGTCAGTCCATATACATCGTCTTACGACTTGGCATGGACCTGTGTTTTTAGTAAACAGTCGCTTCCCCCTGCTCTCTGCGGCCATACCACGCTCCACCAGCAAGTGGCTTCACGCGTCCGGCCCCCCTTCTCCCTAAGTTACGGGGGCAATTTGCCGAGTTCCTTAACCACAGTTCACCCGTCGCCTTAGTATTCTCTACCTGACCACCTGTGTCGGTTTAGGGTACGGGCCGCTCAGAACATCGCTAGAGGCTTTTCTCGGCAGCATAGGATCACTGACTTCACCTGAAACGGCTCGGCATCACGTCTCACCCTCAATGGACTACGGATTTGCCTATAGTCCGGGCTACACGCTTACCCCAGGACAACCACCGCCTGGGACCAGCTACCTTCCTGCGTCACCCCATCACTAAACTACTACCACCCGAGATCCCGGACTCCACTCTCGCCGGCCGAAACCATTGAAAGCTTTGCGCGGTTAGTACAAGCAGGTTCGTCTTGGGCGTTCTTTTGCGGGTACGGGAATATCAACCCGTTATCCATCGACTACGCCTCTCGGCCTCGCCTTAGGCCCCGACTCACCCAGGGCGGATTAGCCTGGCCCTGGAACCCTTGGTCATCCGGCGGAAGAGGTTCTCACTCTTCATTCGCTACTCATGCCTGCATTCTCACTCGTGCAACCTCCACGGCTGGGTCACCCCGCCGCTTCCCTGGTAGCACGACGCTCCCCTACCCACCCACACCACTGCACAACAAGACAAGTCCTGTTGCGGATGAATGTGTGAGTGCCACAGCTTCGGCGGTGTGCTTGAGCCCCGCTACATTGTCGGCGCGGAACCACTTGACCAGTGAGCTATTACGCACTCTTTAAAGGATGGCTGCTTCTAAGCCAACCTCCTGGTTGTCTAAGCGACCCCACATCCTTTTCCACTTAGCACACGCTTAGGGGCCTTAGCTGGTGATCTGGGCTGTTTCCCTCTCGACTACGAAGCTTATCCCCCGCAGTCTCACTGCCGCGCTCTCACTTACCGGCATTCGGAGTTTAGCTGATTTCGGTAAGCTTGTAGGCCCCCTAGACCATCCAGTGCTCTACCTCCGGCAAGAAACACACGACGCTGCACCTAAATGCATTTCGGGGAGAACCAGCTATCACGGAGTTTGATTGGCCTTTCACCCCTAACCACAGGTCATCCCCCAACTTTTCAACGTTGGTGGGTTCGGTCCTCCACGCAGTCTTACCCACGCTTCAACCTGCCCATGGCTAGATCACCCCGCTTCGGGTCTAGAACACGCGACTAAAAACGCCCTCTTCAGACTCGCTTTCGCTACGGCTACCCCACACAGGTTAACCTCGCCACGTGCCACTAACTCGCAGGCTCATTCTTCAAAAGGCACGCCATCACCCCGCCGCATTGCTGCAGCTAAGGCTCTGACGGATTGTAGGCGAACGGTTTCAGGTACTATTTCACTCCCCTCCCGGGGTACTTTTCACCATTCCCTCACGGTACTCGTCCGCTATCGGTCACCAGGAAGTATTCAGCCTTACCAGGTGGTCCTGGCAGATTCACAGCAGATTCTAGGAGTCCGCTGCTACTCGGGAACACTGCAAAGAGGCATGCGACTTTCGTATACGGGGCTCTCACCCTCTACGGCCGGCTTTCCCACACCGTTCCACTAACCGCACACTTTGTAACTCTCCACCCCACTGTCAGATGAGGTAAGCAGGTCCCACAACCCCCCACGTGCAACCCCTGACAGGTATCACACACGCAAGGTTTAGGCTCGATCCGCTTTCGCTCGCCACTACTCACGGAATCACTATTGTTTTCTCTTCCTACCGGTACTGAGATGTTTCACTTCCCGGCGTTCCCCTCACACACCCTATGTATTCAGGCATGGATGACACGACATGACTCGTGCCAGGTTTCCCCATTCGGACACCCTGGGATCACAGCTAGGTTGACAGCTCCCCCAGGCCTATCGCGGCCTCCCACGTCCTTCATCGGCTCCTGGTGCCAAGGCATCCACCGTTCGCCCTTGACAACTTAACCACAGAAAACAAGATGCTCGCGTCCACTGTGCAATTCTCAACCAACGACCAACCCACAACCCGAACAGTTCCGTACCGAACCTCGGCGCCGTTACCGGCTCCCACGAGTGGTATACGAAACCAGGTCATGCCTGGCACTGAAATCCCAACCACAACAGGTTGTTCTTTCAGGACCCAACAGGGTGCTCTCTTGTGTCGCCCTCCCCAGCCGCACCAGCTCCTGCGTTCCACACCACCGGAGTGGCTGTACTAGCTGAGCCGGCCGTTGCCGGATCGGACTGGCCAGTGTCTCCGCCTATGAGCACCCCGCCACCACGTTCGGGTGGCGTGGGCTACTGGACCGCTTTCACGGTCGAGTTGCTCCTTAGAAAGGAGGTGATCCAGCCGCACCTTCCGGTACGGCTACCTTGTTACGACTTCGTCCCAATCGCCAGCCCCACCTTCGACGGCTCCCTCCCACAAGGGGTTAGGCCACCGGCTTCGGGTGTTGCCGACTTTCGTGACGTGACGGGCGGTGTGTACAAGGCCCGGGAACGTATTCACCGCAGCGTTGCTGATCTGCGATTACTAGCGACTCCGACTTCACGGGGTCGAGTTGCAGACCCCGATCCGAACTGAGACCGGCTTTTTGGGATTCGCTCCACCTCACGGCATCGCAACCCTTTGTACCGGCCATTGTAGCATGCGTGAAGCCCTGGACATAAGGGGCATGATGACTTGACGTCATCCCCACCTTCCTCCGAGTTGACCCCGGCAGTCTTCGATGAGTCCCCGCCATAACGCGCTGGCAACATCGAACGAGGGTTGCGCTCGTTGCGGGACTTAACCCAACATCTCACGACACGAGCTGACGACAGCCATGCACCACCTGTCACCGGCCCCGAAGGACCCCGCATCTCTGCGAGTTTTCCGGCGATGTCAAACCCAGGTAAGGTTCTTCGCGTTGCATCGAATTAATCCGCATGCTCCGCCGCTTGTGCGGGCCCCCGTCAATTCCTTTGAGTTTTAGCCTTGCGGCCGTACTCCCCAGGCGGGGCGCTTAATGCGTTAGCTGCGGCACAGAGAACCGGAGAGGTCCCCCACACCTAGCGCCCAACGTTTACAGCGTGGACTACCAGGGTATCTAATCCTGTTCGCTCCCCACGCTTTCGCTCCTCAGCGTCAGTATCGGCCCAGAGACCCGCCTTCGCCACCGGTGTTCCTCCTGATATCTGCGCATTTCACCGCTACACCAGGAATTCCAGTCTCCCCTACCGAACTCGAGCCTGCCCGTATCGACCGCAGGCTTGGGGTTGAGCCCCAAGTTTTCACGGTCGACGCGACAAGCCGCCTACGAGCTCTTTACGCCCAATAAATCCGGACAACGCTCGCGCCCTACGTCTTACCGCGGCTGCTGGCACGTAGTTGGCCGGCGCTTCTTCTGCAGGTACCGTCACTTGCGCTTCGTCCCTGCTGAAAGAGGTTTACAACCCGAAGGCCGTCATCCCTCACGCGGCGTCGCTGCATCAGGCTTCCGCCCATTGTGCAATATTCCCCACTGCTGCCTCCCGTAGGAGTCTGGGCCGTGTCTCAGTCCCAGTGTGGCCGGTCGCCCTCTCAGGCCGGCTACCCGTCGTCGCCTTGGTAGGCCATCACCCCACCAACAAGCTGATAGGCCGCGAGCCCATCCCAGACCGAAAAAACTTTCCACACACACAACATGCGTCAGTGTGTCGTATCCGGTATTAGCCCCCGTTTCCGAGGGTTATCCCAAAGTCCAGGGCAGGTTACTCACGTGTTACTCACCCGTTCGCCGCTCGAGTACCCCCGAAAGGGCCTTTCCGCTCGACTTGCATGTGTTAAGCACGCCGCCAGCGTTCGTCCTGAGCCAGGATCAAACTCTCCAACAAAAACTTGGAAAACCGTCCCGGCAACATGTAATGCTGCCAAAGGAATCCACAACCAAACTTCCCGAAAGAAGCCGGCCGGGGTATAACTAATTGGCACTGGCTTATCAAGCACCCTGTTGAGTTCTCAAAGAACAACCACACCCGGCCAACTGCACCGGGGCACTTGCGAAACTTTACTCTGGCTTTTCCTTCCCGTCAAATCCGCGTAATCAGCGGGAAATGACCTTCCGGAATTGCTCCGAGCCCGCAGAAAACTACACCAGCTTTCGCCGGAGCTTTCTCTGGGGTCCTCCAGGACGGCCGCGCCGGGCCTCCGAAGAGTCCCGCTCGCTCGCCCGTCTCCCTGGCGGCTCGGAAAACATTACAGGGCGTGGGCGCCGGCGCCAAATCGCCCCCCTGCGACCCGCGTCACAGCCCTCACCAAGATCAGAACAACCACCCTGGCCCGCCCTCCCAGGGGGCCCCCTCGATCCATTGTCCTCGGGTTTGGGGGAGCGGGTGCGCGGGGCGCGGGTGGGATGTGGACAACTTGCGGCCTGTGGACAGGGCTGGGCCGGCCTGGGACGTGTGGTAGGTGCTCGCGGCGGACCGGCCCAAGCCGGGTGCTCGCGGGCCGGACAACTGGCGTCACCAGCCTCACGCCACATGCACCTGGGGTGAACCACCGAGCCGCCCTGGCCACGCAACGTGAACATAAGGGATAACCGCACCGCCCAAGCCCACGCGACGGTTCGCAGGTGGGACATCCGGACCACGACCACCGAGCCCACGCAGGTGCGTTCGTGGACGGGACAACCGGACCACGACCACCGAGCCCACGCAGGTGCGTTCGTGGACGGGACAACCGGACCACGACCACCCACGCAACGTGAACGTAAGCGGGACAACTCCTACGCCCAAAGCCCACCCCGCGGGTATTCGTGCACGGACAACTGGGTGTTACCTGTCCACACCGCGAGCACGCAGGAAGGGCCACCGGGGCGGCCCGGTTCAAGCAACGTGGACGTAGGCGGGACACCCGACCGCCCGCGCCCGCGTGGAGGTTCTGTGGAGGGACAACCGGGCCGTCCCGCCCACGGCACGGGACACGTGGGCGGGACGGCCGGCCTTACAAGGTCACGCGGTGTACTGCACGCCGGCGAAGGTTCGCTTTCCGCGGCGGAGGACCAGGAACTGGCCGTGCAGCAGGGAGTCGATCGGGGGCACCGCCTCACCGTCGGTGATGCGCTCGTTGTTCACGTACGCCCCGCCCTCGGTGATGGTGCGCCGGGCCTCGTTGGCGCTCGCGACCAAACCCGACTCTTTGAGCAGGGTCGCGTATGTGGGCATCTCACCCCGTACGGGCAAGAGGCCTGCCTCGCCCAGGGCGGCGCGCAGAGTGTCGGCCGAGAGCTCGTCGAGGGAACCTCGGCCGAACAGCGCCTGGCTGGCCGCGATGGCCTGACGTGCCTCGTCGGCGCCGTGCACCAGGGCGGTGATTTCCTCGGCCAGGGCGCGTTGGGCCAGCCGGGCCTGGGGGCGGTCGGCGGTCGCCTTTTCCAGCTCTTCCAGCTCTTCACGGCTCTTGAAGCTGAAGAACCGCAGGTAGTTGTTGACGTCGCGGTCGTCGGCGTTGATCCAGAACTGGTAGAACGCGTACGGGGTGGTCATTTCGGGGTCGAGCCAGATCGCGCCGCCCTCGCTCTTGCCGAATTTGGTGCCGTCGGCCTTGAGCACGAGGGGGGTGGTGAACGCGTGTACGGGGCCGGCCCCGCGGCGGCGTACGAAGTCGACGCCGGCGGTGATGTTGCCCCACTGGTCGGAGCCGCCGAACTGCAACGCGCAGCCGTGCCGCTCGTGCAGCTGGTAGAAGTCGTTGGCCTGCAGCAACTGGTAGCTGAACTCGGTGAAGCTGATGCCGCTCTCGAGCCGGTTGCGCACCACGTCACGGGCGAGCATCTTGTTGACCGGGAAGTGCTTGCCGACGTCGCGCAGGAATTCGATCACCGAGGTCGGACCGGTCCAGTCCAGGTTGTTGACCAGCGTGGCGGCGTTGCTTCCCTCGTACGTGACGAAGGGCGCGAGCTGTTCACGGATGCGCTGGACCCAGCCCTGCACCACCTCGGGCGGGTTGAGGGTGCGTTCGCTGGACTCGCGCGGGTCGCCGATCTGACCGGTGGCGCCGCCGACGAGAAGCAGCGGGCGGTGACCGCCCTTCTGCAGCCGGCTGGCCGTGATGACCTGCATGAGGTGACCGACGTGCAGCGACGCGGCGGTGGGGTCGAAGCCCACATAGAACGTGATCGGGTCGCCGGAGAGTGCCTCGGCCAGCGCGGCCGGGTCGGTCGAGTCCTGGATCAGTCCACGCCATGTCAGGTCGTCTACGAGAGTCACCTGCCGATTGTCCCGCACCGCCCCTCGCGAGAGACAGCGGGTTTGCCGCCGGACGAAACCCGCTGGACGAGACCGGCGAGACGAAACCCGCCGCACGAGACCCGCCAGACGAGACCCGCCGCACGAGACCCGCCAGACGAAACCCGGCCGGTGCGAAACCTCGGCGGGAGCGACATGCTGTACGGATGAGTCGCCTGGGTAGCGGTGCGCCGCCGATTGAGATCTCGAAGAAGAGGGCTGTGGCCCGGCTGGAGGCCGCGCAGGAGCGGTTGCTGCGGTTGCGGCTGATCCTCGGCGGCCAAATCGGCGAGCAGAAGATCGGCCCCCCGCTGACCTGCGTGTTCGAGGGCTGGGACGCGTCCGGCAAGGGTGGCGCCATCAAGCGGTTGGTCGCGCCGCTCGACCCCCGGTTCGTCCGGGTCTCCCAGTTCGCCGCCCCCACGTACGACGAGAAGCGGCACCATTTCCTGTGGCGGTTCTGGCCCAAGCTGCCGGGCTGGGGCGGCATGGCGGTGTTCGACCGGTCCTGGTACGGGCGGGTCCTGGTCGAGCGGGTCGAGGGGTTCGCGACCAAGGAGCAGTGGTCGCGGGCCTACAACGAGATCGTCGAGTTCGAGCGGACGCTGGTCGCCGAGGGCATGATCATTGTCAAGTTCTGGATGCACGTCGACGAGGACGAGCAGCTGCGCCGGTTCTCCGACAGGGCGAACGATCCGCTGCGGCAGTGGAAGCTGACCGAGGAGGACTGGCGCAACCGCGAGAAGCGACCCCTGTACGAGGCCGCCATCGAAGAGATGCTGGAGCGTACGGATCCGACGTGGGCGCCGTGGCACGTGATCCGGGGCAACGACAAGCACTACGCGCGGTTCGCCGTGGTGGAGGCGGTCTGCGACGCGGTCGAGGCCGAGCTACGCAAGCGGGGTCACGAGTTCTGAGCCACGGGTTTGTAGGGCGGCAGCCTCAGCGCGTCACGGATGGTCTGCTGCACCTCGTCGGCCGTGGGGCTGGCGTCGATGTCGTGGACGACTTCCTTGCGGCCGAAGAGCTCGAGCACCGGGCGTGTCTTCTCGTGGTAGTCGCGCAGCCGTGCCTCGAGCGCCTCGGGGGTGTCGTCGGGCCGGGTGACCAGCTCGTGCCCGCAGATGTCGCAGCGGCCCTCGAGCCGGGGACGGTCGGCGATCAGGTTGTAGTCCATGCCGCAGTTCGGGCAGAGGCGGCGGCTGAGCACCCGGCGGCGCACCTCGTCCTCGGCGAGCTCGAGGTGGATGACGCCGTCGATGTCGAAGCTCTCCATGAAGAACTCGGCCTGCCGGCCGTTGCGCGGGAAGCCGTCGACGACGAACCCGTAGTTCCAGTCGTGACGGTGGAGCCGGTCGCGGACGACCGATTCGACCAGGTCGTCGCTGACCAGTTCACCGGCGGCCATCGTACGGCGGACCTGTGCGCCCAGTTTGGTGTGGTTCTTGACGTTCCAGCGGAAGATGTCGCCGACGGAGATGTGCACCAGGTCGAGGTCGCCGCAGAGCAACTCGCTCTGGGTGCCCTTGCCGCTGCCCTGCACTCCCATGATCACGAACTTGCGCATGGTGCCCCTTCTCGATCAGGTCGAACATCGTCACGTGCCCGACGATGATCAGCCGGCCGCGCCGATCCGCAGCGTTCCCGGTGCCGGGCGCCCGGTCAAGGTGGTCGGATCAATGCTCCACGCGCCGGCCACGGCGAGCACGTCCTTCTCCCCCACCAGGACGGTGGTCTCGTCGTCGAGGACTCCGGGCAGGCCGGCGTCGCGTTCGGCCGGGTCGGGCTCGCCGTGCCAGGACGTGACGTCGCCGGTCTGCCCCACATAGCCGAAGGCGCGGATCAGCTCACCCTCGGCGGCGCGTTGCCAGCGGTGCAGCTCGGTGACGCGGTGGGTGGCGAAGAACTGCACCTCGGCGCCGAGCGCGGCGGACAGCGCGACCACGTCGACCGTGGTCTCGGGACGCATCAGATAGCGGCCGGTAGCCAGCACCCACAGCTGGTCGCGGGCGCCGGGCAGCGGCGGGGTGATCGCGACCCGGTCGTCGGTGAGGTGGGCCAGGTCGATGCCGTCGCGCCACCGCACCTCGCCGAGGTCGCGCAGCCCGAGGGCGGCCGGCACGCTCGCGGCGACGCCCTCCCGGCCGTCGGCACGGATGGCGAGCCACGCTTGCTTGCCACCGAAACCGACCATTACGTCTGTTTCCATGACCCCAACGCTATCCGGCCGCCGCGGCGCGTTGTCCACCGATCGGTCGCTGCTCAGCGCCAGCCGTACTCCTGGCGTAGCCGGGCGGCAACCTGGTCGAAGCGGGAACGGTCGAGGATCGCGCCCTCGCGACGGATGCCGTCGTGGTCCACTTCGATCACCCGATCGAGGCGGATCCAGCTGGGGCGTGAGTCGCGGTCCCACTCCCCCGGGCCGAGCGCGAGCCAGTTGAGCTGCCCGTCGCGGTCGCTCTGCGACGAGAGCATGAGGGCCAGGACGTCGTGGCCGTCGCGTCCGACGACCAGCACCGGGCGGTCCTTGCCCTGGGCCGGGTCGTCCTCGTAGGGGACCCAGGTCCACACGATCTCACCGGGGTCGGCGTCGCCGTCCAGGTTCGGCGAGTACTCGATGCGCCGGCCGCGTTCGGCGGTGGGCACGTGCTGGGCTCGGCGCCGCCGCGGGGGTGCGGGACGGCGTACGCGGTCGAGGAGGGACTTCAGAATCTTGGCCACGGCTGCACTCTAGGCTGCGGGCATGACACCGGACATCGAAGCCTGGCGACCGTGGCGGCCGGAGCAGGTGGCCGAGCGTCTCGCCGGGGTCGGGGTTCCCTGGTACGTGGCCGGGGGCTGGGCGATCGACCTGCACCTCGGGGGCGGGCTGCGCGAGCACGAGGACCTGGAGATCGCCGTCCCGCGGGAACGGTTCGAGCCGGTCGCGGGCCGCTTTCCCGAGCTGGCCTTCTACGTCGCCGGGGACGGGAAGGTCGTGCCGGCCACCCCTCAGGCCCTGGCCGAGCAGTATCAGACGTGGGCGTACGACACCGCGGCCGAGGCGTGGCGCTTCGACGTGTTCCGCGAGCCGCACGACGGCGACACGTGGATCTCGCGTCGGGATGCGAGCCTGCGCCGCCCGTACGGGGAAATGGTCTTGACCAGCGAGGACGGGGTGCCCTATCTGAGCCCCGAGGTCGTGCTGCTCTTCAAGGCCAAGCATCGCCGGCCCAAGGACGAGCAGGACTACGCGGCGGTGGCGCCCCGGCTGACCGCGGACCAGCGGAACTGGCTGAACGACGCCCTGGAGCTGGTGCATCCGGGGCACGCCTGGATCAGTTGACGAAATCCTGGGTCATCCAGGTGACGCCTTTGCTGTCGCGCACGATGCTCAGGCCGATGCGCTTGAGGCCGGGGTTGAGCAGGTTCTTGCGGTGCCCGTCGTTCGGCGGCACTTCGGCCAGCATGCTGTCGGTCAGGCCGTTGGCCGCCTGCACCTGGGCCGAGTCGCTGGGACCGCTGGAGCCGTAGCCGATGTTCTCGGCGGCGCCCGACCACTTCACGCCCTGCGCGCTGAACCGGTCGCCGATGCCACCCTCGCCGCGGCATTGGTGCGCGAGGCCGCAGCCGTCGATCATCCGCTGGTTGTGCAGCGCGGCCGCCTGGGACAGCTTGGCGTCGAGGGTGAACGGGGTCAGACCCTCGTCCTTGCGGGCGGCGTTGATGTGGGCCAGCACCTGCTCGAGGACAGGGCCGCTCGTCTCCGGTACGGTCGCCGCCTTGTTGATCTTGGGCTCGGTCGTGGCCTTCGGCGTCTTGCCGGCCGTCTTGTCCGCCGTCGGCTCTGTTGTCTTCTTCGCGGCCTTCTTCGCCGGCGGGGTCGTCGGCAGCGCGGCGGGCGGCGCGGACGACGGCGGAACCGTGGGGCCGGCCTGAAGAGTCCGCTGCTCGGAGGCCTTGCTGACCGGCGTGCCCGTGTCCTTGGTGAGGCCGACGAAGGTGAAGCCGCCGCCGATCACCACCGCGGTGGCCCCGGCCACCAGCGTGTACCGGAAACGGGCGGCAGCGGACATCGGCACGGGACAGGTCACCTCGAGCTCGGGGAAACAACGCGGCCCCACTATGCGTCGCGCCCGCGGCATGATCGGCCGCCTTAAGAATCCCTTAAGGCTCGGCTCATCAAGATCTAAACCGCGGCGAGCTTGGCCATCGTCTCGCGCACGGCGGCGATCAGCTCGGCGGACTGGGCGCAGGCGGCGCGCGCCCGGTCGATCGTCGCCTGATGCCGGTGAGGCCGTTGCAGCCCGCGCTCGGGTGTGACCCGGGCCGGTCGGGCTCGACGCCCGCTGGGGCGACGTTCGATCCCGTACGCCACCAGGAGCTCCCGTACCGCCTCGGCGCTCACGCCTTCCCGGCACGCGATCTGCGTGCAGCTGAGCCCCTGTTCCAGATAGAGCTCGACGAGCCTCTCACGGGTGAGCCGGCGACGCAGGCGCGGCGCCGGACCGGGACGGCCGGTCGACAACCGGTAACGGTCGAGCCGGTAGCGGACCTGCCGGGGCGTGGTGCCGGTGAGCGCGGCGACCTGGGCCGCGGTGAAGCCGTCGCGGACCACCCAGTCGCGCAGCAGATGCTCGGGCAGCGGGTCCTCCGGCGAGCCGACGACGAAGTAGCTGCGCTCGGGAACCAGCACGGCCGCGGCCACGAGCCGTTCGCGGACGGCACGCGCGCTGATGCCGGTCTCGGCGGCGATCCGGGAAGCGAGCATGCCGGCCCGCCACAGCCCGACCAGGCGATCCTGCGGCAGGAACTCGACGCCCGAGGCGATGCCGTAACGGTGCAGCCACTCGTAGACGGCGGCCCGGCTGAGACCGAGCCGGGCGCCGATCTCGGCCGCCGGTACGCGGTCGCGCAGCACCCAGTGCTGAAGCTGGTCCGGATCGGGTCGCACACCCCTCATCCCCACCTGGTCATCATCTCCCAGAGGCATGTGAATCCAGGTGCACTCGGCTGGGGTCACGACATGCCTCGAGGGTCTTTTCGGCTGGTACGGGGGACGTGGCGACGGTAGGCGCTGACGGTCGGGTCGTCCGCGATCCAGAACCGCCACGCCAGATCGTGCGCAGCGGTCACACCGACACGAGGCCCTGCCACGACGCGCTTGTCCGGAACCGGCTCGGCCGGAGGGCGCAGGGTCAGGGGGCCCGTACCGTCAACCACGGATGTGCCATAGGCAGTGAGCGGCAGGTCAAGCGCCTCGACCAGGCGCGCCGGCCCCGAGGCGAGATCGATGTCACGCTTCGCCGAGGGGCGCCGGGACCGGGCAACGTCGACGCCGCTCACGACCTCTCCCGCGCGCAGGAGAACACCCGCAGGCTGCCCCGCCGGTCCGCACGTCACGTTGGCACAGGTGTGCATTCCGTATATGCGGTACAGGTAGAGGTGACCCGCCGGTCCGAACATGGCCGCGTTACGTGACGTTCGCCCTCGATGGGCATGGCTGGCGGGGTCGCCGCCCAGTCCGGCATACGCCTCGGTCTCGGTGAGCCGGATCGTGACGCCGTTGGCGACCGCCAGCCAGCCGACGAGTTGGCGCGCGGTATCGGCGACTGCGGTCGCGGGGGCGTCGAGCCAGGCATAAGTCACGTTTCAAGGAAAGCAGACGGTCCTCGGCGGGAGGCGGCACTACTCCGGCCTGCGTGAGCTCCGCATTAATCGTCGTCTCAGATTCGCTCGGTACGAAGTCGGCGTCAGGCAAGCGATGTGACTCGTACGCAGGAGGCTTCTGATGGAAATCAACACAGCTCCGCCCGGCCGGCTGGCAGGCCGATGGGTGCCGTGGCTGGTGATCGGCTTGTGGATGGTGCTCGCGGCCGTCATGGTGCCGTTGAGCGGAAAGCTGAGCTCGGTCACCACCGACAAGGCCGTGGACACCCTGCCGGCCAACGCCGAGTCGACCAAGGTGGCGGCGCTGGAGGACAGCCTCCCCGGGGGTGAGGACAACACGTTCGTCTTCGTGTACAGCCGCGCCGGTGGCATGACCGACGCCGACCGCGCGACGGTCGAGCGCCACTACAACACCCTCGTCAAGCGGTACCCGCCGAAGACGACGACGGCCGGTGAGGACGACGACGGCCCACCGACCCGGCTCTCCACCGACGGCAGGGCGATGATGTTCACCCTCGACGTGAGCACGGCCTACGGCGAACCGGAGACCATCGTCGGCCCGGTGCGTGACGCCGCGAAGGACCGCCCCGCCGGCCTGGAACTCGACGTGACCGGCCCGGCCGCGATCGACGGCGACATGGACGCCGTCTTCGACGGGATCGACCTGCAGGTCTTCCTCACCACCGTCATCGTCGTCACGGTCCTGCTCATCCTCACCTACCGCAGCCCGGTGTTGTGGTTCATCCCGCTGGTGGTCGTGGGCGCGGCCGCACTGACCGCGATGGCGACCGTCTACCTGCTCGTCAAGGGCTTCGGGATCGTGGTCAACGATCAGAACTCGGCGCTGCTGACGATCCTGGTGTTCGGGGTCGGCACGGACTACGCGCTGCTTCTCATCGCTCGATATCGGGAGACGCTGCACCACCACGAGAACGTCCGCGTCGCGATGGTCCACGCGCTCCGCGGAGCGGCGCCGGCCATCGTCGCGTCCGCGGCCACCGTGATCGCCGGCCTGCTCTGCCTGCTCGCCGCGGACCTGAACAGCACCAGCGGGCTGGGCCCGATCGGCGCGGCCGGCATCCTGTGCGCGCTGGTGGCCATGCTGACGCTGTTCCCGGCGGTGCTCGTGGTGCTCGGCAGGCGGATCTTCTGGCCGGCCATCCCGCGGTTCAGCACGGCCGTACAGGAGAGGCCGGGACTGTGGGGACGGCTCGGCGCCGCCATCAACCGCCGCCGGTGGATGGCGATGCTCGGCTCGTTCGGGATCCTCGGCGTGCTCGCCGTCGGGCTGGCCGGAAACACCGGCGCCCTGCGGGAGCAGGACCAGTTCCTGTCCGCGCCGGAATCGGTCACCGGCTTCGCCGTTCTCCGCCAGCACTTCCCGGAGCTGGGCGGGCAGCCGATGACGATCTACACCCGACCGGCGTACCAGGAGCAGGTTCTCGAGGCCGTCAAGCGCACTCCCGGCGTGGCCGAGGCCGAACCGGGCCAGACCACCGGCGGCTGGACCGACATCTCCGTGTTCCCGACCGACGCGCCCGACACCCCCGCGGAGTACGAGACGATCAAGCGGGTGCGCACCGCGGTGCACGCGGTGAACGGGGCGGAGGCGATCGTCGGCGGGCCGAGCGCGGAGAACCTGGACACCGAGGTCACCACCCGCCGCGACGAGAAGCTGGTGATCCCGCTGGTGCTCGCCGTCGTCCTGATCATCCTCGGGCTGTTGCTCCGAGCGATCGTGGCCCCGCTGGTGCTGATGGCGACCGTGATCGTCTCGTTCGCCGCGGCCTTCGGCGGCAGCGTGTTCGTCTTCGAAACGATCCTCGGGTTCAAGGGCATCGACTATTCGGTGCCGCTGCTGGCATTCCTGTTCCTGGTGGCGCTCGGCGTCGACTACAACATCTTCCTGACCAGCCGGGCCCGGGAGGAGACCGTACGCCTCGGCACCAGAGACGGCATGCTCAAGGCCCTCTCCGCCACCGGTGGCGTCATCACCTCGGCAGGCGTGGTCCTGGCGGCCACGTTCGCGGTCCTCACCTCACTTCCGCTGGTGATGCTGATCGAGGTCGGGTTCCTGGTCGCGTTCGGCGTGCTGCTCGACGCCCTGCTGGTGCGGTCGGTCCTGGTGCCCGCCCTCACCCTGCTGATCGGCCGGCGGATCTGGTGGCCGAGCCGGCTGTCCCGGCCGACGGCGGAACCGCCGAACGTGCCACGGCCGCTCGCCGAAGACGAGGAGCTCGCGCTGCAACGGTGAGCGCAGCGAGCCTGCCGTCCTCAACGCACCGCGTCGTCCTCCCCGGCGGCGCGGTGCGCGGTCAGGGCGGGCGGGGCCGCGGCCGGAAGGTCGACCCGAAGCAGCGCCCCACCACGTACGGACCGGGCCACGGCGACCCGGCCGCCGTGAGCGTCGACGACCCGCTGCACGATCGACAGCCCCAGACCGGATCCCGGCAACGCCCTGGCGCTGTCGGCACGGTAGAACCGGTCGAACACCCGCGGCACGTCGGCGGCGTCGATGCCCGGCCCGGCGTCGTCGACCTCGATCACCGCCGACGCCCCCTCGGCACGGAGCCGGACCTGGACCGGCTGGTCCGCGGGGGACCACTTGCTCGCGTTGTCGACGAGGTTGAGCACCGCCCGCTGGAGCGCAGCGGGACGCCCGCTCACCCACACGGACGTCACGTCGAGCGCGACCTCGATGTCGGGCACGCGAGAACGCGCCCGGGTCGCGGCGGCCACCACCACGTCGGCGAGGTCGAGCACCTCGGTGCTCTCGTCGCTGACGTCGCCGCGCGCCAGGTCGGTCAGCTCGGCGGCGAGGGTGCTCAACTCGGCCACCTGGGCACCGAGGTCATTGAGCAGCCGGGTCCGGCTCTCCGCCGGCAGCGCGCTGTCCAGGGTGCCGCGCCGATCGAGCCGGATCAGCAGCTCGACGTTGAGGCGCAGGCTGGTGAGCGGGGTCTTCAGCTCGTGCGCGGCGTCCTCGGCGAGCAGCCGCTGGGCCCGCCGGGAGTCCCGGAGCGCGGCGAGCATGTCGTTGATCGATTGGATCAGCCGCCGGATCTCCCCACCGCCCTCGTCCGGGATGTCGGCGTCGAGATCACGGGTTTGCGCGACACGAACCGCCGCGGCGGTCAGCCGGTCGATCGGCGCCAGCCCGGTCCGCGCCACGGTCCGCCCGACCAGGGCGCCCCCGGCCACGCAGAGCAGGCCGATCAGCAGCATGCCGAACCCGAACTGGTTGACCGGGCTGTCGTCAGCGGCGCGGGCCACCTGGACCGCGCCGCCGCCCGCTCGCAGCGTGTAGACGATGTGGCCTTCCTCGCTGTCGTCCGACTCCATCAGGTCGGCCGGCCCGCCCCGCACGACGCGCCCGGCCTCCTCGCTGACCGGAGGCAGCGCGGGCTGACCGGCCGGCGTCCGGACCGAGCCGTCGGGCAGGATGACCCGCACCAGCCGGCCGGCTCCGGGATACGGCGGCAGCTGGACCTGCGCCGGACCGGCGCGCTCCGCCTCCGCCGCCAGGACGCGGGAGTCGGCGCGCAGCTGATCCTCCGCCGCGCCCCGCAACTGCCGGCCCAGCAGTTCGCTGGCCACCTGGAAGGCCAGGAACACGCTGACCGCGATGGCCGTCGCCGCGATCACCGTCAGCCTGGCCCGCAAGGACCGCCGGCGCCACCAACGGGTCAGCCGCAGACTCACGGAGGAGTCTCCCGCAGCGTGTACCCCAGACCGCGCAGCGTGTAGATCAACCGCGGCTCACCCTCGGCCTCCAACTTGCGGCGCAGATAGCTCACGTACACCTGCAGGTTGTTGGCGGTGGCGCTCATGTCGAAACCCCAGATCGCGTCGAACAGCGCGTCGCGCGTCAAGACCCGGGTCGCGTTGCGCACGAGAACCTCCAGCAAGGAGAACTCCGTCCGGGTCAGGCGCAACGGCCGCCCGCCACGCGACGCCTCGAACCTGTCGGGATCGATCCGGACGTCGGCGAACGACAGGATCGGCGACTCGCCGTCGCTCGGCGTACGCCGGCGCAGCAGGGCCCGCACCCGGGCCAGCAACTCCTCGGTGGCGAACGGCTTGGGAAGGTAGTCGTCGGCGCCCGCGTCCAGCCCCGCGACCCGGTCGGAGACCTGATCCCGGGCGGTCAGCATCAGCACCGGCAGATCCCGGCCCGCGGCCCGCAACCGCCGGCAGGTCTCCAGCCCGCCGAGGCGGGGCATCATCACATCGAGGATCAGCAGGTCGAGCGCGTCACCGCCGGCCCCACCGACCCCGTCGAGCACGGCAAGACCGTTGGTGGCGGTGCTGATGTCGTAACCCTCGACCTGAAGGACCCGCTCCAGCGACTCACGGATGGCCGCCTCGTCATCCGCGATCATGATCCGCACCCCGGCACGCCCCCTCCAGTCGATGCTTTGCCGCTCATTCTCCCGGATCAACCTGAGACCAGGATTAGAGACGCCGCCACGCGCAAGGTCAAAACCGGTTCCCCGTACGCCCGGAGGCCGGCGCCCAACCGCACGCGTGGAAGCGACCTGGCCCTCGGGCCGTGCTGAAACCGCCACGGTGAGGCGTACGGGCCGCTAGCGTCGGACGTGATGATTCCGCAGCGGTGGTTGATCCTGTGCAGCGCGATGTGCTCCGCCGGGCTGCTCTGGTCGGCCGTGCTCATCGCCGCGCTGCTGGCCGGCGTACGCCTCGTGCCCACCGCCGTGGCCGTCGCGGTGGCCGCCGTCCTCACCGTGCCGGGCGTGATCGCCGGGGTGCTCGGCAACCGCTGGCTCTATCGGACGACCCGCCCCCGGGTGCGGTGGAACCTGACCTCGTGGGTGCCGCCGCACGTGCCGCACTGGGCCGGCATGCTGGCCGGCGTCTTCTTCTTCGGTTTCTGGCTCACCGTGGTGATGGCCTTCGCCGGGCTGGACGGCGACATCCAGATGCGCGGAGGACAGTACGTGCGCAGCGACGACGGCCGCACCACCGTGGTCTCGCAGGCCGACTTCGACCGTCACCGGAGCCTGGAACAGCAGATCTCCCTGGGCATCCTGGGCGCGGCCGCCGTCGGCGGGGTCTTCATGACAGGCGCGATCCTGACCCACCACGCGGCGCCGCAGCCCACCGAGACCCAGTCAGCGGGCCAGGCCCTGGCTTGAGGCCGGAGCCGGTCCGGTCATGAAACAGGCCTCAACGGCGCGGTTCGGCGGTCAGGTCGATCCAGTAGCGGCGAACCGGGCCTTGGTCCGTCTGCCAGATCTCTTCGAGCACGCCGCCTCGGCTCTCGATCGTGCGGGCCGAAGCGCGGTTGCCGGCCAGACAGGGAATCAGCACCCGGTCGATTTTCAGGGCTGCCCGCGCCTCCGCCAGCATCTCGCCCAGCGCCCAGTTCGCGATCCCCCGCCGCCGGGCCGAGGGGCGGACCCCGTACCCGATATGGCCGAGCTCGTGGTCGAACCTGTGCCGTAGCGCGATGCCGCCGAGGACTCGGCCGTTCTCCACGATCCAGCGCATTGTCGCGTGTTTACCCTCGGGGCAGGGCGTGCCGGTCGGGTGGGAACCGCGCAGAATCCGCGCCACCCAAGCGGCGAAACCGGCAGGAGTACGCACGTCGTCGTCCTCGCCCAGCCCGAAGCCGTCCTCGTGCAGGCCCGGCCCCCACTCGTCGTGGCAGTCGAGAAACGCGGCGTGCAGGCGGATGGTCGGTTCGATCAGCTCAGGCATGCCGCACACGCTAGGACGCCCGGCCCCTACCGCCTGCCGAGCCGACTCTGATCAGAAGCCCTCTGCCGCCGACAGGCCCCCGGGCGCTCAGGGAGATACGCGGCCCGCTCGAAGTCGTGCGTGAGGACAGCTCGCGGCGGTTCTATGTCGCGTGTCGTTGCTCTTCGGCCGTGCGAGGGCTGTCAGATCCGCCACAGTGCTTCGTCGTCGGCTGCGAGCGTTCCTCAGCGGTGCGGCCGGACCGCTGTTGGTGCTGTCCCCGGCCCACCGGCGCGGACGAGGCGGGCGGGCGATGGGCGAGCAGCCGGCGGGCGGAGAGCCGGTCGGGGTCATGGCGTTGGGGAGATGACGTACGGCAGGCCGGTCGCCTGCTGCTGAACCGTTGTGGTCCTGATGCAGGAACGTGCGCCCCCGGACACTCGGAGATGCGCGTTTTGCGGAGCAGCACCCGGCACGCCGAGACACAAGAACGTGCGCGTTTCCGTGAGACATGCGTGATCCGGCCACGACGGTGCACCCGGACACAGGAACACGCAAGACCCGGACGCGGCAACTGACCGGACTCGACGTGAGAACGTGCGAGACCTGGATCTGCACGACGGACGCACCGCCGGCATGGCGAGGAAGGCCAAGTCCGGGGCGGTCAGAGAGGGACGGTAGTTGGTCCGTTGACGCCTTCGCTTCGGGTGGGCGAAGAGGACGAATCGCCGGGCGGTAAATCGGAGGCGGGGGGCTTGGGGGCGCGCTAACGTCCGGGGAGTCAGGTCCGTGAACGGAGGAGGAGCAATGCGAAACGGTTTCCCGCCCCGCCTGTTGGAAGCCGTCTCCTCGAAGGATCTGACTCAGCGTGCCCTTTCTCAATCTCGGAATCGTCGCCCATGTCGACGCCGGTAAGACCAGTCTGACCGAGCGCCTGCTCTATGCCGGGGGCGTGATCGACGCCATCGGCAGTGTGGACGCCGGCACCACCCGAACCGACTCGCTCGACCTGGAGCGGCGGCGCGGCATCACGATCAAGACCGCTGTCGCGTCGTTCCCGCTCGGCGACCGCGTCGTCAACCTGATCGACACGCCCGGCCACCCGGACTTCATCGCCGAGGTGGAGCGGGCGTTGCGTGTGCTCGACGGGGCTGTCCTCGTCGTCTCGGCGGTCGAGGGCGTGCAGGCGCAGACTCGCGTGCTTCTGCGCACTCTTCGCCGTTTGCGCGTACCCACGCTGATCTTCGTCAACAAGATCGACCGGGCCGGGGCGCGCTACGACGGCGTCCTCGACGAGATCGCCACACGGTTGACACCCGACATCGTGCCGGTGAGCGGCGTGCGCGACCCGGGCACCCCGCAAGCGACGGCCTATCCGCTCGGCACTGCGCAGTCCTCCCCACACCAGCCAAACCCGAGCGCAACCACGCACGAACGCGGCCGCGCGGTGGGGGACGGCGGTCGGCACGCCAGAAACGGTGAAGACGGGCGGCGCGACGCGAGCGGTGACGGGACTGGCCACGCCCAACACAGCACGAACAAGCAACACGACGCGAACATCGACGCCGGCACGCACACCCGCCACGGCAGGCACGGGCAGCGCGACGCGAACGTGGACGGGACTGGCCACGCCCAACACGGCACGAACAAGCAACACGACGCCAACATCGACGCCGGCACGCACACCCGCCACTGCGGGCACGGAGGGCGCGACGCGAACGCGGATCGGACTGGCCACGCCCAACACGGCACGGACAAGCAACACGGCACGGACACCCGCGACGGCGGAAACGGGCAGCGCGACGCGAACTCCGACGCCGGCACGCACGCCCAGCACGGCGCGGACAAGCAGCAGGGCCGGAACAAGCAGCACAGCGCGAACTTGGACGCCGGCACGCACACCCGGCACGACGGGGACGGGCAGCACGGCGCGAACGCGGACGGGACTGGCCACGCCCAACACGGCACGAACAAGCAACACGGCACGGACACCCGCCACGGCGGGGACGGGCAGCGCGACGCGAACTCCGACGCCGGCACGCACACCCGGCACGACGGGGACGGGCAGCGCGGCGCGAACGTGGACGAGGCTGGGCACGCCCGGGGCGGTGAGGACGACCGCGCGCGCACGCTTGGCAGGGCCGATGAGGTGTTTGTGGAGCGGCTGGTTGACCTCTCGGGGGACTCGCGGCTGCTTGCCGACTGGGTTCGGGATGAGTCTTCGGTTCCGTACGCGGAGTTGCGTGATGTGCTGCGCTCGTGCACGCGCGATGCGTCTTTCTATCCGGTGTTCTTCGGATCGGCGGTCACCGGGGCTGGGATTGACGCGTTGTTGCACGGTCTTGTCGACCTGCTGCCGGTCGCTGGGGGTGATTCGGACGGGCCGCTCGGCGGGACAGTGTTCAAGATCGAGCGGGATCGAGCGGGGGCGCGGGTCGCGTACGTCCGGATGGTCAGTGGCACGCTCAGGGTTCGCGATCGGACTGCGCACGGGGTGGTCACGGCGATCGAGGCCGCGTCGGTGGGCAGTCCCGCGGTTTCGCACGTTTCCGCCGGGCAGATCGCAAAGTTGCACGGTCTGCGCGACGTCCGAATCGGCGATGTGATCGGCACAACCAGCGCAGCAAAGAGAACCAGCGCGGAGCACCCAGCAGGAGCGGCCGGCTCATCCCCCGAAACGGATGCGAAAGGCACGGCAGGCACAGGCCGGACAAAACAAACAGACAGCGCGATCGGCCCGGCGGGCACCCCAGGCGCGGACAGTTCGGCAGGCACGAATGGCTCGGCAGGCGCCGACGGCCCCGAAAGGGCGGGCGACTCGACGGGAGCGGGCGACTCGACGAGGGCGGGCGACTCGACGGCAGCAGGCGACTCGACACAGGCGGACGACTCGACACAGGCGGACGACTCGACGCGAGCGGACGACTCGACGCAGGCGGACGACTCGACGGCAGCGGGCGGCTCGATGCGGGCGGGCGGGGCGGAGGGGTACACAGGGGAGCTCTTTGCACCGCCCACGGTTGAGAGTGTTGTCGTTGCGGTGCGGCCGGAGCAACGGCGGCAGTTGCACACCGCCCTGAGCGAGCTGGCCGAGCAGGATCCGCTGATCAACTTGCGGTATGACGAGCGGCGGGGTGAGGCGGTTGTCTCGCTGTACGGCGAGGTGCAGAAGGAAGTGCTCGAGTCGACCCTGGCCGAGCAGTACGGCATCGACGTCGTGTTCCGCGGGACCACCGTGCTCCACGTGGAACGCCCCGCCGGCCGTGGACGGGCCCTCGAAGTTCTGGGGCAGGGCGACAACCCGTACCTTGCCACCCTGGAACTGACCGTCGAGCCGGGACCGGCCGGCAGCGGGGTGGGTTTCGAGCTCGACGTCCCCATCGAGCAGGTGCCGATCCACCTTTTCAAGACCGAGGAGTTCTTTCGCGACGCCCTTGAGGACACCCTTCGCCGTACGTTGGCGCAGGGTCTGCACGGCTGGCCGGTGATCGACGTCCGGGTGGGTGTGACCCGTACGGGCTATGTCTCGCCGGCCACCGGAGCGGGTGACTTCCGCAAGCTGCTCCCACTCGTGGTGATGTCGGCGCTGTCCCGGGCGGGCACCGTCGTGTGTGAGCCCGTGCACCGGTTCCGCCTGGACGGGCCGGTCGGCACGCTCAGCGCCGTCCTCGCGGTGTTCGGCCGGTACATGGAGTCGTCGCTGATCGACGGGCCGGCCTTTGTGGTCGAGGGCCGGGTTCCGGTCAGCCGGCTGCGGTCGCTGGAGTCGGCCGTTGCGGGTCTGACCCACGATGAGGGCGTGCTGGAGGCCACGTTCGACAGTTACCGCCCGGTGCCGCCGCCGTACCCGGCGCGTGAGCGCTGGGACGACAACCCGCTGGACCGCCGGGAATACCTGCTGCGGGTGGAGCGTCGTCTGCGGCTTTGACTGTCGTGCCCGGCCCGCCGCCACGGCCGTAGCCCGCGCTACGGCCGTCACCAGTTTCCTCCGTCGCGTTGCGGCAGCCGCCGAAGGCGGAGAGCGGCCCTGCCTGCGGTTGTGCGAGGTGACGAGGCGTACGTCTTCGTGGTTCTGACATTGTTCTTGGACGCACGTTGGTGTGTGCTGTTGCCATAGTGTGCGAGACACAGTATTGTTCTGAGCATGACAACGGACGCGACACTAGCCAGCCACTTGCAGGAGCTGCGCCGGGGCACGGTGGTCGTCGCCAGCCTGACCGTCCTGCGGGCGCCGGGTTACGGCTATTCACTGCTCGAGACGCTGAGCGAGGCCGGTTTCGAAGTCGAAGCCAACACGCTCTACCCGCTGCTGCGCCGGCTCGAGAGCCAGGGACTGCTGACCAGTTCGTGGAACACCGACGAGGCCCGGCCGCGCAAGTTCTACACGACCACCCCGCAGGGCGACGCGATCGCCGAGGCCCTGCGGGGCGAATGGGCCCGCCTCGACGAGGCCATCACCGACCTCTCCGCCACCCGCACGAAGGAATGAGCGCCATGACTGCGAACCTCGTCGACCGCTACGTCCTCACCGCCCTGCGCCGCCTGCCCGAGCAGCAGCGCGCCGACATCGACCGCGAGTTGCGCGCCTCCATCGAGGACGCGGTGGACGCCCGCGTCGAGGCCGGCGAGCCGCGTGACACCGCGATCGAGCAGACGCTGCTCGAACTGGGTGATCCGGACAGATTGGCCGACAGTTATGCCGGCCGGCCCAACTATTTGATCGGGCCCGAGCTCTACCCGGTCTGGCGCCGCTCGCTGACGGCGCTGCTCACGCTCGTGCTGCCGATCGTCGTCCTGGTGACTGCCTTTGTGCAGGTCCTGGCCGACGACGCCGGGTTCGGCGAGGTGATCGGCACGGCGGTCGGCACGATCATCAACGTCGGCGCGCACATGGCCTTCTGGGTCACGCTCACCTTCTGGATCGTCGAGCGCACCGGCGCGGGCAAGTCCGACCTCAACCGGCAGTGGACCCCGCAAGACCTTCCCCGGTACGAGCCGGGGGCACTCACCCGGGTGCAGTTCGCGGCCAACCTGCTGTGGCCGGCTGTGGTGATCGGAGCCCTGGTGCTGCAGCAGTTCACCTTCACCGAGGAGCCGCTGCTCGACCCGGCCAACTGGTCCTTCTGGTGGCCCGTGCTGATCGCGCTGATCGTCCTCAAGGGCCTGTGGGTGTTCTGGGTCTACCGCCTCGGCCGCTGGACCCGCCCCGTCGCGGTGGTCAACGCCGTACTCAGCCTCGTCACCGGCGGCGTGATCATCTATCTGCTGAGCAGCGACAACTTCTTCAACCCGGCGTTCACCGGCTTCAACGGCACCGACGTCGACCTGCAGGGCTGGATCTCGGTCGTCGTCATGCTCACGACGGGCGTGAGCATCGCGTACGACATCGTCGACGTGTTCCGCAAGGCCGAGCAGGCGCGCAAGGGCCTGGGTGTCAAGGTCCCGGGCACGGGGAACCCGTACACGGCCGGCTGACCAGCTCGAACGACACGCACCCCTCGGTTCACCGGGGGGTGCGTCTGCGACTGCGGACGACCGGCCGATGCGTCAACGGCTGGATGTGGGGGCGTCGTCCGGGGCGGTGTCGAGGTTTTCCGGTGTGGTGACGGCGTCGGCGGAGCGCGGGATCAACGCGGCCAGCGCGACCATCACCACCGCGACCAGGACCATGCCGATGAAGATGCGGTGGACGGCCAGGGTGAGGCGGGCCGGGTCGACGTCGTCGCCACCGATGGTCGCGTTGGCTATGGCGCCGAAGACCGCCGCGCCGAGGGCGCTGCCCAGGGAACGCAGAAAGATGTTGTTGGCTGTGACCACGCCACGGTCGGACCAGCCGACGCTGGACTGGGCGGCGATCAGGGTCGGCGCCGCCGTCAAGCCCATGCCGAGGCCGATGAACAGGCAGAACCCGCCGACCGTGAAGACCGACGACTGCTCGTCGAGCAGCAGCAACAGCGACGAGCCGATCAGCACGAGGGTGGCGCCGATCAGCGCGCACACCCGGAAACCGACCCTCAGGTAGACCTTGCCGGCCTGGCTCGCCGAGATGGGCCAGCCCAGGGTGAGCGCGGCCAGGGCGAAACCGGCCACCAGCGGGCCGTGACCGAGCACGTCCTGCACGAAAACGGGCACGTACGCGCTCAGCGCCAGCAGGATCGCGCCGACGCCGATGGCGAGCTGGCCGCTGGTCACCAGCAAGCGGCGGCGGAACACCCACAGCGGCAGCACGGGGGCGGCGGCCGAACGCTCGACGAAACCGAACACGACGAGCAGCGCCACGCCACCGCCGAGGACGAGCAGGCTGGTCGGCGATGCCCACGCCCAGGCCTGACCGCCCTCGAGCACGCCCAGGATCACCAGGGTCAGGCCGGCCGTGAGCAGCGCGGCGCCCGGGTAGTCGATGACGGGACGGCCGCGCTGCTTCCGCTCGTGGAAACGCCGCATGATCATGGCGCCGGCGAGCAGGCAGAGCGGGATGTTGATGAAGAAGATCCAGCGCCAGTCGGCCCACTCGCTGAAGACGCCGCCCAGCGTCGGGCCGATCACCGACGAGACGCCCCACACGCTCGCCACGTACCCCTGGACCTTCGCTCTTTCCCGTACGGAGTAAAGGTCACCGACGATCGTGATGGTGGTCGGCATGATCGCGCCGGCGCCGAGGCCCTGCACCACCCGGAAGATGATCAGCGAGAGCATGCTCCAGGCCGCGCCGCACAGGATCGAGCCGAGCAGGAACAGCGCGATGCCCCAGAGGATCACCGGTTTGCGGCCGAACAGGTCGTTGAGCTTGCCGTAGACCGGCACCGACACGGCCTGAGCCAGCAGATAGATCGAGAACAGCCAGGGGAACTCGGTGAAGCCGCCGATGTCCTTGACGATCGAGGGCACCGCGGTCGCGACGATGGTGGAGTCGATCGCGATCAGGGCGGTGGACAGCATCACGGCGGCGAGGACGGGCCCGCGCTCGGACCTCAGTCCGACGTTGTTGACCGGCACTCTGTTCACCTACCCCTGTTGGGGCGGCAGCGCACTGCCCGGCCGCCGGAAGAGTCTGATGTCACGCAGCGGAAGGGGCCAAGGCGCCACGAAGCGGGGATCATCGGCCAAAGCCGCTCGCGCCGTGTAACGACCACCCTAGCCTGGCACGCGTGGCTGTTGTGGTGGTGGCCGAGGACAACCCCGATCACCAGCGAGTGATCGCTGAGGTGGTGCGCCGGCTCGGGCACGAGGTGGTCGTCGCCGGTGACGGCCGGGAGGCGCTCCGAGCGGTCCTCGACCGGCGGCCCGACCTGCTGGTCGCCGACATCGACATGCCGCACCTGGACGGGCTGGAACTGTGCCGTGCGGTCCGCGACGACCAGCGGGTGGCCGCCACACCGGTCGTGCTGATCACCGCCTACCTGCTGCCCGGCGACCCCCGGCTGGCCGCGACCGGCGCGCTGGCGGTGATCGGCAAGCCGTTCGGGGTGCCCGAGCTGACCGCGGCGCTGCGCACCCACCTCGACGCCGTTCCGACGCGCGCGGCCGAGCCGGACATCGTGCCCAGCGATCCGGCCTTCCTGGAGGCGCTGCTCGACTGTCTCGAGGCCGGGGTGGCCGCGTGTGACCGGCACGGCCGGGTGGTGCTGGTGAACCAGGCGATGCGCATGTTCACCACGGACGGCGTCGGCGACGTGCCCGAGGCCCCGGACGACCATCGGTTCGCGATCCTGCGCGAGGACGGCACTCCCCTGCGTACCCACGAGCGGGCCCTGTCCCGGGCGCTGGCCGGCGAGCACGTCAAGCAGGCCGAGGTCCTGGCCCACGACGATTCGGGCCGGCCCCGCTGGTTCGCCGTCAACGCGACCCCCGTACGGGACAAGGACGGCACCATTAGCGGGGCGGTGTCGGCGATGCACGACGTGACGACCCAGCATCGCACCCAGCAGTACCAGGACTGCGAGAACCAGGTGCTCAAGGTGCTGGCCGACTTCCAGGACGCCTCGGACGCCGCCGACCGGATCCTGTGCGCGATCGGCGAGACGCTCGGGTGGCCGTACCTGCGGCTGTGGCTGGTCGATGAGATCACCGACCTGCTGCGCCCGGCGGGCTGCTACACCGCCCCGGGGGAGTGTCCGCTGCCGACGCCGGTGAGTTTCGCCCGCGGGGTGGGGCTGGCCGGCCGGTGCTGGGAGAGGGCCGAGCTGATCTGGGTGCCCGACCTGCACTCGCCCGAGTCGCCGGTGCTGCCCACGATGGTGTCCGAGAGCGCCTTCACGGCGGCCGGGGCGGTGCCGGTGCACGGCGGCGACCGGGTGATCGGGGTGATGACCTTTTTCACGTACGCCCGGCAGGAGCCCGACCCCGCCCTCGCTGTGCTGCTGACCGGGCTGGCCGCGCTCATCGGGACCTTCTTGGAGCAGCGCCGGGCGGAGGTGCTGGCCCTGCATCTGGCGGCGGCCACCGACGAGTACATCTCGCTGGTCGGGCACGAGCTGCGCACGCCGCTGACCTCGATCGGGGCGTACGTGGATCTGATCGCCGAGTCCCCCGACGACGTCTTGCTGGGCGAGGTGCGCGAGCTGCTCGACGTGGTGCAGCGCAACAACGCCCGGCTGCGGGACCTGGTCGAGAAGTTGCTGGACCTGGCCGCGCTGGAGTCCGGGCACGCCCGGCTGGTGATCGAGCCGGTCGACCTCGCCGAGGTGGTGGCCGGCGTGATCGAGGCCCAGACGGCGAGCACGCAGCACCGGCGGATCACGGTCGAGGCCGAGCTGCCCCCGGAGCTGGTCGTGGACGGGGACGGCGGGCGGCTGCGGCAGGTGGTGGACGCGCTGCTCAGCAACGCGATCAAGTTCAGCCGCCCCGATTCGACGGTGACGGTCTCGCTCGACGACGAGCACGGCGAGCTGGCGGTGCTGACGATCGTCGACCAGGGCCTGGGGGTGGCGCCTTCCGAGCAGGCCCGGCTCTTCCGGAGGCTGTATCGCGGCGGCAACGCCCGGCACACCGGCATTCCCGGTGCCGGGCTCGGGCTTGCGCTCAGCCGCGTGGTCGTGGAACGCCACCGGGGCTCGATCACGCTGTCGTCGCAGGAGCAGGCGGGCACAAAAGTCGTTGTGCGTCTGCCGCGCACCCAGGATTGACCGCCGGCCCCGCGGCAGAGGCGTTTCAGGACCAGCCCGTACGGCTGCCGCGCGGTCACCGTTGACCGCGCGGCAGACCGTACGGCAGGTCAGACGCCGACCGGGACGCCCTCGTTCGCGGCGACCTCTTCGCGGCCGGCGCGCACCAGGATCACCGCGACCAGGGCGGCCAGGCCGATCAGGGCCGCGCTGACCCAGAAGGCGACGGTGTAGCTGTGGACCGTCGCCACCGCCTGCAGGGCCGGAACCTGGTCGGGGCTGGTGATCTCGGCGCGGTGGTCGGCCAGGTAACCGGCAACGGCCGAGGTGAAGATGGTGTTGAGCAGGGCCGTGCCCAGCGAGCCGCCGATCTGCTGGGTCGTGTTGATCAGCGCGCTGGCCACCCCGGCGTCGTGGTTGGCCACGCCGACAAGAGCCGTGTTGGACATGGGCCCGAACGTCACGCCCATGCCGAAGCTGATCACCAGTTCGGCCGGGAAGACGTGCGTCCAGAAGCCGGTGTCGACGCCGATGCGGGTCAGCATGACCATGCCGATCGTCGAGAGCAGCAGGCCGCCGAACATCAGCAGCCGCGGGCCGACCCGGGTCTGCACCTGGGCCGAGAACCCGGCGCCGGCGATGATGCCGAGGGTGAACGGCAGGAACGCGACGCCGGTCATCAGGGCCGAGTAGCCGAGGGTCTGCTGCAGGTAGAAGGTGAGGAAGAGGAAGACGCCGAACAGGCCGGAGCCGATCAGCAGAGCCGCGACGTACGCTCCCCCGCGGTTACGGTCGAGGATGACGCGCATCGGCAGCAGCGGGTGCGAGCTGCGCAGCTCGATCACGACGAACAAGACCAGCAGCAGACCGGCCCCGATCAGCCAGGCGACGGTGACGGGCGAGCCCCAGCCGTCCTCGCTGGCCTTGGTGAAGCCGTACACCAGCGCGACCAGGCCGGCCGTGGAGGTGAGGGCGCCGGGCAGGTCGTACCGGGTGTTGCCCTCGGCGCGGCTCTCGCCGACGAAGCGGACGGCGGCCAGCGCGGCCACGATCGCGATGGGGGTGCTGACCAGCAGGGTCCAGCGCCAGGAGGCGTACTCGGTGAGCAGCCCGCCCAGCAGCAGGCCGACGGCGCCGCCACCACCGGCGATGGCGCCGTAGACGCCGAACGCCCGGGCCCGCTCGCGCGGCTCGGTGAACGTGACCGTGAGCAGCGACAACGCGGCCGGGGCCATGAGCGCGCCGAACGCGCCCTGCAGAGCGCGGGCCGCGAACAGCGTCTCGGCGTTGGTGGCGAGGCCGCCCAGCGCCGACGCGGCGGCGAAGCCGAGCAGGCCGATGATGAACGCCCGCTTGCGCCCGGTGAAGTCGGCGATCCGGCCGCCGAGCAGCAACAGGCCACCGAAGGCCAGGGTGTACGCCGTGATCATCCACTGCCGGTCGGCGTCGCTGATGTTGAGCGCGGTCTGGGCCGTCGGCAGGGCGATGTTGACGATCGTGGCGTCAAGCACGATAAGCAGCTGGGAGACCGCGATAACGGTCAGCGCCAACCACCTGTTTCGTGGTTTGGGCGACATATCCGGCGGAGTCGAGGCGTCGGAGGTCGAGATGGACATGAAGGGGTCCCCCAATTCAGGGCATGCGGAGATCCACCCTCGTCAGCGACGGGGCGTCGATCGGGCGTACGGGGTCAGCGTCTTAGCAGGGGCAGAATGATGTCGTCGACGAGGTGCTCGAGGTACGGCTGGTCGACAGACTCGCCGAGTGCGAAGCCACGCATGAAGATCACGGCCGGCACGATCTCGTCGATCAGCTTGGTGTCGTAGCCGGGACGTAACTCGCCACGAGCCTCCCCCCGCGCGCAGATGGTTTCCGCGAACGGGATCTTGGACTCACGCATCCGGCGCAGTTGCGCGGCGAGCTCCGGATCGGTGTGCAGGGCCATGAACAGGCCGGCCAGGAGGGGGCCTTCCTCGCTCCTGATCATGCAGGCCATGTCGTCGAACCACGCCAGCAGGTCGCCGCGGAGCGACCCGGTGTCGGGCAGCGGCGCCTCGGCTGCCTTGCACGTCCGGACGGCGTCAGTGACCAGCTCGGCCTTGGTGGGCCAATGCCGATAGAGGGTCGCCTTGCTCGCCTGGGCCCGGGCGGCCACCGCGTCCACCCGCAGCCCCTGATAGCCCGTCTCGCTCAGCAACTCGTACGCGGCGCGCAGGATCGCCTGCTCACGCTCGCTGTCGAGGCGCCGGGACCGCACAGCCGGCGAGGCGGTTCGCGCCTGCTCAACCATGACAACCCCCGATCCGGCCTGCTTTGCGAAACGAAACTGTTTCGTACACTACGCCTCCCGCTCCACCCTGGCGATCTCCACCGACGATTGTGACGCAGAACGCGGCCCCGCCCCGCGGCCGGAGCACGACCAGCCGATCGGCCCGACGCGAAGGCGTCCTAGGAACCTAGGGGAATCGGGTTAAGCCAGCCCGGGCAAGCGGCGCAAACCAGCGGGCACCGGCGTCCTAGATCGTTGACCGGAAATTGTGTGCTGGTGGCGGGGTTAGTGGTCGTAGGCGATTAGTGAGCGTTTGACCGGTGCGTCGATGGTCCAGTTGTGCCAGATCACGGCGTTGAGGGCGAGGAGGCGTTGCAGGACGCGGGTCCAGAGTCCGGCGGGGACACGCGCGTTGTGGTGTTCGAGGCCGAGCTGGTTTTTCAGGGTCCAGATGATCGCTTCGATGCGTTGGCGCAGCCAGTTCGGGAACGGGCGCGGGGTTTTCTCGTCCCGGCGGGCCGGGCGTACCAGGGTCAGGTCCAGGTCGTCGAGGAATTCTTCGACGTCGGCGCCGGAGAGGCCCTTGTCGGTGACGATGATGCTGCCGGGTTCGGGCCGGTTGATCGGCTGGCGGGTCAGGGTCTGGCGGGTCTGTTCGCGTTCGCCGGCCAGTTTCGGGTTCGCCAGGCTGAACCCGGTGACCGTGCCGTCCGGGGTGGTGATCAGCAACAGTTTCGTGCCCCAGTACCAGCGGGAGTGCGCTGATTCGTAGCCGTAGCCGGCGTAGCCGAACAGATCCGAGCGTTGCGCGGTGGTCTTGGACTGCCCGCACCCGATCGGTGTGGCGTCCATCAGGCGCAGCGGTTCGGCGCTGCCCGGTGTCCGCCCGGCGAGCCAGCGCAGGGCTGCTTCGAACAGGTCGGCTGCGTTCTTGAGGCGTTCGTTGTATTCGCTTTGGCTCAACAGGCGGGGGAACAAATGCCCGACCCTGCCCGGCGCGGCACGTAGCCAGTGGTGTTCGTCGTTGTAGCGCAGCAGAACCTGCGCCACCGCCAGGCAGCACAGTTCCGCGTCGGTGACCAGCGGTGGCCTGCCAGGTCCCCGCCGGGCCCGGCGGGGGCGTGAGGCCGGGATGATCCGGTCGTCGAGTTCCACGTACAGTGCGATCAGAAGAGTGTCCAGGTCGGCGTCCAACACGGCTTCCTTGTGAGGTTCGACGTTCGGGTAAGCAACGCCGATCATGGACACTCTTCGTCTTTACGTCACGAACCCGGCCGTGCGTGTCTCCACCAGCACCGAATTTCCGGTCAACGATCTAGGAACCTACGTGGGCAGGCTGGGAAGGGAATGGGGCGGGGAAGTTGGGCGGCGATTCCCGAGAAGGGCCGTTGCCGAGTAGGGCGGGCGGGGACCCCGGCGTGAGGGTCAGCCGGAGGGCGAGGGGGCGGCTCTGGGCCCAGCACCGCGGGCCCGAGGCGGAGGCGCACGCTGGGCCGTCGAGCGGGGTCAGATCATGGCTATCGTGCCGGCGATCTCGTCGACGAGCTCGCGGGCCAGGAAACCGGTGCGGCCGTGGCGGAGCATCAGGCGCTGGCCGCTCACCGCGTGGGCGTAGGCGCCCCAGCAGGCGGCCTGGGCCGGGTCGGCGCCGCGGCCGAGGAGGCCTGCGACGACTCCGGCGCGGGTGTCGCCGCTGCCTGAGGTGCCGAGGCCGGCGTCGCCGCTCTGTTCGGACCAGTGATGGCCGTCGGGGGTGGCGATGTGGCCGTACAGGGAGACCACGGCCCGGTAGCGCGCGGCCAGCTCGGCGGCGACCGCGGCCGGGTCGTCGCCGTCCGGTGAGCGGCCCAGCAGGTGTTCGGCCTCGGTGAAGTTGGGGGTCAGGACGGTGCGGCGCTGGCGGAGCAGGTTTGCGTCCTTGCTGAGCGCGCCCAGGGCGTACGCGTCGAGCACCACCGCCGTGTCCTCGCCGGCCGCGCCCAGCACCGTACGCATGAGCTCGGTGGTCTTGTCGATGTCGTCGAGGCCGGGACCGAGGGCGATCACGTCGGCGCTCGAGGCCAGCGCGGTCAGCTCGTCGCCGTCGGGCAGGCCGATCACCTTGGCCTCGGGCACCGCGATGCTCATCGCCACCGCGGACTCCTCGGCGACGGCCAGCTGCAGCCGTCCCGCCCCGGCCCGCAGCGCTGCCACGCCCGCCAGCAGCACCGCGCCCGGGTTGAACTTGGAACCGCCGACAACCAGGACCGTGCCGCGCGACTCCTTGCTGTTCCCGGGGTCGGGCAGCGGCCAGTCCCGCAGCACGGCCGGCGTGATGACGGTTTCGTCAGTCGACCTTGGCATCGACGTCCTCCTGCTTGGTCGGCGGTGTGCCGTCGCGGTGCAGATGCTCGACCGAGTTGAACAGCTCGGGCCGCAGCTCGCCGTCCTGCCGGCGCCAGCTGCTGATCGAGCAGTTCGCGACGGCGGTGTCGTGCGCGACAGCCATCAGCTCGGCCTCACTGAGCCCTTCGGCCAGATAACGGACGAGCAGCACGATCGCCTCGTGGCCGAACAGCACGACCCGGCCGTCCGGGTGGTCCTCGCGCAGCTCCCGCAGCAGCGCGCGCAGGCGCAGCAGAACGTCGGCCCAGGACTCGCCGCCCGGCGGCCGGTAGTAGAACTTGCCCAGCCGGGCCCGGCGGCGCGCCTCGCCGGGCAGCCGCTGCTGCACGCCGTACGCGGTCAGCAGGTCGAGGATTCCCAGCTCGCGGTCGCGCAGACGCTCGTCGACGACGGCCCGGATGCCGGTGCCGGCCAGCGCGAGCTCGGCGGTCCGGCGGGCACGCAGGTACGGCGAGACGATCGCGATTCCGGGGCGTTCGTCGTCGGGTTGTTTCGCGAGGAAGGCGCCGACCGCCTCGGCCTGCTCCCGGCCCAGGTCGGACAGCGGCACGTCGACGTCGCGCTCGGGGATGTCGATCTCTTCCGCGCCGCCGGTCTCGGCGTCCTGGGCGGTGACGTTTCCGGTGCTCTGGCCGTGCCGGACCACGGCGAGCCACTGCAGCTGTTCCATGTCCGGTGACTTACCCACCCCGGGCGGGCCCACCCGTCGGATCACGGTCGCCGACCCATCAGGTGGGAATCTCGACAAAGTCCACTGATTTAGTGGACAAGGAAGGGGATGGTCTTTCAGACTCGTCCGGTGGATTGGACCCTCGCGCTGGCCGGGCTCGGTGTCGGCATCGTCGTCGGGCTGACCGGCATGGGCGGCGGCGCCCTCATGACACCCATTCTGGTGCTGTTCTTCGGTGTGCCGCCGGTGGCCGCGGTCTCGAGCGATCTTGCCGCCGGCGCGGTGATGAAGCCGTTCGGGGGCTGGGTGCACGCCCGGCGGGGCACGGTGAACTGGTCGCTGGTGCGGTGGCTGTGCGCGGGCAGCGTGCCCAGCGCGTTCCTCGGGGTGCTGCTGTTGCGGTTGCTCGGCGACGACGAGTCGATGCAGCACACCATCCGGGTCGCCCTGGGTGTCGCCCTGCTGCTGGCCGCGGGCGGGCTGCTGCTCAAGGCCTGGGCGAGCCGCAGGAAGGGCGAACCGGACGGCCGGATCACGGTCAAGCCGCTGCCGACCGCCCTGCTCGGGGCGATGGGCGGCCTGATCGTCGGGCTGACATCGGTCGGCTCGGGGTCGCTGATCATCGTGGCGCTGCTGGCCATGTATCCGGCGCTGCGCGCCAACAGCCTGGTCGGCACCGATCTGGTGCAGGCCGTTCCGCTGGTCACCGCGGCGGCGCTGGGCCACGCCTTCTTCGGCGACCTGCACCTCGATCTGGCCGCCGCCGTGCTGGTCGGTTCGATCCCGGGGGTGCTGATCGGCTCGCGGGTCTCGTCGCGGGCCCCGGCCGGGCTGGTGCGGGCCGCCCTCGTGATCGTGCTGCTGGCCAGCGCCCTGAAACTGTTCGACCTGCCCACCACGCTCGTCGGCGTCGTCTCGGGCACGGCGATCCTCGTCGCCGTCGCGCTCGGCGTCGCGGGCCGCATCCGCCGCCCGTCCGACCAGCCCGCTCAGGAGCGGGAAAGCGTCACCGTCGGCTGACCGAAATGGCAGTCTTCGGAATCGCGGGCGGTGGCGGGTCGCCGAGTGTCGCTCGTGCGACGCGGATCACCTTCGTGATCTAATTGAGCAGCGTCTTCTTGCCGCGTGCCCCGCACATCGCCAACCAGCGATTTGCTACATAGCGGAATGCATGATGGCGGATTGCTTGGTTCCTTTCTGGCACGGATGAATGAGTTGCGCGAGAACGTTGCACCTTCCGTCATAATGACGGCAGTAGCAACTGAGGAGTTCGGATGATGGCCGGTGAACTCCAGGCGTCAACGCCTGCGCGAAGAATTCTGCAGATGCTTGTGCCCGCGCTCACATTGATCGTATTCGCCGGCGCTACCATCGGCGTGATCGTCTCTCCCGCGTTCATGCGGCGACTCTACGACGACAAGGACTACTCGGTGATCGCCGACGTCGGGCAAGCCTACGGCGGTGCGTCCGCGATGGTTGCTTGCGCCGCCCTCTTCGTCGTCGCGGCGTCTATTCTCCTGCAGTATCGTCAGCTGCGGCAGATGCGGCGGGACGCAGCTGCCGACTTCGCCGAGGAATTGGTACTGCTGGCAATGGAAAATCCTCAGTATCGTCAATGCTGGGGTGCGCGAGTCGCACCTGACGGCGTCGACGAAGACCTCTTCTACTACTGCAGCAAGGTCATCAAGAACTGGGCACGACTCTACGATCTGGGCGTCCTCGGCGAGACGCAGGTGCGCCAATACCTTCGAAGCTTCTTTGACTCCGAGGTTCCCCGGATGTTCTGGGAGAAACACAACGAGTGGCAACAGCGCAAAAGTGGGCGCCGTCGTCGGGAACACTTCCGCGATCTGGTCAACGATGAGTATCTGCGGGCCTTGCGGGCCGGCCCGCCGTCACGGGCCCGCGAATTCTGCCGGCCGACCCGCGGCGACCTGCTCAGCCATGACGATCAGTGAGTGAGCGGCAGCTCGCCGGTTTTGATCGCGTCCAGGAAGTCACGCCATTCCGCCACGTCGAAAACCAGCACGGTCTCCGGCGCGGTCGAGTTTCGCATCCGAATCCGGGCGCCACCGTCAGCGGTCGAAACTTCGACACAATGCCCCTCGCCGACGCATGACCGGCTACGCCGCCACTCATTTCCGGCCGCGGTGAACTGCCCTGAGAGCACGAACGCTCCTCGACTGTCTGATCGCCTGTGGATCGGCTCGCCGCAGATGCGTTCGCGCCGAAACAACGGTAGCGGCCGGTGCCGCCCCGGACCCGCGAATGGAAGATTCCGGTCGCGCGAGACCGCAACTTGGACCGCGCACGTACATTACCCAATCCCGAGAATCGACGAGCTCCCGGGGTATCCCGGTAATGCTTTCATGGGCTCGCTGCGATGCATTCTCGACGCGGGCGGCCGCGGACGTCATCCACGGCCGCCCGTTCAGACGGTCCGGCTAGCTCTGCACGAACACAGCCACGGTCCGGGCCGGCACCGTGAAGGTCCCGGTTTCCTTTGCGAACGAAGCCGTGCGAACCAGCGGGTCGGCGGAGTCGCGCTGGATCGGGTGGAGAGCGACCGTCCGGCCCGCGAGCGGCTTGACGGTCTGGGTGGTGGCCGCCGAGGTGCCGTTGAACACCACCGTCACCGACTTCCAGGTGCGGTCGATTTCCCGTCCGTCCAGGGTCATGGTGACGACCCCCGGGGTCTCGGCCGCTCCGGAGAGCGGGAACGACAGCCTCTTCTGCACCTCGGCGGCGGTCGGCAGGCCGAAGACCGGCGACGAGCCGCGGATCTTCAGCAGTTCCTGGTAGCGGGTGTCGGCCAGCGCCACATCAGCACACGACGGCACGAGCGCAGGCGACGCCAGCAACGGCCGCGCATATGGCCACTTGCCCGAGTTGTCAGCGGCGGGCGGCAACCCGCGGCCGAACCCGTTGCCGGCAGCGCAATCCCAGATGATCTGGTTGAACCAATCCCCCGAGTTGTACGAATTGCGATCCAGCGACTTCGACCGCAACCGCTCGGACCCGGTGGTGACGAACCCGGCCCCCTGCCCCAGAGCGGTGAATCCCAACGCCACCGACTGAGCCCGCGCCCGCTCCACCGACGCCGTAGCGGCAGGCAACTTGAAAGCCATGGCGTCGTACAGGATCTCGTTGTCATGCGCGTCGACGTAGGTGATCGCCTCCCCCGGCGCCGCCGTGTAACCGGCCGGCGAGCCGTTGTAGTCCACCTCCGCCCCGGTGACGGCCTCACCGGCGGAGTTCACAAACCGGTACGAAGCCAGGTTCCCGCTCAGCCCCACCTTGATCAGGTCTTGGTAATGCAGCAGCCGCGCCTGCTGGGCAGCCGGGTCCCCGTTGACCGGGTCGCCGTTCGACGCCGACAACAGCCCAGTGGCGAAGCCCTGAACCCGAGGGTTCTCGTCGAACGGCCCTCCACCCCGTACGGCGTCCCGCAGCCGATCGTTGAAGGTGGCAATCCCCGTACCGGCCATGTTGGCCTGCGTGGCCTGCTCGAAGCGCGCGTCCCCGGCCACCTCGCCGAAGTCCCACCCCTCGCCGTACAGGTTGATCGCCTTGCCGTCGACGCCGTCGCGCGCGACCGTCAGCCGGTTCAGCGCCGCCCGTACGGCCAGGATGTTGGCCTTGGGGTGGTGGCCCATGAGGTCGAAGCGGAAACCGTCCACCTTGTACGCCCGCGCCCAGGTCACGACCGAGTCGACGACCAGCTTGCCCATCATCGCGTTCTCCGGCGCGGTGTTGGCGCAGCAGGTGGAGTTCGCGATCGTGCCGTCGGCGAGCAACCGCTGGTAGTACCCGGGCACGATCTGGTCGAGCACCGACTTGGCATCGGTGCCGGCGGCCGACGTGTGGTTGTAGACGACGTCCATCACCACGCGCAGCCCGGCCTTGTTGACCCCGGCCACCATCTGCCGGAACTCCCTGGTCCGCTGATCGGGTTCGACCGCGTACCCGCCCTCGGGCACCGTGTAGTGCAGCGGGTCGTAACCCCAGTTGTAGCCGTCCTCGGCGGCCACCGCGGCCACGCACTTCTGCTGTTCCTCAGAGTCCGGAGGCAGCGCGGGCAGGTCGCACGCCGGCGTCTTCTGGTCGGCGCGCTTCTCGGGGATGGTCGCGAAGTCGAACGCCGGCAGCAGGTGCAGGTGCGTGACTCCGGCGCCGGCCAGCGCCTTCAGGTGCTTCATGCCGTCGCCGGCGGCCTCGGTGAAGGCCAGATACGTGCCGCGCCGCGCCGCCGGGACGGTCTGGTCGGCGATCGAGAAGTCCCGCACCGACAGCTCGGAGATCTGGATCTTCGCGTTCGGCACCGGGGGCGGCTTGCGCAGCGACGACCATCCCGCGGGCGCGAGCGCCGGGTCGGCCAGGTCGACGATCCGGCTCAGCTTCGAATCGGTGGAAAGACCCAGCGCGTACGGGTCGGTGACCGCGGCCGTGACCTGCTTCTGCGCGGCGGGCTGCCAGGCGGTGACCCGATACGTGTAGTACTTGCCCTTCCACGACGCCGGGCCGCGGACGGACCAGATTCCCGTGCGGTCGTCACGGCGCATCGCCACGGTCGAGGGCTGGGCTGCCGGCGTGTCGAAGAGCTGCAGTTCCACCGTACGGGCCGTGGGCGCCCACACCGAGAGCGTGGTGCCGACCGGACCCAGCTGGGCGTCGGCCGCCGCGGCCGCGTAGACGTCGTCGAGCACCCCCGCGAGTTGCACTCCGGTGGCCGCCAGCAGTTCGCCGGCCGCGTCCCGTTCGGTGAGCACGACCTGCCCGCGCAGCACGTCCTTGACGTTCACCCCCTTGGGGAGCTGGAACGCGTCGTACTGCCAGAGGTGCGGGAACCGGGCCCGCTGCGCGGTGGTGAGGCCGCCGGGCCGGACCGTCAGGCGTACGGAGTCGCCGGTCACGTCGTTGGTGATGCCGCCGGGCGCGTACACCAGGTCGTAGACCTTGCCGTCGGTCGAGCCACCGGGCTTGAAGGCGATCGTGCCCCGGTCGAGCCAGACGGCCGACGACTTGGTCACGTCGATCACGCCGCCGGAGCCGGTCTTCTTCACCACCGGCGCCACCCGCGGCGAGGTCCCGGCCAGCAACCAGATCTCGCGGCCGCCCTCGGCGAACGTGAGCTGCTGGTCGTCGGGCAGGTCCTTGTCGTCGCCCTTGTGCAGGATGTATTTCAGCGCGGTGGCCCCGGCCGCGAGCGGCACTCTCCAGTACGGGCCGAACGAGTCGGTTCCGGTGGGGGGCATCGGGGCGGCCCAGTCGGTCGGGTTGGCGGCGCCGTCCCAGACGTGCAGCCCCCATCCGTCCGCGTCGGCGCGTCGATAGTGGATGATCGCCGAGTTCGGGTCCTGTTCGACGCTGGGCGGCGTGGTGACGATCCCGGCATCGCCCTGCTCGATCCAGATCTCGCCGTGCTGCGACGGGTCGAAGAAGCGATCTGCGTCGACGTCCTTGACCCCGTCCTTGCCGACCACGACGAACCCGACGTTCTTGGCGTTCGGGGCCAGCTTCACCAGGGCGAATTTCCCGTACGCGTCCTCGCCGACGAACGGCTGCCCGGCGGGCCACGTCGTCGTCATCGACGGGTCGACGTCCCCGAACACGTAAAGCCCGTAGTCGTCGTAGCCGCCGGCCGGACGCTGGTAGTGCACCACCGCGTAGTCCGGGCTGGTGGTCGTGACGGGCGTACCGACCTTGATCGAAGTGGTGGCCGACGCCAGCCTGCCCTTGCTGTCGCGGACGACCGCCTTGTAGCGCACGGTGGCGCCGCCCGCGAGCCCGGTCAGGTCGTGGTGGGCCGAGCCGGCGCCCGAGCCGACGAGCTGCCAGGGACCGTCGCCGACCTGCGCCGCGAAGGTGACCGTGGCGAGGGGGTCGCCGGTGGTCTTCACTGCCAGTTTCGCGCGCGTGGGCACCAGGGCGTCCGTCGGGGAGGTGAACTCCGCGCCCGGACCCGCACTCGGCGTTGGGACCGATTTGTCCGCGCGGAGTGCCACTGCCGACAGCGGCGGCACGGTGATGGTCAGCTTGCCGTCAGGGGTTGACGGCGAAACGTCCGAAGTGCCATAGACGCCACGGAACCGCGCCGACGGCGTCCACGTGTCGAGGGTGACGGTCTGCGCGGTGGTCGCGCTGTTGGCCGCCACCACGTACTCGACCCGCTGACCCCGGTCGATCCGGGAAGCCGCGAACACGCCCGCCCCCTCGGCCGCGTGCCGGGTCACCTGCACCCCGCCCCGCAGCGCCGGGTGGGCCTTGCGCAGCGCGCCCAGCGAGGCGATCGTGCGATAGATCGGGTGCGCGGTGTTGTAGTTGTCGACCGCGTGCGTGCGGTCGGTGCCGATCAGGTCGTCGTCGAGGTAGTCGGCGGTGCGCGAGGCGAACATGTCCTGCCGCGCGTCCTTGTCGCCGCCCGGCCCGGTGAAGCCCTGCTCGTCGCCGGAGTAGACGACCGGCTGCCCGCGGGTCAGGAACATCAGCTCGTGCGCGAGCTGGTCGCGGCGCAGGGCGTCGTCGCCCTTCAGGAACGAGCCGATCCGGCCCATGTCGTGGTTGCCGAGGAAGGTCGGCAACCGCCCGGCGTCGGTGTTCCGCGCGGTGTAGAGGTCGTCCTTGGCGTACAGGTCGGCCAGGGCCCGCGCCGAGCCGTTGCCGGCCACGAAGCCCTTCGCCGCCTCCTGGAACGAGAAGTCCAGGGTGGCGGGCAGGCCGCCCCGGCGTACGTACGTCGATTCGACCTCCTGGTCGGCGCTGTAGACCTCGCCGAACATGAAGAAGTCCTTCTTGCCGGCGCGCGCCGCGGCCTTCTCGATGCCCGCGGCGAACTGCGGCCAGAAGCCGAGGTCGACGTGCTTGACGGTGTCGAGACGGTACCCGTCGATGCCGGTGGCGCCGATCCAGTACGCGTAGATGTCGGTGAGCCCGCGCACCACCTCGGGCCGCTCGGTCCACAGGTCGTCGAGGCCGAAGAAGTCGCCGTACTCGCTGTTCTCACCGGCGAAGGTGGAGTTGCCGCGGTTGTGGTACATCGTCGGGTCGTTGAGCCAGGCCGGCTTCTTGACCGTCTTGTCGGCCGCGCTCGGGAAGACCGGCGTGTAGGGGAAGGAGGCCGTCGACACCTTCGGGAACTCGGCGCCGCGGTCGTCGAACGGGCGGCCCTGCGCATCCTCGTACGGGCTGGTCGCCTTGTCGATGTAGTCGTACTTGGCCTCGGCGTAACGGATCACGTCGGCGGTGTGGTTGGCGATGATGTCGAGGAAGACCTTCATGCCGCGCTTGTGGGCCTTCTCGACCAGCTTCTTGAGCTCGGCGTTGGTGCCGAAGTGCGGGTCGACCTGGGTGAAGTCGGTGATCCAGTAGCCGTGGTAGCCGGCCGAGACGTCGTCGCCGCTGCCCTGCACGGGCCGGTTCTTGAAGACCGGCGCGAGCCAGATCGCCGTGGTGCCGAGCCCCTGGATGTAGTCGAGCTTGTTGATCACGCCGGCCAGGTCGCCGCCGTGATAGAAGCCCTTGTCGGCCAGGTCGAGGCCGGTGGCGAGCCGGTCACCCTTGAGGCCGCCCTTGTCGTTGGCCTTGTCGCCGTTGGCGAACCGGTCGGGCAGCACGAAGTAGTACTGCTCGTTGTCGCCCGGCTTGTCGGCGCCCCACTGCGCGATGACGGCGTCGGCCGGGGCCTTGGGGGCAGCCGCAAGAGTGGCCCGCGCGGGAACGGCTATGAGGAAAGGCAGTGTCAGGGTTATGGCGGCGGCGAGGAGCCGCCGGCTTCGAGAGACCACTATGTCCCCTTCTACGGGAGGTCCCAGACCTGGACGGCCGGGCCCGAGACATCGATGACGGTGGAACCATCGGATTCAATGTGCAGCGGCGTGGCGCCGCCGTAAAGGCTTTCCAGGGTGGTGTCGGGAGGCAGACCGGTCAGCCTGATCTTGGTGTCGCCGCCCCGCACGGCCAGCACGAGCACGCTCTGTGCGGCGCTCTCGCGCAGGAACGCCAGGACGTCGCCTTCGGCGTGTATCCAGCGCAGCCCGCCACGGGTCAACGCCGGCGCGCCCTTTCGCAGCGCGATCAGGTCGCGATAGCGGCCCAGTGTCGTGTTGTCCCAGTTGTCCGGGCGATCCCACGGCATCGGCGCCCGGGCTGACTCGTTGCCCCCGCCGGTCAGCCCGATCTCGTCGCCCGCGAACACCATCGGCGTGCCGGGCAGCGTGCACAACAACCCCGCGGCCACGTGCTGCCGTCCGGCGTCGCCGACCACCGTACGGATACGGGCCGTGTCGTGCGATCCGAGCAGCTGCCAGGACGCCTCCCACGAACGCCACGACATCTGCGCGGCGAACGCCGACATGGTGGCCACGAGAGCGCTCGCATCGCGTACGGGAAGCTCCTCGGGGTTGCCGAGGAAACCGTCGAACGGAACCGTCTCGGCGCGCAGCCAGCTCCACACCGGACGGGTGAACCCCGCGTAGTTCATCGTGCCGTGCCAGCCGTCGCGGTCGAGGTCACCGGTCGCGTCGTGGCCGTGCTCGGCAATCAGCAAGCCGTCGAGGACGGCCCCCCGCAGCAGCGCGGCCACCTCGTGATTCAGGTCGTCGGCGCCGTGCCGGCCGGTCATGTTGGCGACGTCGACGCGCCAGCCCGAGAGCCCGTACGGCTCGGACAGCCACTGCTGCGCGATCGCGCGGAACTCATGTCGCAGGCCCGGGTCGGCCCAGTTCAGCTTGGGCAGGCTGGGCACGCCGAGCCAGAACACGCCGGGGTAGTAGAACTCGGGCCGCGCGGCGAACCACGGGTGCGCGTCCCCGGTGTGGTTGGTGGTGAGGTCGCCGATCAGCCGTACGCCGCGCTCGCGGGCCGCCGCGGACAGGCGCTCGAGGGCGCGGTCGCCGCCGAGCAGCGGGTCGACCCGGTCGAACCCGGCCGCGTCGTACCGGTGGTTGGATCGCGCCGGGAAGAACGGGGTCAGATAGATCGTGTTGGCGCCCAACGCGGTCACATGGTCGAGCCGCCGCGCGATGCCGTCGAGGTCGCCGCCGTAGAGCACGCGCGTGGCATCGGGGCCGGGTTCGACGGGCTCGTCCCAGGACGCCGCGCGGATCGCCCAGTCCGGGGTCTCACGCAGATCGGCGGCGGGCGAACGGGCGTACCGGTCGGGGAAGATCTGATAGATGACGGCGTCGCGCGCCCATCGCGGGGCGGGCGGCTGCGCCACCAGACGAAAGTCGGTGCTGTCGGGGACGTCGTGGTTGGTGACCCCGTACGCGGTCAGCCACCGCACCCCGCTCGTGGCGCCGAGCAGGAAGCGGTAACTGGTGATCGGGTTGTGCGCGGTCAGCTCGGCGCGCCACCAGGTGTCGCCGCCGTCCTTACGGTCGACCGTTGCCGAGGTGAAGACCGGCTCGCCGTCACGGACCGAGCGCAGGTGCACGCGCGCCACGCCGGTCCCGCGCGGCACCCGGACGAACACGGTGACCGTGTCGCCGAGCGCCGGCGCGGGATCGCTGACGTACAGCTCGCTGCCGTCGTGATGCGGGCGCGGGTTCATCCCTTGACCGCCCCGGCCGTGAGCCCGTCGGTGATGTAGCGCTGCAGCAGCTGGAACACCAGCACGGTGGGGACAGCGGTGAGCAGCGTGCCCGCGCAGAACATGCCGAAGTTGGCGTTGCGCTCCCCGGCCACCAGACCCGTCAACCCGACCGGCAGGGTCTTGGCGCCGGCGTCGGTCAGGAACACGTTGGCGATCAGGAACTCGTTGATCGTGCCGATGAACGCGAGCAGCGCGGTGACGGCCAGGATCGGCGCGACCAGCGGCAACAGGATGCGGAAGAACACTTGCGGGTGGGTGGCGCCGTCCATCGTGGCCGACTCGTCGAGCTCGCGCGGCACGGTGTCGAAGAAACCCTTCATCAGCCAGGTGTTCACGCCCAGCGCGCCGCCCAGGTAGAGCAGGATCAGGCCCCACCACGTGTTGAACCCGATCGCCGGCCAGTAATCGGTGACCGCCGAGAAGATCAGGAAGATCGCGACGATCGCCAGGAACTGCGGGAACATCTGGATCAGCAGCACCGACAGCAGACCCACCCGGCGGCCGCGGAACCGGCGGCGGCTGAACGCGTACGCCGCCAGCGCCGAGATGAAGATCGAGGCGGCCGACGAGACCGCGGCGATGACGATCGAGTTGACGAACCAGCGCCCGAACTCGGTGTCGGCGAACAGCCGCGAGAAGTTGCCGAACGAGGCGCCGGTCGGCACGATCTCGCTCGACGACAGGGTGCCCAGCGGGTTGATCGCGGCCGAGACGACGAACAGGATCGGCGCCATCGCGAACACCAGCATGAGCACGCCCACCAGGTGCCGCCACCCGACCTGCTTGACCCATGTCATGAGCGGACCTCCTCGCGGTCCCGGCTGAACTTCTTCATGCGTGGACCTCCTCGAGGTGGCGGGTTCGCCGGAAACTGATCGCGGACACCAGCGCGACGATCAGGAAGATGAAGATCGAGATCGCGGCCGCGTAGCCGTACTGGGCGCCACCGCCGCCGAACGCGATCCGGTACGTGTAGGTGATCAGCAGGTCGGTGGCGCCGTTGGCCGGGTTGTCGGCCGGGAACGGCGCGCCCTCGGTGGTCAGATAGATCGCGTTGAAGTTGTTGAAATTGAACGCGAACGACGAGATCAGCAGCGGGGTCAGCGCGACCATCAGCAGCGGCAGGGTGATCCGCCGGAAACCGCCCCACGCGCTAGCGCCGTCGATGCGGGCCGCCTCCGACAGCTCGCGCGGGATCGCCTGCAGAGCGCCGGTCGCCACCAGGAACATGTACGGATAACCCAGCCACAGCTGCACGAGGATCACCGCGAGCCGGGCCGAGGCGCTGCCCCCGAACCAGTCGACGTCGAGCCCGAGCAGGTTGTTGATCAGGCCGAAGTCGGTGTTGAACATGTCGCGCCAGACCAGCAGCATCGCGAACGACGGCATCGCGTACGGAAGCACCAACAGGACCCGGTACGCCGTACGGGCGCGGACCCGGGGCGAGTGCATGGCGAGTGCCAGCAGCAGCCCGAGCACGAACGTGCCGCCGGTCGACGCGATGGCAAAGGCGAAGTTCCAGACCAGCGTACGGAGGAACGGGCCGGCAATCGCAGGGTCGGTGAGCACGCGGGTGAAGTTGCTGAACCCGACGCCGACCTTCCAGCCCTCCGCGAGCCGTTCGCCGTTGCCGTCCACGAACGCGCCGGCAGTTTCGTCAGCCGTCCACGCCTGACCGGTGGTCGTGTCCCGGATGCAGTCGCAGCCCTCGTCATAGGCACGGCCGGCCCTTCCCTCGTACGCCCGGGACAGGCCCGACGACCGAATGGCGCCACCGGCCGTGGGGACGGCGAGGTCGGTGATCTCGGCGCTGCGCAGGCTCGCCTGTCCGGTGGTGAGGATCGTGTAGCCGTCGGCCGCCGTGACCCGCCCGGCGCTGTTGACGGTGGCGTCCACCTGCTTGAGGCCGTCGGCGTCACCGGCCGAGACCTGCTTGGTGACCGGGTCGGTGACCAGGAAGACCAGGGGGCCGGTGGCCGGGTCGCCGGTCGTCGCCACCGTCAACGCGTACTGCTGGGAACCGGGCACCTGGGTGACCGACGCGGTCTGGATGGCCACAATGGCCTCTTGTTTGCTGCCGCGGTGGCCGTCGCCGAAGTTGGTGAAGGCCGTGCTCGCCGTGTACAGCACCGGGAAGACCTGGAACAGGATCAGCAGGATCGTGCCGGGGGCCAGGTATTTCAGGGGGATGTGGCGCGGGGTCAGGTACAGGTGGAGCAGGCCCGCCGTGGTCGCGATGAGGATCGCGAGACCGATCCAGGCCTCGTTGTCGATCAGCGGGAAGGCGGCCCAGATGGCGATCGCGATGGTCAGGCCCAGGAGCAGGGCCTTGATCAGCGCGCCCGTTACGCTTTTGGGCGATTTGCCGGGTCCCGGGGCCGGGCGGGCCTGGATCTCAGGCCCGCCGAGCTTCGTCGCCGTCATTACTTGATCGCGGCCGAGATCGTCTTGCCTGCGGCCGTGATGGTCTTGTCCGGGTCAGCGCCGCCCACCACGGAGGCCTCGGCCTTGCCGAACGGGTCCCAGATCGCCGCCATCTCGGGGATCGCGGGCAGCGGCCGGCCGTCCTTGCCGGCGTCGATGAACTTCGCGAGGTCGGCGTCGGCACCCTTGACCTGGTCGAACGCGGCGGTCAGGGCCGGCGGGCGGGGCTCGGCCTGATAGAGCGCGACGGCCAGATCCGGCGTGGTGACGTAGTTGGTGACGAACTCCTGCGCGAGCGCCTTGTTCTTGCCCTTCGACGCGACGTAGAAGCTCTGCACACCCAGGAACGGCCGGGCCGGCTGCCCGCCGTCGAAACCGGGGACAGGGCTGATGTCGTACTTGATGTTCGCCTTCTTGACGTCGGTGATCGCCCACGGGCCGCTCACCAGGAACGCGCACTTCTTGCCGGTGAACGTCGCGATCGAGTTCTCCGGCGTGATCGACCGCTTGAGGGCGCCCGACCCCTTCTCACCCAGCGTGGCGATCTTCTTGAACGCGGCGACCGACTCCGGCTTGCCGACACCCAGGTCCTTGGGGTCGTAGTCGCCGTTCGCGCCCTGGCCGAACAGGTAGCCACCGGCGCTCGAGTACAGCGGATACAGGTGGTAGGCGTCGCCGTTCTGGCCGACCTGCAGGCACAGCGTCTCGGTGACCTTCTTGGCGGCCTTCAGCGCTTTGGCCTGGGACACCAGCGCCTCGATCGTCTTGGGGGCCTCGGGCGCAAGGTCGGTGTTGCGGATCAGGGCAAGATTCTCCATCGCGTACGGGACCCCGTAGGTCTGCCCGTTGAAGGTGACCGCCTTGAGCGCGTTGGGGTTGAGCCCGCTGGTCTGCTCGGCGGCCAGCTGCACGGGGTCGATGGCGCCGTTCTGCACGAGGTTGCCGATCCAGTCGTGCGCGCCCACCATCACGTCCGGGCCGCTCCCCTGCTGAGAAGCGGTGACGAAGGTGGTCTGCTGGTCCTTCGAGATGGCCTGCACCTTGACGGCGACGCCGTTCTCGGAGCCGAACTTCTCGGCGAACGGCTTGAGGGCGGCCGAACGCTTGTCATCGGCCCAGATGACGAGCTCGCTCTTAGCGGCGTCGGCCTTCTCGCCGGCGGAAGGGTTGCTGCTGGGGTTCTTGTCGCTCCCGCCGCAGCCGGCGAGGGCGAGGGCGCAGGTCAGGGCGGCGGCTACACCCGCAACACCCGTGGGACGGATGCGCATGTGGGTCTCCTTGATCTCGGCTTTGGTGGAACTTGCTGCAACTTTCATCAGCCGTCGGTCCCGACTTGCGGGCTTGCGGGCTGGAGTGGTTTCGCGATTCCATAGCTGCGGCTGAATAAGCGCAGCGTGCGGCACGGCCAACGAACATCGGCCTGTGTCGTTGTTGTTGCGGGGACGTTAGCAAGAGCTTGCAGTGAATGGAAGAGCTTGCAGGAACTCACCGGCAACACGGCGGCACTAGAGTTGTCGCCATGCGTGCACGGATGGCCGACATCGCCCGTCAGGCCCAGGTCAGTGAGGCGACGGTCTCGCGTGTCATCAACGACCGTCCCGGCGTCTCCCAGGAGACCCGCCAGGCGGTGCTCACCGCTCTCGACGTCCTCGGCTACGAGCGCCCCGAAAGACTGCGCAAGCGCAGCGCCGGCCTGGTCGGCCTGGTCGTGCCCGAGCTGGACAACCCGATCTTCCCGGCCTTCGCCCAGGTGATCGAGTCGACCCTGGCCCAGCAGGGCTACACACCCGTCCTCTGCACCCAGTCCCCCGGCGGCGTCACCGAGGACGAGTACGTCGAGATGCTGCTCGACCGCCAGGTCTCTGGAATCGTCTTCGTCTCGGGCCTGTCCGCCGACACGACCGCCGACCACGCCCGCTACCAGCGCCTGCTCGACAGGCCGCTGCCGATCGTCCTGATGAACGGCTACGCCGAAGGCATCGAGGCCCCGTTCGTCTCCTGCGACGAGCGCCTGGCCGGCGACCTGGCCGTCACCCACCTGGTGGCGCTCGGCCACAAACGCATCGGCATGATCTCGGGCCCCAACAGGTTCATCGCCGTCCAGCGCAAGCTGGCCGGTTACCGCCAGGCCATGAAACGCGAACTCGGCATCGCCGACGCCCACCTCGACGACTACGTCTCCCTGACCCTGTTCGGCGTGGAGGGCGGCGAGGTAGCCGCCGACCGCCTCCTGTCCAAGGGCGCCACGGCTCTGGTCTGCGGCTCCGACCTGATGGCCCTGGGCGCGATCCGCGCGGCCCGCCGCCGTGGGTTGTCGGTCCCGCAGGACGTCTCGGTCATCGGCTTCGACGACTCACCGTTGATCGCCTTCACCGACCCGCCCTTGACGACGCTGCGCCAGCCGGTGACCGCCATGGCCGTGGCGGCTGTCCGCTCCTTGATGGACGAGATCAACGGGCACGGCGCTCCGCACTCGGAGTACCTTTTCCGGCCCGAGCTGGTGGTTCGCGACTCGACCGCCAAGGCCCCCACCCACCGCAAGCTTCCCGCCTCGACCCCCGCAGCCTGAAACTTCTTTCACTTTCTGCAAACCAGCCCCCCTTCCCCATCGGCAGCCGCCGTGAGCCTTCAGGCTCTCTCGAACGGGGGCGATTGAGGGAAGCGGGCCGTCATGCACAGGGCATCGGCTTTGTGTTTTTGGCGTTTACGACTTAGGCTCTAGTCATGGTCACGACCGGCACTGAGCTCTTGACCACCGGCGAGGTGGCCAAGATCCTGGGCATCTCGCGTCAACAGGTGGTGAATCTCTGTGAGCGGGGAGACCTGCCGTTCATCATGGTCGGCAAGCACCGCAGGGTCGAGCGAATCACTGTCGAGAAGGTCCTGCGCCCCCAGCAGGAACTGACCCGCGATCAACTCAAGTCGCTGTGGCTGCATCAGGCGGTCGCCGGTAACCTCGTCGCCGATCCGGACGCGGTTCTGGCCAAGGCCACCGAAAACCTCGATCGGCTCCTGGCGCAGCACCAAGGCACGATGACCGAGGTATGGCTTACACGCTGGCGAGAAAGGCTGATTCGCGGGCCCGGCGCAGTCCTGAAAACCCTGACCTCGGAGGACCCCGAGTCCGTGGAGCTACGACAGAACTCCCCCTTTGCCGGAGTGCTTTCGCAGCCACAGCGCCAGCAAGTCCTCAAGGCCTTCGCCCACAGCGGTTGGGAGCATGCCGCATGAGGCGTGAACAACTCGAACACGTTCTGCGCGCCGCGAGCCAGATCGCAGACGACCCCGATGTCGTCGTCATCGGCAGCCAGTCGATCTTGGCAGCCATCCCGGAGGACCTACTCCCGCTGGAAGCCACCGCGTCCATGGAAGTCGACGTGGCCTTCTTCGACGACTCGGACAATCAGAAGTCCGATCGGGTAGACGGGGCGATTGGCGAACTCTCGCCGTTCCACGAGATGTACGGCTACTACGCCCAAGGGGTCAGCGTTTCCACCGCGACGCTGCCTCCAGGGTGGCGTGACCGCTTGGTACTTGTCGAATCGCAGAGCACCCGACCCGGACGAGGCTACGCACTCGACCCACACGACTGCGTGGTGTCCAAACTGGTGGCAGGCCGGGAGAAAGACCACGCCTTCAGCAATGCATTGATCGAGACCGGGCTGATCGACCCGACGACAATCGCAGCCCGCATCGACACCCTCGATGTCGACCCACGGGTCATGGAGCGCCTCAAACGTTGGATCAGGACATACACGTCCTCGGAACAGAGGGCAAGCGAACGCCACACGCCGGGCTCCTCCTGACACAATGCCGTTCGGATAGGGCTGTTTGGGCAGGCCGTCGCTGGTCGTAGGCGAACGTCTTGCCGTCCGCCTGAGTCCGGTTGATCGCGAACTCGCCGATCTCGTTCCCTGACACGCGCACCCGCCCGGACCGCCCGCAGCCGGGGCACACCGAGCCGACCCGGATACTCGGCCGCCGTTTGCAGGCGTGGGCCTGCTGATCGGGCGTTGAGCGCCGACCGTAGCCGGATGGGCGCTATACGCAAAGCGCCGATGCCTGCCTGGTGCGGCCAACCGGTTCATGCACGCCGTGGGCAACCCGCTCGGGAGGCACGTCGGCACGGCCTGTCATTCCCAGCCGGCTTCGCGCGCGTACTGCCGCAGGTGCCGCAAACGCGCCGGTCAGCTGTGAGGGCTGGCCGGGACGTGAACGTCCGGTGGTCGGGGACGTCAGCCGCGGGCATTTGTCAGGCGGGCCAGGGTTCGTTGTTTGAGGGCGAAACCCTGGGCGGCGGCGTCGCGGAGGTTGGCGATCAGGGGGGAGCGGGAGCGGCGGGCCCACGGGACGGGGACGGACACGGTGCCGTACTTGGATTTGTAGGCGTTGCCGCCGACGAAGTCGAACTCGGTCAGCCCGTGGGAACGGGCCCAGCGCAGGGCGTGCCAGATCAGGAGTTCGTTGGGGCGCAGGTGCTGGTCGGTGCGGTAGCTGGCGCCGCCCCAGAAGTACATGGTTCGGTGGTGCCAGGGGAGCACGGCGGTGGCTATGCAGCGGCCGGAGGCGTCGCGGGCGCGGAGCAGCAGGAGCCGGCCGGCGGGGGCCAGGTGGCGGATCAGGGCGCGGACGCGGTCGATCGGATAGGTCGGGACCAGGTTTTGTTTGGCGAAAACGTCGCGTAACTGGTCGTAGAAATCGTCGGCGAATGTCGGATCGGCGACAGATTCTTCGATGGTCACTCCGCTGCGTTCCGCCTTTCTGATATTGCGGCGGCAGGCGCTCGACATTGCCGCGAAGAGGGCTTCCTCGGTGGGCCGCAAAGAGATTGTCGCGGTCGGCGCCTCGGCCCAGCGCAAACCCAGACCGGCGAGGTCGGACACCGTGGCGAAGCGGTCGCGGATCTCGAGGTGGGCGCAACCCAGGTCGTTGAAGGCGTACGGCATCAGGGCCCGCAGCGCGGCGCGGCGGGGCACGTCGGGGCGCAGGGTGAAACCCCCGTACGAGGTTGTCCAGCCGGCCATGGGACTGCCGAGTATGCGCAGGCCGAAGCGCTTGGTGAGCAGGCCGGTGAAGTGGCCGACCGTCTCGGCGCCGTCGGTGACGCGGGCCAGGACCGGCGAGGCGTTCTGGGTTTCGGCGACGAAGTTCAGCCACGGCTCGGTGTGGAAGATCAGGCGGTCGTCGTACGTGGCACGTTCGGCCCACAGGTCGGCTGTCGGGGTCACCCGGTGCAGTCGCAGCATGCGCCACCCTCCGCGAATTGACGCGCGAAACCAGACGTCTCGAGGCTATTCGGTAAAGGCGACGGCGGGACAGGGGCGGCACGTCATAAATGATGTGAAGATGATTCACGTACCTGATGACAATTGCCACTGACGCCGTTCGGTGGTGCTTTGCGAGGGTCGATGGGGACGAAGTGAGCCGGAGGGTGCCGATGCCGTCCTCGACCTTGATCAAACGACGCCTCAACGAGCTCGGACTGCGCAGCAAGCTCCGGGCCCGGCCCCGTGTGCAGGGCCGCATTCTGGCGCCTGCCGGGGCGTTCCGGCGGCTGCCCGACACGGCGGGGATCTATTCGCCGTTCTACCACGACGTTCTGCCCGAGTACGCGGACGATCTGCGTCGCCACCTGCTGGCCTTCCGCAAACGCGGGCCGCTGGTGAGCTGGGACGAAGGCCTCTCGATTCTGAGTGGTGCAGAACCTCTGCACGGGCCCGTCTTCTGTTTGTCGTTCGACGACGGGCATGCCAGCTGGCTCGACGTTGTCGTTCCGCTGCTGCGGGAACTCGGCGTGCCGGCGATGTTCTTCCTGACCACGGGCCTGGTCGGGCAGCCGGGCAACCTCAGCTGGGACGACTGCCGCGCGATCTCGGCGGCCGGGTTCGCGTTCGGCTCGCACACCGCGACACATCGGCGGCTGGCCGACCTGTCCGACGGCGAGGCGCGGCGCGAGCTGACGCAGTCCAGGCGCCAGATCGAGGACGAGCTCGGCGTCGAGGTGCGGCACTTCGCTGCCCCGTACGGGCATCCGGCGGTCGACTTCGGACGGCGCGACGTCGAGCTGGCCCGGGAGGCCGGCTACACGAGTTTCGCCAGCACGCTGCGGCCCGCGATGCAGCCGGGCCACTCCCCCATGATGATCCACCGCCAGGGCCTGCACCCGGCCTGGCCGCTCTGGGCTGTGAGGACACGGGTTCATGACTGAGACCAGGATCTGGCTGTCCCCGCCCGACGTCGGCGAGCTGGAACGCAAACTGCTGCTGGAGGCGTTCGACTCGAACTGGGTCGCGCCGGTCGGCCCCGACCTGGACGCGTTCGAGGCGCAGCTGGCCGAGATCGTGGGGGTGCGGCACGCGATCGCGCTGAGCAGCGGCACGGCGGCCCTGCACCTGGCGCTGGCGGCGGCCGGCGTGCGGCGCGGCGACACCGTGCTGGTTCCGTCGTTCACGTTCGCCGCGACCGCGAACGCCGTCATGTATCTGGGCGCCCGCCCGGTCTTCCTGGACAGCACGACGGAGAGCTGGAACGTCGACCCGGGGCTGGTGGCCGAGGAGCTGAAACGGCGCTGCGCCAAGGGCCGCCCGCCGCGCGCGGTCATCGCCGTCGACATGTACGGACAGTGCGCCGACTACGAGCCACTGGTCGACGCGTGCGACCGGTACGGGGTCGCGCTGATCGAGGACGCGGCCGAGGCGCTCGGAGCCTCGTACGGGGGGAAACCGGCGGGGTCGTTCGGGTTGGCCGGCGTGCTCTCGTTCAACGGCAACAAGATCATCACCACCGGCGGGGGCGGCATGCTCGTCACCGACGACGACGGGGTGGCCCGCAAGGCGCGGCACCTGTCGGCCCAGGCCCGCGAGCCGTTCCCGCACTACGAGCACCGCTCCGTCGGCTACAACTACCGGCTCAGCAACCTGCTCGCCGCGGTCGGCCGGGGCAGTTGCAGCGGCTCGACTCGATGATCGCCGCGCGGCGCGAGACCGGTCGCTACTACCGCGCCGCCCTCGGGGACCTGCCCGGGGTGACGTTCATGCCGCTCACCCCGTACGGGGAAACGAACTGGTGGCTGACCTGCCTGCTGATCGACCCCGAACGGTTCGGCGCGAGCCGCGACCGGGTGCTCGAACGGCTCGCCGCCCACGACATCGAGGCGCGGCCCACCTGGAAGCCGATGCACCTGCAACCGGTCTTCCGCGACTGCGTGATGCGCGGCGGGGAGGTCTGCGCCGGCCTGTTCCGCCGCGGGCTGTGCCTGCCGAGCGGTTCAGCGCTGACCGAGCACGACCGGGAACGGGTCACCGCCGCCGTCCGCGCGGTCGCCGCCGAGCACGAAGGGTAGCGGGATGCACATCGTCTACATCCACCAGTACTACTGCAATCCGGGCATGGCCGGGGGCATCCGCTCGTACGAGCAGGCCCGCCGCCTGGTCGCCCGGGGACACACCGTCGACGTGATCACCACCGACATCACCGGCACGAACACCAGGCTCGGCTGGCGGCAGACCGAGGACGACGGCGTACGGGTGCACTGGTTCTCGATCCCCTACAACAACTCAATGTCGTACGCCCGCAGGATCCGCGCGTTCGCCCAGTTCATGGTCGTGGCGACCGCGCGGGCGGCACGGCTGAGGGCCGACCTCGTCTTCGCCACCAGCACCCCCCTCACCGTCGCCGTGCCGGGCGTGCTGGCCGCGAAGCTGCGCCGGGCGCCGTTCGTGTTCGAGGTGCGCGACCTGTGGCCCGAGGTGCCGATCGAGATGGGCGCCCTGCGCAACCCCCTCGCCCGGGCAGCGGCCGGCGCCCTGGCCAACTTCGCCTACCGCAACGCGAGCGAGGTCGTCGCGCTCTCCCCCGGCATGGCGGCCGGTGTCACGAGGAGAAGACCGTCCACCCGTACGACGGTTGTCCCGAACGCGGCCGACATGGAGCTCTTCGACGTCGACCCCGAGGCGGTGCAACGGTTCCGCCGGAAGCACGAGTGGCTGGGTGAGCGGCCGCTGATCGTCTACACCGGAGCACTGGGCGCGGTCAACGGCGTCGATTATCTCGTACGGGCCGCCAAGCGCATGCGTGAGCTCGACCCCGGCATCCGGGTGCTGATCGTCGGGCACGGCAAGGAGTGGGAGCCCACCAAGCGGCTCGCGGCCGAGCTGGGTCTGCTCGACGACACCGTACGGATGTGGGAAAAGGTGCCCAAGTCGGAACTGCCGGTGATCCTGGGCGCCGCGACGATGTCGAGCAGTTTTGTACGGCCGATCCGGGCGCTGTGGGAGAACTCGGCCAACAAGTTCTTCGACGCGCTGGCAGCGGGACGGCCGATCGCCATCAACTACGGCGGGTGGCAGGCCGACCTGCTCGACGAGACCGGCGCGGGGCTGGTGCTCGACCCCGTCGACACCGACGCGGCGGGTTCGTTGCTGGCACGCCGCTGCCGTGACGAGTCGTGGCTGGCGCAGGCCCGCATCGCGGCGCACAAGCTCGCGGTCGAGCAGTTCTCGCGGGACCTGCTCTTCGACCGGTTCGCCGCGGTCCTCGACCGGGCGGCCGAGACAGCGGCCTCCAGCCGGACGGGCGAGACAGCCTCCAGCCGGACGGGCGAGACAGCAACCTCCGGCCGAGCGGCCGAGACCACGGCTGAAGGGGCGTAGGGCGTGGAACTGCGCGAGTACGTAAGGGCGTGCCGCCGTCGATGGGTCTGGCTCGTCGTGCCGGTGTTGCTGGCGGCCGGGGTCGCGGCCGGAATGTCGTTGACCCGGGAACCGGCGTACCGGTCGTCGATGGTCCTGTTCGTCAGCACCGGATCGAGCGACCCGGACACCAAGGCGACCCGGCTCAACTCGTACATCGCGCTGCTCACCGGACCGCGGGTGGCGCAGACCGTGGTGGCCAAGCTCAAGCCGCCGGCCACCGTCGAGGAGGTACGCAAGAGCCTGTCGGCCGAGGTGCAGGCGGGTACGGACCTGCTGGTCGTGACGGCCCGGGACTCGTCGGCCGAGCGCAGCCGCTCGATGGTCACCAACGCCACGGCGGCGCTGGTCGCGCTGGCCAAGAGGCTGGACCCGCCGGGCGCCGCGGGCGGTGACGGACCCCCGCCGCAGATCACCGTGGCCCAGGAGGCGGTCACCGTGGCCGAGCCGGGCAATCTGGTTCGCGATGTGGGTTTCTCGGCCGTGCTCGGACTCCTTGTGGGTGGGGTCGGGGTGGCGGCCCGCGAGGCGGCCCGCAAGACGGTCACCGAGGAGGAAGACCTGCGCCGGCTCGGCATCGGCGCGGTGGGGGTGATCTCACTCGGTGGCCGGTGGGGACGGTCGGAACAGGCGGACTCGGCGCTGGCCGAGGCGTTCCGGCGGTTGCGCAGCCTGCTGCCGTCCGACTTGACCGCCGGCCGCGCGGGCATGAGCGGCGCGGGCGGCACAGGCACGAGCGGCACAGGCACGAGCGGTACGGGCGCGGGCATAGGCGGCGTGGGCATAAGCGGCGCGGGCGGCACAGGCGTGAGCGGCGCGGGCGCGGCCGGCACGGGCATGTACGGCACGGGCGCGGCCGGCACGGGCATGAATGGCACAGGCATGGGCGGCGCAGGCATGAGCAGCGCAGGCATTGGCGGTGCGGACGCGGCTGGGGGCCGGGGTGCCTCGCTGATGATTACCGCGGCGGGACCCAAGGAGGGGACGACCGCGGTGTCGTGCGGGCTGGCTTTGGCGATGGCCGAGACGGGGGCGCGGGTGCTGCTCGTCGATGCCAACCTGCGCTCGCCCGGGGTGGGCCGTTACATGTCGATGACAGGTGGGCCGGGGCTGGCCGAGGTGCTGGCCGGGCGGATCCACGTGAACGACGTGCTGCGCGACCCACTCGGCGGGCGGCTCACCGTGCTGCCGCCGGGCGAGAAGCGGGCCGACCCGGGCGAGGTGCTGGCGTCGCCCCGGCTGGCGGCGACCCTGCGCGAACTGACCGCACGGTTCGACATCGTCATCGTGGACGCACCGCCGGTGCACGGGGTGGCCGACGCCGCCGTGCTGGGCAAGGTGACCGACGGCGCGCTGCTCGTGGTGCGGGCCGGGCGTACCCGCGCCGCCGACGTGCGGCGCTCGGCCGACCTGCTCGAACGGGTCGGCTCCCAGCTGGTCGGCGCGGTGCTCAACGCCCTGCCGCGACGGCTGCCGGACACTCCCGCCCCGGGACCCTCGCGCCCGGCGTTCTCCATGGGCAGCCCGGGACTGATCAACACGCTGCTGGGGGAGCCCGAGGAGCCGCCACCCCCGCCGAACCCGGTCAGCGGCCGGGCCCGCGTCTCCGACGCCGTGGCAACCGTCGACGTGCGGCACTCGGTGATCACGCCCCGGCAGCCGCACAAGGACCCGCACCCGGCAGCCACCCTGGAACGGCCGGAGAACCAAGGGCGTACGGACCAGGGCCCGCGGCGCGCGGATCAGGGCGCGGTACGGACAGAGAAGGGTCCAGGGCGGGCGGATGAGGGCGGGGAGACGCAGCGCATCGTGCCGCCTCAGCCCCGTGCGGGCGCCGACGACGACTCGGCGCGGACTCAGGTGATCATCCCGCCCGAGAAGGTGATGGCGGCGGTCAACGGCGAGGCGGTGTCGCTGAACGGGCACGGCAAGTCCGTCGTACGGGGGCAAGCGACGGTGACGGAGCAGGACGCCGAGGAGACCCGGCAAGGCGACGAGGATGAGTGAGCTGCAGCTCGCCCCGCCCCGGCGACCCGGACCGGCAGCGTGGGCGGGCGCGCAGCTGCGGGAATCGTACGTGCAGCTTTTCGCAGCGCAGTTGCTCACCGGGGGCGTGGCCTTCGTCGCCAACATCCTGATGGTGCGGGCCCTGGCCCCGGCGCATCGGGGTGAGGTCGCGCTGATGCTGCAGGTGGTCTATCTGTCGACGCAGTTCATGTTGCTGGGCACCGAACGCAGCTTCGTGGCGACGTATCACGAGGCTGCTCCGGGGGCCGCCGTCAAGGCGTACGGGAAGCTCTTGATCGTGCCTTGCCTGGTGGGGCTGGTGCTGATGGCGGGCTTCGAGGTCGTGGCGCCCGACCACTACAACCCGGGGCTGCTCGTGGTCGGGCTGATCGCGGCGTACACGCTGGTCGAGGTGGCCGGGCTGGCGACGCGCTCGATCGCGATCGCGGCCGGGCGGGTGGGCGACTTCCTGGTCTGCCGGGTGGTCGAGGCGTTCCTGCTGCTGGCCCTGCTCGCGGTTCTCTACACGGCGAACACCACCACGCCGGCGCTGTGGATCGTGGCGTACCTGATCGCCGGGCTGGTGCCGACGGCCGTCTACGTCGTCCTCTGGCTGCGACGCCCGGGCGCGCCGCTGGCCGATCACAACCGGGCCGTACGGAGGGAAGGTCTTTCGCTGTTCCCCGCGGCGATCTCGAACATGGCCATGCTGCGGTCGGACCGGCTGGCCCTGCCCGCGCTGGCGTCGACGTCGGCGCTCGGCATCTACACCGCCGTGGCCACGATGACCGAGCTGCTGGCCTGGCCGGTGCGGGCGTACGCGGACGCGAAGCTCGGCAAGTGGCGCAAGGAGCACAACGACGGCGGCCTGCCGACCCGGCCCATCCTGCTCGCGGTGGCCGCGTACTGCCTGGTCGTGGCGCCGATCGCGGCGGGTGGTCTCTATCTGCTCATCGTCCCGGTCTTCGGCCACGAGTACGCCCAGGCCAAGTCGGTCGTGGTGCCGCTGGTGGCCGCCGCCGGCCTGTACGCGATCTCGCGCGTCACGCTCGGCCTGCTGATCGCCAAGGGCCGCGGCAGCCTGGTGTCGGCGGCCGAGATCACCGGTTTCGTCGTCAGCTTCGCCGCGTACCTGCTGCTGATCCCGCCGTTCGGCATCCTCGGCGCGGCCTACGGTTCGCTGATCGGGTACGGCTCGTGCCTGCTGTTCGCGCTGGCCGCCAACCGGCTGACGGGTGACCGGGCATGACCGTCTTCCTGGCGCCGGGCCTGGTGCTGATCCTGGTGGCGATCGGCGGCCGGTTCACGCTCGACCGGGCCGGATACCCCGACCTGGCCTGGGTCGACCTGCGGGTGATCGGGTTGCTGGTGGCGCTGGCCGTGCTGATCGTCGACCTCGCGCGCCGGCCCCGCACGGCGGTCGCCACTGAGCGGCGGGAGGGCTGGCTCGTCGCCACCGTGCTGTTCTTCCTGTTCCAGATCGCCTCGGGGTTGTGGGCGCCGGAGGCCTCGCGGGTCGGGCCGCAGACGGTCGACCTGCTGCTGCTGGCAGCGCTGGTCGTCGCCTTCTACCTGTACGCCGTGGGTGACCCCGAGAAGGTGGTGCGTACGGCGTTCCTGCTGTTCTACCTGGCCGCGATCGTGTTCGCGCTGGCCGCCCTGTTCGTCAACGGCCCCGGCGAACAGGGCCGGTACTCGGCGTTCGGCGGCGGCCCCAACGTCTTCGTACGCATCGAGATCCTCGGCATCATCAGCGCGATCGCCCTGGCCATGTTCCACCGGCGCCTGTGGCCGCTGCTCGCCACTCCCCTGTTCGGCCTGGCCGCGGTGCTTTCCGGCTCGCGCGCCGGCCTGCTCGCGGGCGCGGCAGTGGGGGCCGTCGCGCTGTTCAAGATCCGCCGCCGGTTGCATCCGGGCGCGGTCGCCGGCGCGCTGGTCTTCGTGGTGGCCGCGGTCGCCACCATCGGGGTGTTCGCGCCGCCCGCCTTCACCAGCCTGTTCCAGGAGCGGTTCGTCGAGCAGACCGTGCAGGAACGTTACCTCTCCGACCGTACGGACATCTGGGCCGCGGCCTGGCAACTCGCGGTCGACCACCCGATCGCCGGGGCCGGGCTGGACGGCTTCTACGGGCTGGTCGGCGTCAACCAGTTCGTCGAGTACCCGCACAACTACGTGCTGGGGGTGGCGGCCGAGGGCGGGCTGATCGGCATCGGGTTGCTCACCGCGGCCGTGCTGTTGTGGACCACCACCGTACGCGGGGGCGGGCGCCGGCCGCAGCTCACCGGCCTGGCCGTGGCGGCGGCCGCCTTTGTGGGGTTGAGCAGCCTGTTCTCCGGTGACTACTACGACTCCCGGCTGGCGTGGTTGTTCGCCGCGCTGGCGGCCGCGGCCGCGGTGGTGCCCGCCCCGGCCCGGGACCACGAGCAGGTGAACGCGTGAACCCCCGGGTGGGCCGGCGGGCCTTGCTGCTGGCCGGACTCGGTTCGGTGGCGGCGGCGTGCGACGCCGGCGGGGACGACGTGTCCGGCGCGCTCAGCCCGCTGCCGGCCGAGCCGGACGGGCCGGTGGCCGGGCTCAAACCGGTCAGCTACTGGGCCGGGGTCTTCCTGCGGTCGTGGGACTACCAGACCCGTACGGCTCTGCCGATGACCCGGTCGGCGGACAGCTGGGACCACTACAACGTCTCGTACACGGTGGACGCGCTGGTGGCGATGTTCCGGGCCACCGGCGAGCGGCGCTACCTCGATCGGGCCCTGCAGTACACCGAGAACGTCGTCGCCGCGGCCCGCCCCCGCCGCGGCGGCTACCTCGGGTGGGTCTCGGCGCGGCAGGACGGCGACGAGGTGCCGCTCTACGAGAGCTACTTCTGGCGGTACGGGACAGCGCTGCTGCTCGCCCTCCGCGAAAACCCCTCCGCGTACGCCGACCGGGGTTACCGCGCACGATACGACCGGCTGCTGTCGTTCGCCGAGAAACACGTCTTCGAGAAGTGGTTCTCTCGCGGGCCCGGCGAAACCATCTATCGCGAACGCACCCACATGACCGCGCACTGGGGGCTGATCGCGCTCAACCTGGCCCGCTGCACCGCCGACAACGGCCGCCGGGCGCGGTACACGACGGTGATCGCCGACGTCGACCAGCACGTTCCCGGGTACTCCGGCGGGCTCAAGCAGCAGATGCGGCGCAACCCGGCCGAGCCCACCGCGTACTTCTGGAGCGACGTGTGGGGTTCAGCCCAACGGCCGGGGCAGGACGTCAGCCATGGCAACGGGGTCATGGCGTACGTGGTGGAGGCCCGCGACCGCGGCGCCACCTGGACGAAGGCCGACATGGCAGCTTTCTCCCGGCTGCTGACCCGGGTCGTCTGGCCCGGGAGCACCACCTATCGGGCCTTTGTGGACGGAACCGGGGCCGACAACGGCTGGTTCTCCGACGGTTTCGTCAAGCTCGGCCGCCACGACGCGGCAGTGCAGCAACGGCTCGAAAGTCACCAGGTCGTCAACGACCAGTTCGCCGCCAACATGGCGCTCAACGCCCGCTTTCAAGGAGAACCAAGATGACCGCAGCCCTCGTGGGACCCGCCGCCCGGGAATGGAAGGAGGCCCTGCACCGGACCCGGCACGACACCTACCACCTGCCCGGATACGTCACCCTGGACGCGGCGTTGTGCTCCGGCACCCCGGCCGCCTTCTGGTACACCGACGGCGGCCGGCACCTGCTGCTGCCCCTGATCCTGCGCGAGATCCCCGGCACCGGGCTGAGAGACGCCCTTTCCCCGTACGGGTATCCGGGGCCGGTCAGCGACGCCATGCCGGGCGACCGTGACTTCTGGGAGCGCGCCTGCGTCGCGATGCTGCAGACACTCCGCGATGAAGGGGTGGTCACCGCGTTCGTCCGCATGCACCCGCTGCTGCCGGCCCCGTACGAACTTCTCCGCCGCTTCGGCACGCTCGTGCACCACGGCGAGACCGTCTCGATGGACCTCACGCTCAGCGTCGACGAGATGTGGCGGCAGACCCGCAGCGACCACCGCAACCACATCAACCGGGCGCGGCGGGCCGGCACCGAGGTGGTCTTCGACGACTGGGACCGGCTCGGCGAATGGGTCGAGGTCTACCACGACAACATGCGCCGGGTCGGGGCGAGCGAGTACTACTTCTTCACCCGCGAACACCTGGCGGCCATGCACGACGCGATGGGCGACCGGATGCACCTGGCCGTCGCGCTCGAGGACGGCGAGGTGGTTGGCGGCAACACGTTCTTCGAGCACCACGGCATCGCCACGGGTTACGTGTCCTCGACGCGGCGGGCGCCCAAGCGGTACGCCGACGAGCTGCTCTACGACGAGGTGCGGCGCTGGTGCAAGGCGCGCGGCGACACCGTCTTCCACCTCGGCGGGGGCAAGGGCGGGGCGCGGGACTCGCTGTTCACGTACAAGGCCGGGTTCTCGCCCCGGGAGCATCCGTTCCACACCTGGCGCATCGTCGCGGACCGGCCCGCGTACGAGGAACTGGTCTTCGCCCTGGGCCGGGAGACCGATGAGGGCGGCACGTTCCCGTCCTACCGTTAGGAGACGCCATGCGGATCACCTGTGTCGGCGGTGGGCCCGCCGGACTGTACTTCGCGGTGCTGGCCAAGCTGGCCGACCCCGCGCGCTCGGTCACCGTGCTGGAACGAAACCCGCCGGGGGTCACGTACGGGTGGGGGGTGGTCTTCTGGGACGACCTGTTGGACGACCTTTTCGCGTACGACCCGGTCAGCGCGCGGCGGATCTGGGAAGCGGCCTGCCAGTGGGACGAGTACGAGGTGCGGGCCACCGGCAAGGACGTGACGTACCTGGCGGGGTACGGCTTCAGCCTGGGCCGCCACAGACTGCTCGCGATCCTGTCGGAGCGTGCCGAAGAACTGGGCGTCGACGTGCGCTACTCCGAGCCCGTCAGCCACCCTGTGCGCCACCGGCATGCCCCTACGCCACCCACCCTTCCCCATAGCGACATTTCCGATTTGCCGGGCGGCCGGGCGCGGAACGCCGAGCTGGCGGACGCGGACCTGATCGTTGCCTGTGACGGGGCGGGCAGTCAGCTGCGCAACGCCGACGCCGCCCACTTCGGCACCGAGATCTCGACCGGCGCCAACAAGTACATCTGGCTCGGCACCCCGCACGTCTTCCGCACGTTCACGTTCGGCTTCGAAAAGACGCACGCCGGCTGGATCTGGTACCACGCCTACCCGTTCGACGACGAGACCAGCACGTTCATCGTCGAATGCACGCCCGCCGTCTGGTCGGCGCTCGAACTCGACCGGCTCGACGCCGCGGCCGGCTGCGCGCGGCTGGAAAGCATCTTCGCCGCGCACCTCGACGGGCAGCCGCTGATCAATCGCTCGAGCGGCTGGCTGAACTTCCGCCGCGTCACCAACCAGCGCTGGGACAACGGCAACGTGGTGCTGATGGGCGACGCCGCGCACACCACCCATTTCGCCATCGGATCCGGCACCAAACTCGCCATGCAGGACGCGATGGAGCTGGCTGACAGCCTCACCACAGGGGGACCCCTCGCCCCCGCCCTGGAACGCTACGAACATCGCCGCCGCGCCGCGCTCGCGCCGCTGCAACGGGCCGCCCGCGCCAGCAGCGAATGGTTCGAGCGGATGCCCGAATACGCGGATCTGCCGTCGATCCGCTTCTCGTACGCGTTGTCCGACCGCCGCGGCGAGTATCCATTGTGGCGGTACCTGCTGCACGTGAGCACCCAGCGCTCGGTGCCGAGGGCGATGCTGCGCTCGGCCCTGAACGCCCGCCGACGGAACCGGGCCCGGCGCCGCCCCGCTGCCGAACCCCGGATCCCCCAACTCACCGGAGGTTGACCATGGCCGATGCCGCACTGCTGTCACCCCAGGACCCGGCATGGACGGAGGCGCTCGACCGGGTCCGGCACGACATCTACCACATCCCCGAGTACGTGCGGCTCGACGCCGGCCTGACCGGCGCCACTGCGACGGCCTACCGCTACGACGAGGCGGGACGCGTCTTCTTGCTTCCCCTGCTGTTACGGCCGGTGCCCGACACCGACCTTCAGGACGCGATTTCCCCGTACGGGTACCCAGGCCCCGTGGGCAGCCAGGACGCTGCTTTCTGGTCGCGCGCGGCCGCCGCGATGACCGACCTGCTCGCCGCCGAGGGGGTGATCACCGCCTTCGCGCGGCTCCATCCGCTGATCCCCGGCTGCCAAGAGGCACTGGCCGATTCGGGCACGCTGGTGCACCACGGCGAGACCGTGTCGATCGACCTGACCCTGAGCCCCGACGAACTGTGGTCCCAGACCCACCGCAGCCACCGCAACCAGATCAACAAGGCCAAGCGGGCCGGCGTCGAGATCGTCTTCGACCGCTGGGACCTGTTCGACGACTGGATCAAGACCTACCACGCCACCATGCGCCGCGTCGGAGCCACCGACTTCTACTTCTTCGGCGCCGACCACTTCCACAGCCTCCGCGCCGCGCTCGACGGCCATGTCCACCTCGCCGTGGCCGTGGCCGACGGCCGGATTCTGGGCGGCAACCTGTTCTTCGAGTACGCCGGCATGATGCACACCCACCTGCAGTCCACCGCCGACGGCCCGGTGCTGTACGCCGACAAGCTGCTCTACCACGAGGTACGCCTGTGGGGCCGCGCCCGCGGCAACACGACCTACCACCTGGGTGGGGGCGTGGGCGGCTCGGCCGACTCGCTGTTCCGCTACAAGTCCCAGTTCGCTTCCGGCCGCCGGCAGTTCCACACCTGGCGGGTGGTCATCGACCGCTGCAACTTCGAGAAGCTGGCCGGCCCTTTGACACCGGAATCGATGACCGGCCGGTTCCCGCCCTACCGCTGATCTCCCCGTACGCCGATGTTGTCCGCACGCCGCTGTTTTCCACGCCGCACACCGCTGATTCCCGTACGCTGTGCCCGCCGGCCCGCCCCGGCGGGCACGTACGATGCCGGCGTGCCCGTCATCGCCCTCCGAGGCCTACCGCACGCCAGGCGGTAGTCCCTGTTCCCTATCGCCAGCGGCGGCGGTAGTCGCGGCGGGCGGAACGGGCCCACTGGCGGCGGACCGGGGTTCTCATCTCACCGGCCCGGCTGAAGTCCCGCTGCCAGATCCGGCGGCGGGGAGCGGGCAGCGGCCGGGGCTTCGGGAAGTCGAACGCCGTTCTCCGGAGGATCCACGCGCCGTTCCAGGCGTAGCTGCGTGCTGACTCAAAAGCGATCACTGCTGAGGTACCCATCTGCTGCGACAGTTCCGAGCGGAGGCAACGCTCCGCGAAGGTTGTCCGCGCACGACGACCCACGCGAGGGTCAATCCCCACGCTCGCCGGTCAGTGCGTGACGCCCGGCGCGGCAAATGCCGCGCGGTCGACGTTGTCAGCAGCGGTACAACGGCCCATCCCCCTTCGTGCGCGGACCCGCAGTCCCGCCGCCGACGTTAACAGCGCGCCCCGGGAACGCCCACCCGATTTACGCATCCTCCATATCGGACGTGGCGTGCTTTCTCACTGCCCACCTTCGGGCGGCTGCAGCTGCGGATCGACGTTCAGCGCCAGATCCCACAGCGCCTCGCGGAGCGCCCGCATGCGGCGGGCGCCCAGGACGGCCTGCCAGTCGGCCTCGATCCGTGCTTCCTCGGCCATGGCGACGGGCAGCCCGCCCCGGCCGCGTGCCGTCAGCCGGATCAGTCGTGCTCGCCCGTCGGTGGGATCCGGCGCCCGCTCCACGTAACCTGCCGCCTCAAGGCCGTTGACCAGGGCGAGAGCGGTTTGCTTGGGAATCCGGGCGCGGTCGGCCAGCACAACCAGCCGCGTGCCCTCCAGGTCGATGCCGGCCAGCAGGCGGGCCTGGGCCCGGGTCAGGTCCGTGTAGCCCGCCTCGGCCAGCGCGGCGAGGATGCGGTCCTCGGCGGCCCGGAAACCGATGAACATCAACCAGCCGGACGCGATCTCGCGTTCCACCCCGCACCTTCCGGGTAGTCCCGATCAAGACCAGATATTAGTACCATACTCGTACTAGTTCTCGTCCGGCGAAGGGATTCGGCCCATGGACGACACCGAGGTCTGGTCGGCCGTCGACCGGCGACGCCGCGCCGTCATCGACCTTCTGAAAAATCTGGCCCCCGACGAGTGGGACACCCCGTCGCTGTGCCCGGGCTGGACGGTCGGGGACGTCGCCGCGCACCTGACGATGCCGCTGCTGACCCTGCGGCAGTTCGCGCTGCTCGCCATGCGGCATCCCGGCGGCACCAACCACCTCATCCGGGAAGCCTCGATCGACCTCGCCCGGCGCCACGACCGCGAGCAACTCCTGCAAAGGCTCGACCTGCTGGTGGGGCGGCACCGCCCGGTCCCCGGCCTGACCTGCCGCGAGGCGCTCATCGACGCCATCGGCCACACCTTCGACATGGCGATCCCGCTGGGCCGTGAGATCGACGTCCCCGCCGTCGAGGTCGCCGAGGCAGCCGACCGAGTCGTCTCCTACCGAGGCCGTGGCAACGCGAAAGTCTTCCGCAGGCTGCCGCTGACCACCTACCGCCTCACCGCCACCGACCACGCCTGGTCGACCGGCGACGGCGCATCGGTAACCGGCACCATGACCGACCTGTTCCTCCTGCTCACCGGCCGCGTCGTCCGGGTCGGCCACTTGCACGGCCCCGGGGCGGACCACCTCCGGCGGGCCCTCGCCACCTGAAGAAAATTCATGCGCTTCGACGCCGACACGCTGGCTCACCCGAACAGGTGCACCACGCCCTGACGGACCTCACTCCGGAGCGGCTGCGCACCTGGAACCGGACCCTCGACCCGAAGACCTACGAGCTGCGGGAACACGGTCCCACCTGGGCGGTCGCCCGGGAAAGCACCCCTCGGTCCCCGTTCTGGGTTGTCGCCCGCTACGACTGGTCCGACCCGTCCGTGGTCCGCTGGACCATAGTCGAGAGCAGTTACGCGGGAGGCGGCCAAGGCTTCGTCCGGATCACCACACTCACCGGCCGCGGCAGCCGGTTGCACGCCGAATGGAACCACACCGACCCACGCCGGCAGAAGTTCCAGCTCCTTCTGTTGCGGCTCGCCCCCAACCGGCTCTTCGCGCGCATGTGGGCGGCCGCGCTCGACCGACACGCCCTGGCCCAAAACACATAAGCCCCCAGCGGCGGCCCTTCTCCCAGCCGGCAGACCGTCCAGGCTCGTTGGGCGTGGCCGAGTCCCCAGGCCGGAGCCCGAGCATGGTTTTCGCCTATCGCATACTGGTGGCTTGAGTAGGCTTGATCAACTGGATGCCGTCCGGTTTTCGTACGACAGCGCGGCGTCCAACTACTCCGCTCTTGTCCTTGAGGACCTGTCGAAGCAGCCGGTGCAGGAAGGACTTCTGGCCATCTTCGCCAAGCTGGCCGCCGGCGGACGGGTCGCGGATGTGGGATCCGGACCCGGACAGCTGACCGCCTTCCTGCACTCTCCGGGCCTCAACGTCTTCGGCATCGATCTTTCGCCCAAGATGGTTGAGCAGGCCAGGACGAACTTTCCCGGGATCCCGTTCGAGGTCGGCTCGATGGACGAACTGACGCAGGCCGACCGCAGCCTGTCGGGCGTTCTCGCGTGGCTGTAGATCATCCATGTGCCGGACCGGGAACTTCCGCAAGTGCTCCGGGAGTTTCACCGGGTGCTGGTTCCTGAGGCACCGGTCCTGCTGGCCTTTCAGATGGGTGACGGGTCGAAGCACCTCACTGAGCAGTGGGGTACCGACATCGATCTCACCCTGTATCGCCGACGACCCGATGCGGTGAACGAAATGCTGGCTGAGGCAGGTTTCCACGTGGTGATGACCACGGTCTACGAACCAGTCGGCCGGCCGGGTGTGCAGGTCGCGTGCATCATCGCCCTCCGGACGTGACGGATCACCCGAGCGCCGGATGCCGCGTAAGGGGTCCATCGGCACAAGCCCAGATGTCCGTTCCGACCGGGGGTTACAGGTGACCAGTGGTGATGCCTCGTTGCAGACGGGCTCGCATACAAGCGGGCGCCGGGGTGACCGCGCACGGGCACAGAACGCTCCACCAGCCGTGCGTGGTCACGCCCGGCCCCGACGTCCACCGCAACAACAAAGACCAACCCACCAATAGGCAAGCGGTCAGCGGCGACCGAACTCGTTGGCGAGAACCCCGCGCGTGACAGCCTCGCCGAGCCGGTCGCCCTGCACAGCCGCGCCACGGTAGTGGACCCCAGCCCAGACCCGCGCCCCGATCAGCTCGGCCCGAGCCGAGGACAGGCTGTCGTAATGCCGGGTTGTGCCCGACTCGGCGCTGTAGGCGCTGAACGACAGATCGTCGCGGCCGAAGAACTCCCGCAGCGCGGTCATGATCGATGACGTGTAGCAGGCGTGCCCGGAGGGCCACTCCGGCGACGGCGCGGTGACGCGCAGCGGCGTCCAGGCCGGATCGGCGGTGGTACTCGGGTTGCCGTCGATGTCCGCCAGCGGGATCGCCGTCACCGGACGCCAGAAGCTCCAGTGCCGCTTCTGCCGGTAGCAGGAGATCATCGTGTCGGCCGTGGACACGTCGACCATCGCCAGCATGCGCGCCGTCTGCAGCGGGCTCAGCCGGTGCTCGGCGGCCAGGCCACGCTTGATGTACCACTCCACCTGGCGGTAGTCGTCCCACCACGTCGCCGCTTCGGTCTGGTCCTGCGTGCGGGTGATGCTGGCAGCCTCACCGAGCGCCTTGACCTCGTTGAGCTGGCGCGCGTAGGCGGCGCTGGTCAGGGCCGGTGGTCCGGGCACGCGGTAGGCCGCGGGGTCAAGGACGAACGGCTTGAGGAAGGCGTACCAGGCGCCGGCCTGGACGAATCCCGGCGGGGTGAGGCGATATGCCCCGGGGACGGTGCCGACCGGCCAGGTCGCGTCGGTGAACGCGCCGTCGTCGCGGCGGGCCGCGGTCATGGCCGCCGCCGCGGCCTCGCCGACCCTGATGCCGTTGCGCTTCGCGCTGCCGTCGGGGACCGCGGCGAGCGCTTCGTCATGCTGCGCACGGAGCGCGTCGGCCTGAGCCGGGAAGAGCGAGAGGAGTACGCGGTGAGCCGCGGTCGCCACGGCCGCGGGAATGGAGTCGCCGCGGCGGGCAGGCGGAGCGACCAGATACGGCTCGTACGGGGTGCCGGCGATCGCGTTGACCGCGTCATACACGGCGCCCTGCACCATGGCGAAGCTGCGGACGCCCGCAGTGGGCGACTGGCGTGCGACCTCGTAGATGGCGGTCTGGGCGTGGACGTTCCAGGCGAGCACGACGTTGGGCGGGGTAGGCGACTGTGCCGGCGCCGCGGCGGGCGTCAGGACGGTCGACGCCAGCGCGGCCACGACCGCCGCGCCGAGCAGTCTGCTGAGGCGAACACGATGTGCCATGGAATCCCCCGGTGGCTGAATCGGTGCCGGTTCACACAACCGGGCCCAGCATCCAACTTCATCGATGCTCGGGGCAACGTTCTGACAGAAATCCGGTGCAACTTCGAGAAACTGGCCGGCCCTTTGACACCGGAATCGATGACCGGCCGGTTCCCGCCCTACCCATGATCTCCCGTACGCCGTACCCGCCGGCCCGTCCCGGCGGGTACGTACGATCCTGGTGTACCCGCCATGGTCGACGGCCGGACGGTGTTCGTTCACTCCGATCACAGGGCGGAGCTGTCCGTCGCTCTGGCTTCCGCTGGGGTGGCCGTCCGTAAGCGGCCTGACCCGTGGGTCGATCTGCTCGAGCCTTTCTCGACAACACGTATGACGAGGTCACCCGGGAGCGGTGTGAGGGTCGGCTGCACGGCTGGGGTTTCACGGATGAGGAGGCTGGTGTGCGCGTGCTCTCTACGATGGACTACGTCGCTCGGCATCCGGTGAGAGGCGGTCGATGGTGGGCTTCTTCTGGCTCTTCGTGCTCGCAACTGCCGTCGTGCTGGGTGCGCTGGTCGGGCTGGCCTTTCTGAATCCGATCGCCGGTGCGGTGGTTGCCTTGCCTGCCCTGGCATTGCCGTTCGTGGTGCCGGCGTCGCGGGAACGCCGCGACCGCCGGCGGGCGGTGGCGGGTGCCCGCGCCTGGCTGCGCGCAAGGCCCGACCCGTTGATGCTGGCCTTCGCGATCGGTGGACCCGATCGGGTCACTGACGTGATCCTCGCAGATCTTGTCCGGCATGAACGGCTCAGCATTACCGACGGCGTTCTGCACCGCAGCGGCGGCGATTCAAACGCCACCGAATTCCCGGAATGGGCCCGGCCGCTGACCGCCGCCGTGCTCACCGAGGCGGAACGGCCCATCGCGGTCCAGGACGTGCGTGAGACGGTGCACAAGCACCCGGTGACAACCGAATTGTGGGAGCGGGTTGCCGCGGACGGGATGATTCGCAGCCCGTATGCCCGGGGCCGGCAGCAGACCTGGATCTCCAGCTGGTTGATCGCGTCCGCGCTCGGGTCGTTGGCCGTCGTTATCAACGGCTTGGCCGCTTTGCAGGAGGACATCCCGGATGCCGTCTGGATGGCATTGAGCGTGCTGTTCGTGGTCACGACGGTGGCGTCGCCGTTCGTCGTGCTTTACCTCTACAACGTCGACAGGGGCGGATCAGCGGATACGGCCCCGACCCGCGCACCCCGGCTGGGCTGCGCCTGGCCGAACTGGCCGCCGCCGAGCAGTGGGCGTCGACCGGCAGCTATCCGGCAGCACTGGCCAGTGACGGTCGTTGGGAGTTGGAGATGATTCCCGACGACCTGGGTGTCACGGGCGGCCCCGACAAGGTGCGCGGCCAGGTCGACGAAGTGAAGTCCATCGCTGACGACCTGGGTCTCAGGGGCGGCGGCATGTGAGCGCGACGGCGAGAGATTGAATCCACCCGAGCCCGAGCTGATGAACAAAACGCAGGTCAGGTACGAACCGAGAGTGGATGACCTGCTGCTCAAAGGCCTCCTGGCCAGTCCGACCGTTACTACCTCGATGATTCGTCGGGGTCAGGATCCGTTACGGAACCGGCGGTGAAGGCAGGAGGACGCGGCGCCCTTCAATCGCTGACCGGCAGACGCGACAATGGGCTCGGCGGCGGGAGCCCCAGGCGGGTTACGGTCACCCTTGAGGACGGGGACAACGTTGTCCCGAATCGCGGTGATCAGGTCGGCAGCCACGTCATCGCTCGGGAATCCTGCCCAGAGCGACCACCAGTGGTCGCAGCCATGGTGGCTGATCGAACCGAGGCGGGCGGTCCAGCCGGAGCGCGACGCCACGCTGACGTTGGCAGTGAACTTCACGCCCATCCACGTATTACCCTGCGACTGCTGAAACGTGATCGTTCCCGGGTGCTTCGAGGTCTGCAGGGTGAACCGGCGCCCCGAGCCGGTGAAACCGAGCCGCCGCAATTCCGGTACCACCGTCGTCCGCATCATCCGTACGTAGCCCTCCCTGGCCGACGGACCGTTCTGCGACCCAAAGCCCACTTCGACGACCCCGGTAACTTTGTCCACCCGCGCGCCGAACTCCCCGAGGTGAGTTCCCGGCTTACCCGCTACCGCCCGCCATACCGGACCACCGCCGGCCACGGCTTTGACCCGCAAGCCCTCATCCGGCCCGTACAGCGTGTCCAGCCAGTTCTGGACGGCCACCGAAGCCGCCTCCGCCGAGTCGATCACCTCCGGCATTGTGCCGTCCCAGATCAACCACACCAACGACACTCACGACCGGGCGCGCCCACCTGCTGCGCTCGTTTGCGGTTGTGCACGCCGGCGCGCGCAGTCCGTGGTTGTCAGTTTGATCCCGGTCGGTGTGCCGGGTCTTCGCAGCGTCCGGGGCATCTGCGGACCTTCGTTCGGACGGCCTATGATCGCGTCCGGCCACGCCGGAACAAACTCCGGCGTGGCTCTTTCGTCCGTCAGCCGATGATGCGGGTTTTCGGGGTGTCGCCGGGCAGGCCGCCGCTGTCGCCTTCGAAAAGCGGGACGGGGGTGGTGGCAACTTCAGACCCGTTTTCCCCGTACGCGGTCACGTGCGCTTCCTGTGCCGGAGGAACCGAGGCCATGGCGGCGCCGGTCGGGTCGGGGGTCAGTTCCACCGGTGCTGCTGTGCCCTGTTGCAGGGTCAAGCGGGTCGCGCCAGGCGGAGCCACCACGATGACGCGGTCGGTGCGGTCGTCGCTGCCGTCGGCACGCATCCGCCACGCCAGGGGCCGCCGTTCGGCGTTCGCCGCCGGTAGCAGCAGGCGCAGGTCCTGGCGGTACGAGTCTCCGGTGCCGTGGAACGCGTACGCGAGCACGCCGCCCCCGCGAGGCTGGATGGTCAGCAGCGCGGCCGGCTGTCCGTTGACCTGGCCGGTCCAGCGGACAGTGAGCGCCGTATCGGCGGAGGGGAGCCGGGCGTCCTGCAGTGCGCTGTTCGCCCAGCGGGTCATCGTGGCCCGGTCGAAGGTCCGGCCGGTCAGCGCCCTGGTCACGGTGGCCGCGGGGAACTCGTCGGGGCGGTAGTCGGAGTTGCTCGCCCAGCCGCCGCCGACGGTGCCGGAGTAGAGGACGTCCGCGCCGGACGTGACGGTGACTTTGGTGTCGGTGGGCGCGGGTGCGGGCGGCATCACCAGCTCGGCCAGCCCGGTGCCGGCCGCCTGCACCTCGTCGGGTTCGTGGTCGATGCGGCCCTCGGCGCTGTACTTGAAGCCCTCGCTGATCGCGACGGTGGAGCCGTGCGGCGCGACCACGACGAGCACGCCCGGCGCGTCGGCACTGCGCTGTGAGTAGGTCACCACGGTTTCGCCGCCGTCGACGCGGCCGCTCTCGACCAGTTCGGCGGCCGGGTCCCCGGCGTTGCCGTCGTACCAGATCAGCGCCTGGTCCTCGAGGAAGCCGAAACGCAGGGGGACCAGCGCCAGGACGAGCCTGCGGTCGCCGACGTCGGCGGCGTACACGAATCGGATCTTGCTGCGGTCGGCGATCCGCCAGGTCTCGCCCGGGTCCTCGACGTCCTTGAAGTGGCGGCGCACGTCCTCGAGGAAAGCCTTGTCGCCGGCCAGCGACCCGCGGGTCGGGCCCTGGTCGAGCACGGTGGTGAAACCGGCAACGGTGATGCCGGGCGCCCAGCCGGGCAGCGGGATGACCCCGGCCTGCACACCGGCGGCGCCGGCCAGTACGGCGGCGACCCCGGCGGCGGCCATGCGACGCCTTGTGCGGTGGCGGCGTTCGCGGCGTTCGAAGCCGGGCCACGGGTTGTCGAGCGCGCCGAGAGCGTCGGCCTCGGCCGCGAGCGCGTCCTTCAGGGTGGTCTCGGTGTTCATGCGCGCGTCCTCTTCTCGGCGGAGGCGGTCGAGGAAACAGCGGTCGGCGGACCGACGGACGGGGAACCAGCGGCCGAGCGGCCGGCGGCTGGAGGAACGGCGGGGTCCAGGTGCTCGCGCAGCCGGTCGAGGCCGCGGGAGGCCTGGCTCTTGACGGTGCCCACCGAGCAGCCGAGCGTCTCGGCGATCTCGGCCTCGCTCAGGTCGCCGAAGTAGCGTAGGACCAGCACCGCGCGCATGCGTGTGGGCAGGGTGCGCAGCGCGGCGACGACCTGCTGCCGGTGCTCGATCGAGCCGTACGGGTCGGCTACGGGACCGTCCGTGGCCAGCAGCGGGACCTCGCTGACCCGTCGGCGGCGGCGCCACGACGTCGCGGTGTTGACCATGGCCCGGCGTACGTAGGCGACCGGCGCCTCCATCCGCGAGACGCGTACCCATTTGCGATGGGTCTTCTCCAGGGCCGCCTGGACGAGGTCCTCGGCGTAGCCGCGGTCGCCGGTCAGCAGGTAGGCCAGCCGCACCAGCGGCGCCCACTGCTGCTCGACGAACGCGCGGAAGCCGTCGTCCGGCGGTGCGTGTGATGACATGTGTAGCTAACGCCGCCCGGTATCGAAAAGGTTGATTCCCAGCCTAGAGGGCGCGCGACGCCGGTCACATTCCCCTCATATCACCATCAGGCGGGCGACTCGCCGCTAACGTCGAAGGTGGAAGTAACCGTGCGTGACGAGAGAAGATCTAACGTTGTACGAGTGGCTGGTTGTCGCCGCAGGCCTCGCTCTGTGCGCGCTGACCGCGGCGTTGCTGCGCCGTCACGTCCGTCCCGCTGTTCACTCCGGCTACCGGGCCGTGCACGCGCGGGTGCGGCCGCACCTGCCCGAACGCATGCGCCGCTGGGCCCGCTGGGTGCTCGACCGGACAGACGGCGCCGGCGTACGGGCCGTGGTGGTGTCCGCGGTCGCCGCCGGCATCGCGTGGTCCGCCGCCACGATGCTGGAACTGGCGGGCCCGGTGATCGCGGCGATCTCCGCGACCCTGTCGGTGCAGATCAGCTCGCACGCCTCGGTCCGGGAGGGCGCGCAACGCCTCATCGCCACGGTGGCCGCCATCGCCGCGGCGGTCGGGGTGTGGCACTTCTTCGGGCTGCACTGGTGGTCGATCGCCTTGATCGCCGGCTGCGGGCTGGCCGTCGGCCGGCTGCTGCGGCTGGGTGACGGCGCCGTCGCGGTGCCGGCCACCTCGCTGGGCATCCTGGTCGCCGGCAGCACCGTCACCGAGACGTTCATGTGGCAGCGCGTGGCGACGACGGCGCTCGGCATCGTCGTCGGCGCGATCCTTTCCCCGCTGGTCGGCGGGGAGACCCCGATCGAACGGGCCCGCGACCGGCTCGCCCACGTCTCCGCCGAGATCGCGTTGCTGCTCGGCGACCTCGGCGCCGGCGCCCGGGGCGGATACACCCGTGACGAGGCCGCCGGCTGGCTGGCCCAGTCCCGCGACCTGCGCGAGGACCTGGCCGAGGCGGTCTCCGCGGTCGACGACCTGAGCAAGCAGGCCCGGTGGTCGCTGACCACCCCGGTGGCCCAGGTCGTCCCGCTGCAGCAGACGCTGCGCGCCCTCGAACACGGCGTCCACCAGGTCAACTCGGTGGCGCGTTCGATGTTCGACGCGATCGCGACACCGATGACCGCCGCCGTGCCGCAGCAGATCGGGCACGTGCTCACGACGGCGGCCGAGGCCTTCGCCGCGCACGCCGACCTGGTGTCGGACCCGAACGCCGACGCCACCAAGGACGCCGGTCACCTCGACGACCTGCTGGCCCACCTGCGCGAGGCCCCCCGGCGCACGCTGCGGACCGTGCGCAGCGAGTTCGCCGACACCGGCGTACTGGTGCTCACCGGTTCGATCATGAACGACGTCGACCGGATGGCCGGGACGCTGGCCCGTTCGGCCCCTGCGCTCGAGGTGGGCGAGACCCCGCCGGAGCCGGGGATCCCGGCGGTTTCCGAGGTGCTGCCCGCCGTTCGCCGCCTGCTCGACCGGCGGCGCGACGGAACGTCGGTCTGAAAGGCGCAGCCGCGGCGCGACGAAAGCTGCGGCGCGACGAAACAGCGACGGCTCGACCAAAGGCGCGGCACAGCGACGGCGCGACCAGAAGCGCGGCACAGCGACGGCGCGACCAAAAGCACGAAACAGCGACGGCGCGACCGAAAGCGCGGCACAGCGACGGCGCGACCAAGAGCGCGAAACAGCGGCGGTGCGGCGAAAACGCGGCACGGCGGCGATGCGACCAAACACGGAGTCCGCCGTCCGCTTCGGACGATCACGTGATCATTTCCGCGGATTTCGGGCGAATCGCCGACTGTCCGATCAGGAGATCCGGTCAACTTGGGTCATTTGATCGGCTAGGCATGTCGCCAGTGTGTGACGGAGACGTTACGGTGAGATGGCGCCGGGGCGCGTGTGACCGGTGGCGCAAGCGTGTCGTGAGCAGGCCGGACGGAGATTTCTCGACGTGCCCGCCCATCCACCGACGTGAGCACGACGAATAGACAAGCAGGAGTACACAGGAACAAAGCTTTCCGGGGTGCCTGCCGGACACGGTCCGGGCACGGGTGCTGGCGTCCATCGGCGAGGTGATGTGGTGATCCGGGTTGCGGTGGCCAGAGACGAAGGCTATTTCGGCGTCCCCGTTCGTGCCCTGCTCGAGTCGAACCCCGACATGCATTTCATCGGCACGCTCCCGTTCGGCAACAACCTGCCGCGGGTGGCGTCCGAGATGTGGCCGTCCGTGATCGTGATCGACACGGAGTACATGGTGAGCCAGGTGCTGCCCGTGGCCAACGCGGTGCGCTCGGCCAACCCCTCGTGCGCGCTGCTGCTGCTCTGCGATCCCAGCAAGCGGGGCATGCTCCCGCCCCGGCACCGGTCCGGTCCGCTCAACTTCCTGCCCAAGGACGCGTCGGCGGCCCTGCTGGCGGATTCCGTGCGCCGTCTCGCCGGCGGCGAACGGGTGGTCTCGGCCCGGTTGCAGACGGCCTCCCTGCTCACCGACAAGGGCCTGACCACGCGCGAACTCGAGGTGCTGGGGCTCGCCGCCGAGGGTGAGCCGGTCAAGGAGATCGCCCGCAAGCTGTTCCTGTCCGGTGGCACCGTCCGCAACTACCTGTCGGCGATCATCGCCAAGACCGGGGCCCGCAACCGTCTCGACGCGATCCGGATCGCCCGTAAGGACGGCTGGCTCCGCTGATAGGTACCGTTGGGTCGGTGCCGTCCGGTCGACTCGAGGTTCCCGCGCTTCCGATCCTGATTCCGCTCGGGGTCGTGCTCATGGTGCTCGCGTCCGTCATCGCACACCGGCGGCGCGTGACCACCCCGGGCCCGTTGGTCGCGACGTGGGTGGCCGGGTGGTACGCGGTGGCCGTGCTCGGCGCGACCATGCTGCCGCTGCGCATCGCCTGGGGCCCCGAGGCGGGCGGCCCCGAGCTTTACCGGTTCCTGCTCGTCCCCGTCCTCACCATGCGGGTCGACGACTTCATCCTCAACATCATCATGACGGTGCCGCTCGCGGCCGCGCTGCGCGTGGTGGCCGGGATCCGTGACCGGCGCCGGGTGGTGCTGATCGGCTTCCTGATCAGCCTGTCGATCGAGACGATTCAGGGGCTGCTGCTGGTGTTCCTGCACGGCGACCGCTGGGCCGACGTCAACGACCTGATGGCGAACACCCTCGGGGCCTGGCTTGGCTGGCTGATCGTCGTACGGGGAAATGGGGTGGCCCGGACGCTCGACCGCTGGGCCTTGCTCCGTCAGCCCGAGCCGCTGACCCGCTCGTAGAGATCGCCGACCTCGGCCGCCATCGTCTGCGCGGCGTACCGGTCGCCGGCCGAGCGTGCGGTGAGCCGCCCGCCCGACCGTTCGGCCAGGCAGAGCACCTCGGTCCGCAGCTTGCGGGGCAGCGACTCGGGGTCGTGCGGGGTAAGCCGGTACGCGCCCTCGACCGGCTCGTCCCGCAAGGGTTCGCAGGTCGCGTAGAGCGCGGGCAGCCCGGCGGCGATCGCCTCCAGCACCACCAGCCCGAACGTCTCGCGGCCGGGTGACGCGAAGACGTCCATGGCGCACAGGATCTCGCGGGCGTGCCCGATCGGCCCGGCGAACCGTACGCGGTCGGACACTCCCTCGATCGCCGCCAGCCGTTCCAGCCCACGGCGAGCCGGTCCGTCGCCCGCCAGCAGCAGCACCGCGCCGGGAACCTGGGCCACCGCCCTGATCAGCACGTCGAACCGTTTGCGCGGTTCGAGCCGGCCCAGCCCTCCGATCACCGGGGTGCCGGGGGCGAGGTCGAGCCGGGCCCGCGTCTCGTCGCGCAACTTCTCGTCGAAGCGGAACTCCCGGGGGTCCAGCGCCTTGGGAATCACGGTGAGCCGGTCATCGGGCACTCCCCACCGGCGCAGCCGCTCGGCGATCCGCTCGGACACGGCAATGGTGAAAGAGCCCCGTACGCCGGTCCGGCGCCGTTCCTCGAGGTGGTACTCGGTGGTCACGACCTGAGCCCGGCCGGTCAGCCGGGCGGCGAGCCGGCCCTGCACCCCGGCCCGGAACAGATGGGTGTGCACGATGTCGAAGCCGCCGCGCCGGGTCAGCCGCCGCAGCCGGACGATCGTGCCGAGGTCGAGATCGCGGCCGCTGACCATCTCGTGCACGGCCGTGCCGGCGGCCCGCAGCCCGGCGAGGACCGGTCCGGGCGGTGACAGCGTGACCACCTCACTCTCGTGCGGCAGGTGACGGATCAGCAGTCGCAGCTGATGCTCGGCGCCGTCGCCGGGCCGGGCGCTGATGACGTGCAGCACCCGAACGGCCATTTCCGGTTACCCTTCCGTCGCATTGTCGGCAAGGTGATTGCACGCTCCGCAGAATGGACGTTCGCAGAGGTCCGCGCGTGAATGACAGTCGCAAATGTCATGCGAAACCAGAGAGCCTCTCATGTTCCTGACCCTGTTCGTGAATCGTGATCTGCCTGGCCAGAGCGCATGTCATGGCAAACGTGAGAAGTACTCACTTGCTGCATGACAATTGCCACTGTATTCATCCGACCCCTCCTGCCAAGCTCGGAACGCAGGCGAAGAAAGCAATTCCGATCTCATTCCCGCCTCGGTGAATCGCTATTTGCCGGGCGTATTTCCCCTGCCTCGCGAACGGGTGCCCGCCACAAGGAGGATCCATGCAGGTACGCAGTGCGGCGCCCCGCGAGGACACCGACGTTCCGGGGGGCCGATGGCCGCACGGAATCGGCTCGGTCCTGCCGGGACGAGCCGCGCGGGCCGGCGTCGACGCGCTGGCCCTGGGGGTCGCGCTGGCCATCGCCACGGTGCTGCGTCACGACGGCAACCTGGCCGAATCCGACCTGTCCGGGGTGCTGCTGCTCGCGGCGGCCGGGGCCGTCGTGCACACGCTGCTCGGCCTGCGTTTCGGCCTGTACACCGGCCGGTGGGCGTACGGGTGCTTCGAGGAGATCGCGGCGCTGGCCAAGACCACGGCGGTCACCACGCCGGTGCTCTTCGTCCTCGACACGTTGCTCGACCGGCTGGTGCCGCGCTCGGCCATCATCGCGTCCGGGCTCATCGCGCTCGTGCTCACCGCGGGTGTGCGTTACGCCGTACGCCTGTCCCGCGACCAGCGGCTGCGGCCCTCACCCGAGCACGGCGGGCGCGTGGTCGTGATGGGCGCGGGCGAGGGCGCGACGCAGGTCGTGCGGGCCATGCTGCGCAACCCCGAGAGCCCGTACGTGCCTGTCGCCCTGCTCGACGACGACCCGGCCAAACGCACCCTGCAGGTGATGGGCGTGCCCGTGGCCGGCACCCGGCACGCCATGGCCGCGGTGGTCAGCCGGTACGAGGCCGACATCGTGCTGATCGCCATTCCCAGCGCCGGCGCCGACCTCGTACGGGAACTGACCGAGCTCGCCCGGCCTACCGGCGCCGAGGTCAAGGTCGTCCCGCCGGTGGTCGAGCTGTTCGGCCGCACGGTCGGCGTCGACGACATCCGCCCGGTCAGCCACGCCGATCTCCTGGGCCGCCGCGAGATCGGTCTCGACCTGCGGGCCATCGCCGGTTACCTGACCGGCAGACGGGTGCTCGTCACCGGCGCCGGCGGCTCGATCGGCTCCGAGTTGTGCCGTCAGCTCGTACGGTTCGATCCCGCCGCCCTCGTGATGCTCGACCGCGACGAGTCCGGGCTGCACGCCGTACAGCTGTCGATGGACGGCCGTGGCCTGCTCGACGACCGCAACCTCGTGGTGGCCGACATCCGCGACCGGCAACGGCTCGACGAGGTCTTCACCGAGCACCGCCCGCAGGTCGTCTTCCACGCCGCCGCCCTCAAACACCTGCCGCTGCTCGAGATGCACCCGTCCGAGGCCCTCAAGACCAACATCATCGGCACGTACCAGATCCTGCAGACCGCGCAGCGCCACGGCGTCGAACGGCTGGTCAACATCTCCACCGACAAGGCCGCCGACCCGGGCAGCGTCCTCGGCTACTCCAAGCGCATCACCGAACGGCTCACCGCCGCCGCCGACGAGGCCGGCGACGGCACGTACTGCAGCGTCCGCTTCGGCAACGTGCTGGGCAGCCGCGGCTCGGTGCTCACCGCGTTCGCGGCCCAGGTCGAGGCGGGCGGCCCGATCACGGTGACGCACCCCGAGGTGTCCCGGTTCTTCATGACCGTGCAGGAGGCCGTACGCCTGGTCGTGCAGGCCGGCGCGCTCGACAGCGCGGGCGAGGTGCTCGTGCTCGACATGGGCGAGCCCGTACGCATCGCCGACGTGGCCCGCCGCCTGGCCGACGCCGCCGAACGGCCGGTCCCGATCGTCTACACCGGACTACGGCCCGGCGAGAAGATGCACGAGAGCCTGTTCGGCGCGCACGAGAGCGACCGCCGCCCGAACCATCCGCTCATCTCACAGGTGCCGGTTCCGCCGCTCGACGGGGCCGCTCTCTCCCTGCTCGACCCGAAGGCCAGCCGGCCCGAGCTGATCGCGGTCATGCGCTGGCTCGCCGAGAGCCCGGCCCTGTCCGTCGCCCGTCAATACCTGAAAGCCAGCTAAGGAGCCCTCATGCGGGTTGTCATCGTCGGTCAGGGATACGTGGGGCTGCCGCTGGCGGTCCGTGCGGCCCGGGCCGGGCACAGCGTCGTCGGGTTCGACGTCGACGACGAGCGGATCAAACGGCTCGCCGCCGGTGAGTCGTACGTGGATGACGTGTCCTCGGCCGACCTGCGGGAACTCGTCGACCTCGGCACGTTTCAGCCCTCGGCCGACCCCCGCTCGTGCGCGGGCTTCGACATCGCCGTCATCGCCGTGCCCACACCGCTGCGCGAGGGCACGCCCGACCTCAAATACATCGAGGAGTCCGCCCGTACGCTGGCCCGTTACCTGCGGCCCGGCGCGACCGTGGCCCTCGAGTCGACCACCTATCCCGGCACCACCACGGACCTGGTCGCCCCGCTGCTCGAAGAGGGCTCCGGGCTGGTCGCCGGCGACGACTTCCACCTCGGCTACAGCCCCGAACGCATCGACCCCGGCAACCGCGAATGGACGCTGGAGACGACGCCCAAGGTGGTCTCCGGCATCAACCCGGCCTCGCTGGAACACGTCGACGCCTTCTACAGCTCGGTGGTGGCCAAGACCGTACGCGTCTCCGACTGCAAGGTGGCCGAGCTGGCCAAGCTGCTCGAGAACACGTTCCGCCACGTCAACATCGCCCTCGTCAACGAGCTGGCCGTGTTCGCCCACGACCTCGGCATCGACGTGTGGGAGGCGATCGACGCCGCCAGCTCCAAACCGTTCGGCTATCTGCGGTTCGTGCCCGGTCCCGGGGTGGGCGGCCACTGCCTGCCGATCGACCCGTCCTACCTGTCGTGGCGGGTGCAGCGCACGCTCGGGCAGAGCTTCCGCTTCGTCGAGCTGGCCAACGACATCAACAACCACATGCCGGATTACGTCGTACGGCGTCTCGTCGCGGCCCTGAACACGCAACGCAAAGCGGTCAACGGGTCGACCGTGCTGCTGCTCGGCCTCGCCTACAAGAAGAACAGCGGCGACGCCCGCGAGTCGCCGGCCCGGCGGGTTGCCTCGCTGCTGCTCGACATGGGCGCCGACGTACGGGCGGCCGATCCCCACGTCGTCGAGGACGCGCAGGTGGACCGTCGCGTCACCCGGGTTTCCCTGACCGCCACGGAACTGGCCGAAGCCGACGCCGTGGTGCTGCTGGCCGACCACGACGTGTTCGACCTCGACCTTGTCGCCGAGCACGCCGCGTACGTGCTGGACACCCGCCGCCGCCTCACCGGACCGAACGTGGAGACGATATGAGAACGCTCTGGGGCCTGGTCAACCAGCTCGTCGCCGCCGTCGCCCTGATCCTGCTGTCCCCGGTGCTGCTCGCGGTGGCGCTGTGGATCCGCCTCGCCGACGGCCCCGGTGTCCTGTTCGTGCAGGAACGCGCCGGACTGGGTGGCAGGCCGTTCCGGATGCTCAAGTTCCGTTCGATGGTGCACAACTCGGTCGCGCTGAGCTCCACACTGGGCATTCACGACCCATACGGGCTGGTCGAGAACGACCCCCGGATCACCCGCTGCGGCCGGTTCCTGCGCCGCACCAGCCTCGACGAGCTGCCCCAGCTGATCAACGTGCTGACCGGGCAGATGCTGCTGGTCGGCCCCCGCCCCGACGTGCTGCCCCAGGTGGCGAACTATTCGGCCCTGGACGCCCGCCGCCTCGAGGTGAAGCCCGGGATCACCGGCTGGGCCCAGGTCAACGGCCGCGACGACATCGACTGGCCGCAGCGGTTCGTGCTCGACCGCTGGTACGTCGACAACTGGTCCCCGCTGCTGGATCTGCGCATTCTTGCCCGTACGGTGGCCGACCTGCGCCGCGGCGAACCACCGGTGCACGTGGACACGTTGAACATCGCCCGCGCCGAGGACGTCCGGCGTGCGGCCTGAGATCGGCTCCGAGTTCCACTGGGACCCGGCCGTCCTGCTCAACGACGCGCGGGACGGCCTCCTCCCGCCCGGTCACGCCTTGTTCGCCACGGGCTGCGGGGCGCTGACGGTGCTGTTGCGGCATCTCGCCCGCCCCGGCCGGCTGCACGTGCCGTCGTTCTTCTGCATGGGCGTGGCTCAGGTTCTGGGCGCGCACATGCCGCTGGCCTGGTATCGCGACCTCCCCTCACCGGTTCGTCCCGGTGACGTGGTGCTGGCCCAGAACCTCTTCGGGCGCTCGGACGGGGCGGTTTGGCGGGAATGGATCCCGGCCCACCCCGAGGTGACCGTGATCGAGGACCACTCGCACGACCCTTTCGGCCCGTGGGCTGCGAACAGCATTGCCGCGTACGGGGTGGCCTCGCTGCGCAAGACGCTGCCGCTCCCGGACGGCGGGATGCTGTGGTCCCCGCAGGGCCACGACGTGCCGACGCCTGTTGCCGGCCCCGCGCCGGGAAGCGACCTCAAGCTGGCCGCCATGGTGCTCAAAGCCGCCTGGCTCGACGGCCGTCCCGTGGCCAAGGCCGCTTTCCGAGACCTCCAGCAGCAGGGCGAGCGCGCGTTGCTGGGCAGCGAGTCGGCCCCGAGCGCCTTCACCACGGCTGTGCTGCCCGTGCTCGACATCGCCGGTCTGCGCGCCACCGCCACCCGCAACGTCCGCGCTCTGGAAGACCTTCTGCCCGCCCCACCCGGCACGTTTCCTCCCGGCGCGGCGCCTTTCCGCATCCAGGTCCTCTGCCCGGACGAGCCCACCCGCGACGGCTTGTTACGCCACCTGGCCGCCCACGGCATCTACGCCCCGGTCCACTGGCGTCAGCCCACCAACGGCTTCTGGAGTGGCGACCCCGAAGCGGCGGACCTGGCGACCCGGATCCTCACCCTCCCGGTCGACCACCGCTGCACCCCGGGCGACATCGACCGGATCGCTGCCGTGGTCGCCTCCGCACCGATGCCCGTCAGCGCCGCGCCTGGTGTTCCAGCTCGCCGAAGTCGGTGAGGAAACAGGCGATGTCACCGGCGGCGGTCCAGCCGATCCAGGTCGGATAGCGTCCGTCCGCACCGATCTGGAAGGAGACGAGGTTGGCGCCGCTCGCCGGGTCGGTGTAGACGGCGTAAGCCTCGTCGCTGTCGAACGACAGGTCGGCGATCAGATCCTCCCGGGCCTCGTCGTCGGTCAGAGCCTCGAACACCTCCGGCGAGCCGAACGACCCGGCGCCGCCGTCGACCGGATAGACGTACGGCTCTCCGTCGCGCTGAGCCGGTCGCCAGGCGGCGACCGGCTCGGGACGAACGACGACCCGGGCCGCGATCAGCAGCCCGTCGCGGTGCACGATCTCGACAGGGTAGGCGCCGGGTGCGACAGTCTCGGCGAACGCCCACCGGGCGGCCTCACCGACCGGGAATCCGGTGCCTGGCTCCGCGGCGATGAGCCGGCCGCTCGGCAGCATCAGCGGCGCAGCCGGAGTGATCACAGCACCGGCCAGGGACCGGTCCACGTCAAGACTCATGCGAGCCATGCTCCCGACGGCTGTCAAGCCGCCGGCCTACCGGGCAACGGTGGGCCGGTCTCAGCGGGGCACGACCTTCTCGACGGCCCACTGGCGCCACGTGTCGAGGTGGTGCTGCACCTGCGCCAGCTGTTCCGCGACCGGGCCCGGGCCCGTTGAGCCCGGCGTGGTACGGCCGGCCAGGGCCGACTCCACGGTGAGGACCTGACGGACCGACGGGTCGAGATGCTCGCTGACTGTTTTCAGGTCGTCGTCGGTCAGGTCTTCCAGTTCGCACTCGCGGACCGAGCACAGGGCTACCAGCTTCCCCGTGATCTCGTGCGCGTCGCGGAACGGGACGTTCTTGCGGACCAGCCAGTCGGCGACCTCGGTGGCCAACGAGAAACCGACGGGGGCGGCCGCGGCGAGCCGGTCGACCCGTACGGTCATGGTGGAGATCATGCCGGCCAGGGCGGGCAGCAGCAGTTCCAGCGTCTCGATGGCGTCGAAGACCGGTTCCTTGTCCTCCTGCATGTCGCGGTCGTAGGTCAGCGGCAGGCCCTTGAGCATGGTCAGGACCGCGACCAGGCCACCGATGAGACGGCCGCTCTTGCCCCTGGCCAGTTCGGCGATGTCGGCGTTCTTCTTCTGCGGCATGATCGATGAGCCGGTGGCGAAGGCGTCGTCCAGTTCGACCCAGCCGAACTCGGTGGACGTCCAGAGCACGACCTCTTCGCCCAGGCGGGACAGGTGTACGCCGATCAGCGACGTGATGAAGAGGAACTCGGCGACGAAGTCACGGTCGGCCACGGCGTCCATCGAGTTGGGCGCGGGCGCGTTGAATCCGAGTTCCTTCGCCACGGCGGCCGGGTCGAGTGGCAGGGACGAGCCGGCCAGCGCGCCGCTGCCCAGCGGGGAGATGGCCGTACGGGCGTCCCAGTCCTTCATCCGGTCGAGGTCGCGCAGCAGCGGCTGCACGTGGGCGAGCAGCCAGTGGCCGAACGAGACGGGCTGGGCGTGCTGCACGTGGGTGAGGCCGGGCGCGGGCGTGCCGACGTTGCGGGCAGCCTGCTCGGTCAGCGCGTCGGCCAGTTCGACCAGCGCCACGGCCACCCCGCGGGCGTGGTCGCGCATGTAGAGCCGCAGGTCGGTGGCGACCTGGTCGTTGCGGGAGCGGCCGGCCCGCAGTTTGCCGCCGAGCGCGCCGAGGCGTTCCAGCAGGCCGCGTTCGAGGGCGGTGTGCACGTCCTCGTCGTCTATGGTCGGACGGAACTCGCCGGACGCGCACGCGGCCTCGAGGTCGTCGAGGGCGGCGAGCATCTGGCCCAGCTCGTCGGGGTCGAGCAGCCCGGCCGCCGCGAGGACGCGGGCGTGGGCTCGGGAGCCGGCGATGTCGTACGGAGCGAGGCGCCAGTCGAACTGCACGCTCACCGACAGGCGGGCCAGGGCATCGGCGGGCCCACCGGCGAACCGGCCACCCCACAGGGAAGTCTTCTCAGTCATCGTCTCTCAGTTTGCCTTGTGGCATTTCGTGGTTGTGCCCGGCCCAGTCGGCGAGTTTGGCCGCCAGCGCCTTGCCCCCGTGGACGTCGCGGGCCACGACGAGGATGGTGTCGTCGCCGGCGATGGTGCCGACGACGTCGGTGAGCCCGGCCCGGTCGAGTGCGCTGGCCAGGAAGTGCGCGGCCCCGGGCGGGGTGCGCAGCACGGCGATGTTGCCGCTGGAGTCGACGCCGGTCAGCAACTCGCGCAGCAGGCGCAGCAGGCGCGCCGGGCCCTGCTCGGTGGTCTCGCGCAGCGGGCGTTTGCCGTCCTCGGGAATCAAGTAGGCGCCGCTGACCTTGACCGCGCCGAGTTCTTCCAGGTCGCGTGACAGGGTGGCCTGGGTGACCTGGACGCCCTCGTCGGACAGCAGCTCGGCCAGTTCGGTCTGCGAGCGGACCGCCCGGTCGCGGATCAGCTCGACTATCCGGGCGTGCCGGCCCGCACGGGTCACCGGCCCGGTCATGACTGGTTCACCGACAGCAGCCAGGCCAGCAACGCCTTCTGGGCGTGCAGACGGTTCTCGGCCTGGTCGAAGACCGCGCTCTGCGGCCCGTCCATGACCTCGTCGGTGATCTCCTCGCCGCGGTGCGCGGGCAGGCAGTGGAGCACGATCGCGCCTTCCGCGGCCACGCCGAGCAGTTTGCCGTTGACCTGGTAGGGCCAGAACGGGGTGAGCCGGTCACGGCCGTCGTTCTCCTGACCCATCGACGTCCACGTGTCGGTGGCGATCACGTCGACGCCGTCGGCCGCCTCCAGCGGGTCGCGCAGGACTTCGACCGAGCCGCCCGTCCAGGCCGCGATCTCGGCGGCGCGCGACACCACGGCGGCCGCCGGGTCGAAACCGGACGGACCGGCCACCCGTACGTGCATGCCCGCGCTCGCCCCGGCCAGCAGGTAGGAGTGCGCCATGTTGTTGGCCGCGTCGCCCACGTACGCGAGTTTCTTGCCCCGGGTGGCGCCGAGTCGCTCGCGGATGGTGAGCAGGTCGGCCAGCAGCTGACAGGGGTGGAAGCCGTCGGTCAGCGCGTTGATCACCGGCACGTGCACGTCGGCGGCGAGCTCGACGAGGCGTTCGTCGCCGGTCGTGCGGAACACCATCGCCGCGACGTACCGCGACACCACCCGGCCGGCGTCGCTGAGCGATTCACCCCGGCCGAAGTGGGTCGCCTGGGTGTCCACGATCAGCGGCTGGCCGCCCAGCTCGGCGATGCCGGCCTCGAACGACAGGCGGGTCCGCAGGCTGACCTTGTCGAAGAAGACGGCGACCGAGCGCGGGCCTTCCAGCGGCCGGTACGCGAACCGGTCGGCCTTCATCTGGGCGGCCAGTTCGAGCACGGCGTTCTGCTCGTCGGGGGTCAGGTCGTCGTCGCGCAGGAAGTGGCGGGTCGTCACAGCACACCGCCCAGAGCCTCGATGAGGGCGTCGGCCTGCTCGGTGCTGATGATCAGCGGCGGGGCCAGCCGGATGACGTCGGGCTGAGGGGCGTTCACGAGGAAACCGGCTTCCTTGAGGGCGGCGGCGACGCGGGCGGCCTCGGGGGCGGTGAGCACGATCCCGAGCAGCAGGCCGGCGCCGCGTACATGGCTGATCAGGGGGTGGTTGAGTCCTTCGACGCCGCGGCGCAGCTGCTCGCCGACCCGCTTGACGTGGTCCAGCAGGCCTTCGCCGGCGATCGTGCGGATGACGGCCAGGCCGGCCGCGCACGAGATCGGGTTGCCGCCGAACGTGGTGCCGTGCGCGCCGGGGGTGAACAGCTCGGCGGCGCGGCCGAACGCGACGCAGGCGCCGATGGGCAGGCCACCGCCGAGACCCTTGGCGAGGGTGATGATGTCGGGTTCGATGCCTTCGCTCTGGTGGTGGAACCAGTGCCCCGTACGCCCGATGCCCGTCTGCACCTCGTCCAGCACGAGCAGAGCGCCCGCTTTGTCGCAAATATCCCGAGCTCCGCGCAGGTAGCCCGCCGGCGGAACCACCACCCCGTTCTCGCCCTGGATGGGCTCGAGGATGACCATGGCGGTGTCAGCAGTCACCGCTTCGCTCAATTCTGACAAGTCGCCGAATGTCGTATGAGTGACTGAGCCCGGGAGCGGGCGGAACGGGTCCGACTTGGCCGGCTGCCCGGTAAGAGCGAGCGCCCCCATGGTCCGGCCGTGGAACCCACCGTGCGTGGCGACAACATGCGTACGCCCCGTCAACCGCGAGATCTTGAAAGCGGCCTCGTTGGCCTCGGCCCCCGAGTTCGTGAAGACGACCCGCCCGGCCCGCCCGGCCAGCGCGAGCAGCAGCTCGGCCAGCGCGACCGGCGGCTCGGCGACATAGAAGTTGGAGATGTGCCCGAGCTGCCGCACCTGCTGGGTGACGGCGGCGACCACGGCCGGGTGGGCGTGCCCGAGCGCGTTGACCGCGATGCCCCCGAGAAAGTCGACGTACTGCTTGCCGTCCTCGTCGGTGATCACCGCCCCCTCGCCCCGGACGAACGCGGCCTGCGGGACGCCGTAGTTGTTCATGCCCGCTTGCTGCCAGCGCTCGATCAGCGAGCTCATGACGGGACCACCATGGTTCCTATTCCTTCCGGGGTGAAGACTTCGAGCAGGGTCGAGTGGGCGACCCGGCCGTCGATGACATGGGCCGCGGGCACGCCGCCGCGTACGGCTCGCAGACAGGCCTCCATCTTGGGGACCATGCCCGATTCGAGCCGGGGCAGCAGCTTGGCCAGGGCGTCGGCGTCGATCGCGGTGACCAGCGACGACGTGTCGGGCCAGTCGGTGTAGAGGCCCGGCACGTCGGTCAGCACGACCAGTTTCTGCGCGCCCAGGGCCTCGGCCAGCGCGGCGGCGGCGGTGTCGGCGTTCACGTTGTGCACCACCCCGTCGGCGTCGGGGGCGACGCTTGCGATCACGGGAATGCGGCCGGCCGCGATGAGGTCGTCGACGGCCGAGGTGTCGACCCGGTCGACGTCCCCGACCAGCCCGATGTCGACCTCCTCACCGTCGATCACGGCCCCACGCCGTACGGCGGTGAACAGGTGCGCGTCCTCCCCCGAGAGCCCGACCGCCAGCGGGCCGTGCCTGTTGATCAGCCCGACCAGCTCGCGGCCGACCTGCCCGGTCAGCACCATCCGGACGACCTCCATCGCCTCTGCGGTGGTGACGCGCAGGCCGCCGCGGAACTCGCTCTCGATGCCGAGGCGGTCGAGCATCCGGCTGATCTGAGGGCCGCCGCCGTGCACGACGACCGGCTTGATCCCGGCGTACCGCAGGAACGCCATGTCGGCCGCGAACGCCTGCTGCAGCTCAGGGTTGATCATGGCGTTGCCGCCGTACTTGACGACGATCGTGGAGCCGTGGAACTTCTCCAGCCAGGGCAGCGCCTCGACCAGGACCGCGGCCTTCTCGGTGCTCACGAGGAGTACGCCGAGTTCTCGTGCACGTAGGCGTGCGACAGGTCGGTGGTCCAGATCGTCGCGTCCATCTCACCCTCGCGCAGGTTGACCGTGATCCGCACGTCACGGCCGGACAGGTCGACCTTGGACCTGTCCTCCGCGGCCGCGCCGCCCTTGCAGATCCACACGTCGTTGATGGCCACGTCGACCCGGTCGGGCTCGAAGCGGGCCTTGGTGGTGCCGACCGCCGCGAGGATGCGCCCCCAGTTCGGGTCGTTGCCGAACAGCGCGGTCTTGACCAGGTTGTTGCCGGCCACCGAGCGGCCCACCTCGACCGCGTCGGCCTCGCTGGCCGCGCCCTTGACCTCGATCGCGACGTGTTTGGTTGCGCCCTCGGCGTCGGCGATCAGCTGCTGGGCGAGGTCGTGGCAGACCTGCTTGACGGCGTCGGTCAGTTCCTCGGGCGTGGGCTGCACGTCGGAGGCGCCGCTGGCCAGCAGCAGCACGGTGTCGTTGGTCGACATGCAGCCGTCGGCGTCGATCCGGTCGAAGGTCAGCCGGGTTGCCTCGCGCAGCGCCGCGTCCAGCACCTCGTTGTCGGCGCTGGCGTCGGTCGTGATCACCACGAGCATGGTGGCCAGGGCCGGGGCGAGCATGCCCGCGCCCTTGGCGATGCCGCCGACCGACCAGCCCTCACGCTGGACGACCGCGTTCTTGGACACGGTGTCGGTTGTCATGATCGCCTCGGCCGCCCGGGCGCCGCCGTCGCTCTCGAGGGCGCGGGCCGCCGCGGTGACGCCGGGCAGCAGCTTGTCCATCGGCAGCAGCTCGCCGATCAGGCCGGTCGAGCAGACCGCCACGTCGCCGGCCCCGATCAGCTGCGGCTTCGGGCCGCCGCGCAGCACCGTCGCGGTGTGCTCGGCAGTGGCGTGGGTGTCGCGGAAACCCTGGCTGCCGGTGCACGCGTTGGCGCCGCCGGAGTTGAGCACGACCGCGCGCACGACGCCGCCCTTGAGCACCTGCTGGCTCCAGAGCACGGGCGCGGCCTTGACCCGGTTGCCGGTGAAGACGCCGGCGGCGGTGAAGTCGGGGCCGTCGTTGACGACCAGGGCCACGTCGAGGTTGCCGGAGGGCTTGAGGCCGGCGGCGACGCCCGACGCGCGGAAGCCCTTGGGGGTGGTGACGGTCACGGTGCGACTCCGAACACGGACAGGCCCATGGTCTCGGGCAGGCCGGACATGAGGTTGGCGCACTGCACGGCCTGACCCGCGGCGCCCTTGCCGAGGTTGTCAAGGGCGCTCACGACCACGATGCGGCCGGAGTCGACGTCGACGGTCGCCTGCAGGTGGCAGGAGTTGGAACCGGCGGTCGCGGCGGTGTGCGGCCACGCCCCCTCCGGCAGGACATGCACAAAAGCCTCATTCCCGTACGCGGCGAGAAGCGCCTCGCGAGGGTCGCCGTCCTGGGCACGACGGGCTGTGACGGTGGCCAGGATGCCGCGCGGCATGGGCGCCAGCACCGGGGTCATCGACAGCGACGTCGCCCCGGTGGCCTGCTTGATCTCGGGCACGTGCTGGTGGGCGCCCACCTTGTACGGCGAGAGGTCGCCCATGATCTCGCTGGCCAGCAGGTTCACCTTGGCGCTGCGGCCCGCCCCGCTGGTGCCGGAGCTCGCCACCACGACCACGTCGGCCGGGTCGGCAAGCCCGGAGGCGATCAGCGGCGCCAGCGCGAGTGTGATGGTGGCCGCATAACACCCCGTGTTCGCCACGCGGCTCGAGGCGGCGATCAGCTCCCGCCGGCCGGGCAACTCCGGCAGCCCGTACGTCCACGTGCCGGCGTGCGGGCCGCCGTAGTACCGCTCCCACAGTGCCGCATCCTTGAGCCGGAAGTCGGCGCCCAGGTCGACGACCTTGACCGACTCGGGCAGCTGGGCGGCGAGGGCCGCCGACTGGCCGTGCGGCAGGGCGAGAAACACCAGGTCGGCGTCGCTCAGCCCGGCCGCGTCGGTCGCGGTGAGCGTGAGGTCGAGACCGGCCAGCTGCGGGTGTACGGCGGTGACGTGCGCGCCGGCCTGCGAGTGCGCCGTGGCGGCGACGAGATCGAACTCGGGGTGCCCGGCGAGCAGGCGCAGCAACTCGCCCCCCGCATATCCACTTGCCCCGGCGACCGCGACCCGGATTCCCATACCCAACCTCCGCATGACTATGCAGAGGACCGTATCAACCGTGCATAGGACCGGGCAACACCATTACCCAGGCGAGTTGCCCGTACGGGCAGTGGTGCCACACTTTCGGCATGACCGACAAGACGATCCTCGCCCTCCGGGAAGCCGCCGCCGCGTACGCGGAAGCTGTCCGCACGACCCAGCGGTTCTTCGACCGGCTCGAGGACACCACCGACCCGTCCGTGCTGGTGGAATACGCCAACCTCGTCGAGCGCGAGAAGGAAGCGGCGGAGGCCCGGCTGGACGCTCTGGAGGCGGCCGGCATCGAGGTGCCGAGCATCGACGAGAGCGATTCTGACAACTAAGTGAAAAGTTCCGGAACCGGGCCGGGCTCCCGTAACCGGTTCCGGGCTGGAAGACTCCCGATTGTTCGTGTTTCGCAGACCGTGCCACCGCGGTCATGACGACCGGAGGCGCTCGTGCCTGCTGACGTCCCGTACCGGGATCCTTCCCTGCCCGTCGACCAGCGCGTCGACGACCTGCTGAGCCGCATGACCCTGCCCGAAAAGGTCGGGCAGATGCTCCAGCTGGACGCCCGGGGCGACGTTAAGGAGATCGTCAGCGAGAAGCTGGCGGGCTCGATCCTGCACACCTCCCCGGCCAAGATGCTCGAGGCGATCGACCTGGTCGCCAAGACCCGGCTGCAGATCCCGCTGCTCACCGCGGAGGACTGCATCCACGGCCACTCGTTCTGGCCCGGCGCGACGATCTTCCCGACCCAGCTCGGGATGGCCGCCAGCTGGGACCCGGAGCTGCTCGAGCGGGTCGCCCGGGTCACCGCCGTCGAGGTGGCGGCCACGGGCATCCACTGGACCTTCTCCCCCGTCCTGTGCATCACCCGCGACCTGCGCTGGGGCCGGGTCGACGAGACGTTCGGCGAGGACCCGTTCCTCATCGGCGAGCTGGGCGCGGCGATGATCCGTGGCTACCAGGGCGGCGGCCTCGGCGACCCGACCGCGATCCTGGCCACGGCCAAGCACTTCGCCGGCTACTCCGAGACCCAGGGCGGGCGCGACGCCAGCGAGGCCGACATCAGCCCGCGCAAGCTGCGCTCGTGGTTCCTGCCGCCGTTCGAGCGGGTCGCCAAGGAGGGCTGCCGCGTCTTCATGCTGGGCTACCAGTCGATGGACGGCGTGCCCATCACGGCCAACAAATGGCTGCTCAACGACGTGCTCAAGGGCGAGTGGGGCTTCACCGGGACGCTGGTGACCGACTGGGACAACGTCGGGCGCATGGTCTGGGAGCAAAAGGTGTGCGCCGACTATGCCGAGGCAGCCGCCGTCGCCGTGAAGGCCGGCAACGACCTGGTCATGGTCACCCCGGGCTTCTTCGAGGGCGCGCAGGAAGCGGTCGAGCGGGGGCTGCTGGCCGAGGAGGAGATCGACGAGGCCGTACGCCGGATCCTGCGCCTCAAGTTCGAGCTGGGGCTGTTCGAGGACCCGCGGGCCCCGTCGGTGGAACGGCAGCGCGAGGTCATCGGCGCGCCCGCCCACGCCGAGCTCAACCTCGAAGTGGCCCGGCGTTCGCTGGTGCTGCTCAAGAACGACGGCGTGCTGCCGCTGAGCCTCGAGAAGTTCCGCCGGATCGCGGTGATCGGCCCCAACGCCGACGACGTCTCGGCGCAGCTCGGCGACTGGGCCGGCGACTCGGGCCAGGTCGACTGGCTGCCCGACGGCCACCCGCGCGAGCTGACCGAGACGGTGCTCGACGGTTTCCGGGCGGTCGCGCCGTCCGAGTGGGTGATCGAGCACGCGCGCGGCGCCGAGATCGAGCGCCTGGTGCCCGACCCCGAGGGCGACACCTACCCCGACGGGCAGCCGCGCCCGCCGATCTCGCAGGGCGCCCCGGTCGACCACCACCTGATCGACGTGGCCCGCGACAAGGCGATCCGCTCCGACTACGCGGTGGTCGTGGTCGGCGACACGGTGAACCTCACCGGCGAGCACAAGTCGACCGCGACCCTGGAGCTGCAGGGCGGCCAGATCGCCCTGCTCGACGCGATCGCGGCCACCAAGACCCCCATGATCGTGGTGCTGGTGAACTCGAAGCCGACCGTCCTGCCGCCCTCGGCCCTCGACGCCGCCGCGATCATCCAGGCGTTCAACCCGGGCATGCGCGGCGGACGGGCGATCGCCGAGCTGGTGCTGGGCCTGATCGAGCCGAGCGGCCGCCTGCCGTTGTCGGTTGCCCGGCACGTCGGGCAGCAGCCGGTGTACTACAACACGATCCGCGGGCAGCACGGCAGCCGCTACGCCGATCTCACGCAGGACCCGCTGTTCGCGTTCGGCGAGGGACTGTCGTACACCACCATCACGTACGGGGATCTGACCGTCACCACGCCCACGGTCGCGGAGCCGGACACCGTACGGGCGACGGTCACGCTGACCAACAGCGGCACGCGCCCGGCGCTCGAGACGGTGCAGGTCTACGTCAGCGACCTGGTCACGTCGGTCACCTGGGCGGGCCGCGAGCTCAAGGCGTACCGGCAGGTCACCGTGCCGCCGGGCGAGCAGCTCACGGTCGAGCTCGAAGTTCCGGCGTCGGCCTGCTCGCTGGTCACCGCCGACGGCCGCCGCGTGGTCGAGCCGGGCGACTTCGAGCTGCTGGTCGGGCCGAGCTCACGCGAACGCGACCTGCTGCGGGCGCCGTTCACGATCGCCTGACCGCGGGCGTTGACACCGGCTGGCATCGTGCCGCGGGTGAGGATCGTTCCGCGGGTCAGGTTCGGGAAGCGGTGGGTGCGCCGGCTGGTGACGGCCGGCGCGCTCGTGGTGGCGGTCGGGGTGCTGACGTCGGCCGGCGGTGAGCTGTGGGTCCGCGGAACGGCCCACGGGCACGTGTTCGGCGAGGGGCGATCGTCGTGACGCAGACCTACCACCTCGACCGGGCGGTGGCGCTCTGCCGCAAGCTGGGCATCGAAGCCACCGGGGTGGGTGACGACTCCGTACGCGTCTACGAGGAACCGTGGCGCAACTCGGTGATCCGCGAGCGGGGCGCCGTGGTCAAGGCCGTGGCCGACATCGTCACCCACCGCGACCCGGTCTTCCTGGGCCGCCAGGAGACAACCGTGCAGGAGGCGCTGACCGGCTGACAAACGGTCTGTTCGTGACATGCTGAGAGCCGTGACATCGCGACCGCTGCGCAAACTCGGGTTCCTCACCATCGGCCTGTTCGACCCCGACGACCCCCGACCGGGGCACGAGTCCACGCTCGACATCATCAAGCTGGGCGAGGACCTCGGCTTCGACAGCGCCTGGCTGCGGCACCGCCACCTGCAGCACGGCATCTCGTCGCCGATCGCCATGCTGGCCGCCGCCTCGCAGCGCACCTCCCGGATCGAGCTGGGCACGGCCGTGATCCCGCTCGGCTGGGAGAACCCGCTGCGCCTGGCCGAGGACCTGGCCACCGTCGACCTGCTCTCCGGCGGGCGCATCAACCCCGGCGTCAGCGTCGGCCCGCCGATGAACTGGGAGACCGTCAAGGAGGCGCTGTACCCGGACACCGCCGGCGCCGAGGACTTCAGCTATCGCCGGGTCGAGCGGCTGCTCGGTTTCGTCCGCGGCGACAAGGCCACCGACTTCAGCGGCGCCCAGGGGGTCGTCGAGGTGTTCTCCGACCGGGTCGAGCCGCACTCGCCGGGCCTGGCCGGTCGGATGTGGTACGGCGGGGCGAGCCTGCGCTCGGCGCAGTGGGCCGGCGAGCACGGCATGAACTTCCTGACCAGCAGCGTGGTCAAGGCCGAGGAGGCGGAGGACTTCGCCGAGATCCAGCTGTCGCACGTGCGGACCTTCCGCAAGCACCACCCGGACGGCGACCGGGCCCGGGTGTCCCAGGGCCTGGTCGTCATCCCCACCGACTCGGCGAACGCCGAACAGAAGGCCAAATACGCCGCGTACGTCGAGAAGCGCACCCCCCGTACCAGGGAACCGCAGGGCCCGGCCCGGATGCTCTTCTCGCCCGACCTGATCGGCAGCTCGGCCGAGATCGCCGACCAGCTGCTGGCGCACGCCGCCTTCCGCGAGATCGACGAGGTGGCCTTCGCCCTGCCGTTCAGCTTCGACCACCCCGACTACGTGCAGATCCTCACCGACATCGCCGGCCGGCTCGGCCCCGCGCTGGGGTGGCGGCCGGTCAGCTGAGGGCGGGCACGGTCACCGGCTTGCCGTCGGTCAGATCGGCGATCGGGATGAGCGCGGACGGGCCGCTGCCCATGAGCACCAGCGTGGTGGCGTCCGAGTCCTTGGCGGCCATCCGCTTGAGCGCGGCCACCTCTTCGGCCGCCACCGTCACCTTGCCGTCCTTGCGCTGCGCCTTGACCTCGCCGAGCGGCCCGCTGAGCACGATGCACAGCTTCCGGTCGCCCTGCTCGGCGTAGTACGTGTCGGCGTCGCACATCCCGAACAAGCCGGGGTCCTTCTGCGTCTCGCCGGAGAGCGCATCCTCCTGCGCGTACACCTCGATGGTGTGGCTGCCCGGCAGCTTGAGGGGGTCGGCCCAGACCGCCGTGCCCACCCCGGCGCTCGCCACCGCCGCCGCCAGGATTCCGGCCGTCCAAACCAACTTCCGTCGCTTCGTCATGGGTAAGAACCTATGAATCAGCGGCCGCCGGAACCTGAGTACCGTTACTCAACCCGTACCCCGCTGGTGGACCTAGCACCACCCGAGCCGGGATGCTGGCCCCAGCGACTTCCCGGCCGCGAATCACTAGCGTTTTCCGGTATGACGACAACGCTGACCCCCGTCCGAGCAGCCATTTCCCTGTACGGCGTGAGCCGGGTATTCGGTCGCGGACCGGCGGCCGTCCGCGCTGTCGACGACGTGACGCTCGAGTTCCCGCGCGGCGGCTGGACGGCGGTGATGGGTCCCTCCGGCTCCGGCAAGTCCACATTGCTGCATTGCGCGGCCGGGCTCGAAAAGGTCGACAACGGCCGGGTGCTGCTGGGCGACACCGACCTGACCGCGGCGGGCGACGCCGAGCTGACCGCGCTGCGCCGCACCCGCATCGGGTTCGTGTTCCAGAGCTTCAACCTCATCGGCGCGCTCACCGCCGAGCAGAACATCGCACTGCCGCTGCGGCTCGCCGGGCAACGCCCGTCCCGTACGGCCGTGCGCGCCACCCTCGACGCGGTGGGCCTGGCCGACCGGGCCCGCCACCGGCCACGGGAGCTCTCCGGCGGCCAGCAGCAGCGCGTGGCGATCGCGCGGGCCATGGTGACCCGGCCCGAGGTGCTGTTCGCCGACGAGCCGACCGGCGCGCTCGACTCCACCGCCGCCCGCACGGTGCTCGACCTGCTGCGGGCGATGGCCGACGCCGGGCAGAGCATCGTGATGGTCACCCACGACCCGGGCGCGGCCGCCCGCGCCGACGCGGTGGTGTTCCTGCGCGACGGCCGGGTGGTCGACCGGATCGCCGGGGCCGACGCCCACCGGGTCGCCGACCGCCTCGCCGCCTGGGAGCGCTGACATGCTGCGCCTGAGCCGGGCCGGGCTGGCCGAACGATGGACCCTCTTCGCCGGCGCGCTGCTGTCGGTCGCCCTCGGGGTGGCGCTGGTGCAGTCGTCGCTGCTGCTGATCATCACGGCCGCCACGATCGACCCGCCACCCGGGCTGAGCGAGGCCGACCGCATGCGCTTCGCCGACGGCGCCGACACGGCGGTGGCGATGCTGGGCGTCGTGCTCGGCCTGGCCGTCTTCCTGGCCTGCTTCATCATCAGCTCCACGTTCGCGTTCACGGTCGACCAGCGCCGCCGCGACCTCGCCCTGCTGCGCCTGGTCGGCGGGAGCCGCGGGCAGGTCCGCCGGCTGCTGCTGGGCGAGGCGCTGCTGCTCGGCCTGGCCGGGGCGGGCCTCGGCATCCCGGCCGGGCTCGGCGTCGTGACGGTGCAGGGATGGCTGCTGCGCCGCTTCGAGTTCGTGCCCGAGGGGTTCACCGGGCAGTGGCGCACGTGGATCCTCAGCGTCTCGCTCGGCACGGGGCTGCTGCTGGCGACGGCCGGGGTGCTGGTCGCCGCGCGGCGCGCGAGCCGGGTGCGACCCCTCGAAGCGCTGCGCGAGACCGGCGCGGCGGCCCGGGTGATGACCGCCGGGCGCTGGATCGCCGGGCTGCTGTTCTTCGGCGGCGCGCTGGCCCTGGTCATCGTGGCCCCGCACGGCGGCCCGGCCGGCGGGGCGGCCATGGCGATGAACGTGGCGATGCCGGCCGCGGTGGCCGTGGTGGCGTTCGGGCCGCTGCTGGTGCCGCTGCTCGCCCGGCTGATGCCGTTGCGCGGGGTGCTGGGCTCGCTGGCGCGGGCCAACGTCGGTGACGCGCGGCGCCGTTCCGCCTCGGTCGCGGCGCCGCTGATCGTGCTGGTCGCGCTGGTGGTCGGCAACACGGCGGCGGGGGCGTCGTTCAGCGCGAGCGCGGTGATCGAGCAGGAGCGCACGACACACGCCGACTTCGTGGTTGTCGGCCACAGCCCCATCGACGCGGCGCCGCGGGACGGCACGGTGCCGGGCGGCACCGCGCCGGGCGACACCACGCCCGGCAACACCACGCCCAGCAACACCACGCCCAGCAACACCACGCCCAGCAACACCACGCCCAGCAACACCACGCCCAGCAACACCACGCCCAGCAACACCACGCCGGGCGGCACGGTGTCCGGCGGCACGGTGTCGGGTGTCGCTGCGGTGCCCGGCGTAGCCACGGTGTCGACCGAGCTTTCTTTGCCCGGCGAGATGACCTACGGCGAGGGCGAGGACCGGGAGTCCGAGGGCGTCTCGGTGCTGGTGATCGACCCGGCGGCGTACGCGGCCGTGCACGGCACCCCGGTGACCTTCGACGGGCGGGGCGCGGTGGCTGGGCCGGGCGGGGACGTGCCTCGCGACGGGACGGTGCGCCTCAGGCTGCCCGGCGGTGACCTGGGTGAGCTGCCCGTTACGGGCTCGGTGCCGGCTGCCATGAGCGGCGGCGCGAACCTGCTGCTGCCGTCCGGGCGGCTCACCGGGGCGCAACTGACCGGCGCGTCCGCCCTGTCGTTCGTGGCGCTCGAACCCGGCGCGGACCGGGAAGCCGTACGGGCCGCGCTGTCCCGCCTGGGCCCGGTCTCCGACCTGGGCGACTGGCTGCGGGCCGACGCCGCCGACCGCGACTCCACCAACCGCAAGGTGATGCTGATCGTGCTCGGGCTGGGGAGCCTGTACGCGCTGATCGGCGTGGTCAACTCGGTCGTGATCGGCGCGGCCACCCGCCGGCGCGAGTTCGCCGAGGCGCGGGTGACCGGGCTGACCCGTGGACAGGTCATCCGGGCGGCGGTGCTGGAATCCTTCGCCGTGACCGGGGCCGGGCTGGTGCTGGGCGGTCTCGCGGCGGCGGCCGCCTTCGCCGCCGTGCTGTCCACGACGGCGGCCGTGACCGGCGTCGCGACGCTCGAGGTGTCGTGGTCGCTGCTGCTGGGGGTGGCGGTGGTCGCCCCGGCGGTCACCGCCCTGACCACCCTGATCACCTCGTGGACGTACACCCGGCGGCCGCCCGTGACGTTGCTGGCCGCGCGTGAATGACCCAGGCCCGGCGTGCTGCACTTTGCTCACGCCTGATCAGCTTCGGGACCCCGCGTTCCGCTGTTCAGCTCGCACGTGATCAGGCTCGGGCCTCACGTTCCTCTGCTCTCGCTCGCGAGTGATCAGACTCGGACCCCACGTCCCGCCGCCCTCGCTCGCGTGTAATCAGACTCGGGACCCCACGTCCCTCCGCCCTCGCTCGCGCGTGATCAGATTCGGGCCCCACGTCCCGCCGCTCGCGCTCGCGCGTGATCAGCTTCGGGGCGGCAGGCGGACGACGTCGGCGATCACCGCGTCGTCCTCGGTGAGGCGGACGGCGGCCGGGCTGTCGTAGACGACCAGCAGCCGTCCGTCGCCGTAATAGCTCAGCCCCTCGGCGTGGTCGTCGCCCTCGCCGTACGTCAGCTCCAGCTCTCGGGTGATCAGGTCGCCGCGGACGATCGTCGGCTGCTGCGTGCGCCCCGCCCCGTGCCAGCGGTACACGCGGACCGGCCCGTCCAGGTCCATCGTCGGGCCGGCCAGGATCAGCAGGTCGTCGCCGTCCGGGCAGAGGTCGCGCACACCCAGCCCGTCGAGCTTGAGCACGTGCTTGCGATAGGTGAAGCCGTCGTCGAACTCGTGCAGCCGCAACCTGTCCGGCTCGTCGGGATCCACGTACGGCCGCAGCTCCAGCACGAACGCCCAGCCGCGCAGCACCGGCCCGCGCAGCCCCAGATAGACCCGGTCACCGACGACCGCGATGCCCTCGATGTCCAGCCCGTTGTCCTTGCCGGGGATGGGCAGGAACGGCGCCAGGTGCTCGTCGCGGCGCAGCAGCGAGCGCAGGTCGTCCCGGCCACCCAGCGCGGCCGCGTAGTGCTTCTCGCCGGCGACCTCGATCTCCCGTACGGGGGTGGGAAGCCCTTCGATGTCGGCGATCGGAAGCCGTACGAGGATCTGGCGGTTCTCCTGCCCCTCGACACGGGCCAGCCGGCGCAGCGCCTTCTGCCCGTCGTGCCGGTCCTTGATCTGCTTGCGCCGCAGGCTGTGCGAGCCGATCGCCCACAGGAAGTGGCCGGTGCGGGCCAGCCCCTCGACGTCGGCTTCCTCCTCGATGTCGGTGCCGGGCAGCGTGATGAAGTCGCCGAGCCGGTACGTGGTCTCGTCCGCGAACTCGGCCGGCGCGTCCGGGTTGTCGGCGACCAGCCGCTCCAGGGTGGCGGTCTCGTCGCCCGCGATCCACAGCACCGGCCCGTCGAGGCGTACCGCGGAAAGGTTGGTATGGGTCGCCGCGGCGCGCGACGTGTCCCCGAAGCGCAGCCGCACCGTGTGATCGAGCGTCATGGTCAACATCGTCGCACCGGCGGGCCACGCCGGGTCTCCCCTGACGGGATATCGAAATCAGCTGGACGGCCGGGGCGCCGCGACCGGGCTGCGATGTCCGTCGGTGTCCACCGCCCGTACGCCGAAGAACAGGTTGTCCTTCGACAGGTCGATCGTCACCGTCGTCACCTTCCCCACGGCCCGCGAGTGCTCCCAGTCGGGCGCGGTCGTCTCACGCCACACGACCTCGTAGCCGGCCAGGTCCGGTTCGGCGCCGAGCTCCCAGCGCAGGGTCGTGTCGTTGGTCAGCCGCGTCGTGTCGATGACGACTCCCCGCGGCATCCCCGGCGCCTGCGCCAGCGACCACAGCGCGGCCGCGTTGACCCGGGCCACCCGCGCGATGTAGTCGAAGTCGCAGAACTCCGGCAGGTCGCCGTACTGGACGCCGTCCTCCACCCGTACGTCCTGGTGTTCGTGGGCGAAGTTCTCGCGCGGCTCGGTGAACCGGGCCGCCGGGTAGCCCCGCAGCAGGAACGAGATGTGGTCGCTGCCCCGCAGGTAGCGGTCGCGCCGCCAGACGACCCGCACGTCGGCGCCGTCGGGCTCGACGTCCTTGACGAACCGGCCCAGTTGCCGCGACGGCCCGTCGTTCTCGCCTCCCACGCTCCTGCGCAGGTTCGCGTCGGCCGCGGTCTCCGAGGTGGGCACGCCCTCGACGAACAGCCGCACGGTCCGGTCGCTGGGCCGGCTGCCGTCGTGCGCGTCCCCCGTGCCCACGATGTCGTTGCTGAACATGGCCTGGATGTCGGTGTTGCGGTCACGGTAGCTCTGGGCCAGATGGTCGGAACCGTAGAGGCCCTGCTCCTCGCCCGCCACCGCGGCGAACACGATCGTCGCCTCGGGCCGCCGGGTCGCCATCACCCGCGCCAGCTCCATCACCACGGCCACCCCGGACGCGTCGTCGTCGGCGCCCGGCGCGTCCTTGACCGCGTCCATCACGTCGCTCACCCGCGAGTCGTAGTGGCCGGTGACCACGTACGTGCGGTCGGGGGTGACGCTGCCGCGCAGGGTCGCGATCACGTTGGTGATGGTGGTCGGCACGGGCACCCGCGGGGACACCGGCTGCACGAACGACTGCAGCTCGACGGTCATCCGGCCGCCCGACGCCGCGGCGTGACGCTTCAGTTCGGCGAAGATCCAGTCGCGGGCGGCGCCGATTCCCCGTACGGGATCGTCCTGGCTGGACAGGGTGTGCCGGGTGCCGAACGACACCAGCTTGCGCACGATCGTCTCGATTCGCCCCGGGTCGATCTCGCGCAGGATCGTGCGCAGCTCCCGGCTCGGCGGCTTCCCACCGGCTCGAGCCTGCTCCCCGGTCACGAGGGGTGTGGCCGCGGCTGCAGCGGTCACGGACAGAAACGCACGCCGACTCGTCTTGGCCATGCCCACCACTGTGTCCCACCAGATGAGCAGAAGTCCATGCTTATCGATGAACTAGGGTCGGCGCGTGACGATCTCGTCGCCGCCCTCGGGGCTTCGGACGCCTCCCGCTTCATCACCGGCGAACACATCACCGTCAGCGGCGGCCACACCACGGGGTGATTATCAAACCTTCAATTATCACCCCCGCGGGGGACGAGCGCCAAAAATAGGCCCGTTCGGGGGAAGAAGGCCTGGCAGATGCCGCGCCGGACAATTCCTGACCAGCAGTCGTGCAGCACTTTGATGCATGCGGGCACGCATTGTGTACCGCACAAGACCTCTCCGCCTCCCGAGGCCCGACAGAAACATTGAAAAAGCCGTTGCGCCGGTGCCAAACTCCACCTGAATCGATCTTCGGATGGAGCACCTAATGATGGCACAACCGACAACTGGTCGCCCCCTCGAGCGCAGAGCAATCTTCATTTTGCTCGCCGTCGTTGTCACCGCCGCCCTGGTCGGGGCATCGATGTTCGTCTGGCCGGACAGCCGGCCCATCGGCGTCGCGATCTTCGCCGCCGCCGCCGCGGTGCCGGTGATCCGGGCGCACCGGGCTCCCAGGCCGCGCTCCGGAACCGGCGAGCCGCCCGCGGCGGCCCCGCGAAGGGACCACCGATCGATCGCCCCGAGGCACCTGGATCTTTCCCATGAGGCACCGACTTCTCGCTCCTACGTCGAGATCGTGCCCGCCGGGTCCTTCACGCTGACGCCTCGGAGCAACGAGCTGGGGCGGCAACTCCGCACCCTCGGGCTGCTGTCGTTGATCTCGGCCTACACCGTCGTGGTCTGCCTGCTCGCGACACACCTCCGCGAAGCCGCCCCCTGGATGCTGGCGATCACCGTGACGACCGTCGCGGGGTTTTCCATCATCGCGACCCTGACCCGGAACGCTCACCCACCGCGTGGATCCGCGCCAGGACCGGCAGACAGCAGTGCTGAACAACATCGTTCATCGAACACACAATTGAGGATCGAGCCGAATGGCCGCATCGAAAGCCGAGCGGGAAACAGGAGAAGCGAGTGAAGATCCTAAGCCGAGAGCCACACGGCTGACCGTGAATCTGAATCCCCAGGCGTCCGAACAACTCGAGCGCCTCAGCGAGGAGACCGGGCTCAATAAAACCGACATCGTCAACCGCGCATTGATCATTTATGGGGAGGTGCAGGAGGAGACCAAGCCCAAGGGTTCGAAACTTCTGGTTCAGAACGCCGAGACGGTGACGGTGCTGAAATTCATCTGACCGGCACCGGGGAAACGACGAGGAGATGCGGTGGAAACACACGTTCTACCGACGTGGCGCAAGTCGAGCGCCAGCGGGATCAAGGGATGCGTCGAGATCGCGGTCGAGACCACCATCCTGGTCCGTGACTCCAAGAATCCGGACGGGCCGGTGCTGAAGTACACGGCCGAGGAATGGCAGGCGTTCCTGAAGGGAGCCAAGGACGGGGAGTTCGACGATCTGTAGCCGGTCATGAGGGCGGGGCGGCGGGCCGTTATCCGGGCCCGTCGCCGTCCGTGAGTCCGGGACGGGCGATCAGCCGGTACTCGTCCTCCACGATGTGGACGAACCGCCGTTTGGCGGCGCTGGTCGCCTCGGCCGTCCAGACCGACCGCATGGCGGCCCACGCCTCGCGGGGGCCGGGGTTGGCGAACAGCTCGCTCATCTGGGTCCGTGTCTCGGGCTCACCCAGCGTGCCGGTCAGGTAGCCCAGCTCGATGTGCTTGATGAAAAGGTTGACGTAACCCCGGTGCTGGAAGGTCGCCCGTTCCTGCTCGGTGGGCTCGTAGCCGAGATAGAGGGCCGGATTGTCGATGGCCATCTGCACCAGTTCGAGCTGGGCGCTGCGGATGGCCTGATGCCGGCTGGCGAAGACGTCGCGCGCCTGCAGAGTCAGGGAGGCCGCGGCGGCGACCAGGGCCACGAGCGAGAACGCTATCGAGACGACTTCGCTCCCCATGCCACGGATGCTGGCACAGCACCCCGTCCACACGGACCAGCGTCAGCACCGCCGAACCAAACTCGCAAACCCCCCACAAACGGCCAAACCGCAGAAACCCGGCCGCAGGCGGGCGCACCCCGGGTGGAGTGGCCCGCCTGGAGGGCCGTCAGGCGCCGCGGAGAGAGGCACCGAAGCGGGAGGTCACCGCGGCCACGGCAGCGTCGCGGGCGGCCAACGTCTCCTCGGTGGTGAGGGTGCGGTCGGGGGCCCGGAAAGTCAGCTTGTAGGCGAGTGACTTCTTGTCCGGCCCGAGCTGCTCCGACTCGTACAGGTCGAACAGCGACACCGACTCGAGCAGGTCGCCGGCGCCCGCTGCGAGCACGGCGGAGACGTCGGCGGCCGGGACCGCGGCGTCGAGCACCAGGGCCACGTCGATCAGCGCGGGCGGGAACGACGAGATCGCCGGGGCCTGGGTGACCGGGGGCAGGGGCAGGGCGTCCAGGTTGAGCTCGGCGGCACAGGCGCGCTTGGGCAGCTCGAACGCGGACACGACGGCCGGGTGCAACTCGCCCGCGTGGCCGATCACCGTGCCGTCGACCGAGATCGCTGCGCAGCGGCCGGGGTGCCAGGGGGCGTAGTCGGCAGCCGCGACGGTGACGCGGGACGCGGCGACACCGGCGGCGGCCAGCGCGATTCGCGCCGCTTCGACCGCGTCGGCCCAGGAAGCCGCGCGACCCGGGCCCCACCAGCCGCCGGGCTCGATGTCGCCGGTGAGGGCGACCGCGAGGTGCCACGGCTGGGCCGGGACGATCTGATTGACCGCCGCCCATTCCTGGTCGGTCGGCCGGCGGTCGACACCCATCGCGGGCGGGGCGGCCTCTGCCAGGCCGGGCAGGAACACCGTGCCCATCTCGTACAGCGCCACGTCGCGCTTGCCCCGGCCCAGGTTGCGCTTGAGCGTGCCGAACAGCGTCGGCAGCAACGACGTGCGCAGCAGCGGCTCCTGCTCCGACAGCGGGTTGGTGAGCCGTACGGCGCTGCGCCGCGGGTCGTCGGCCGGGTAGCCCAGCTGATCGGCCGCGGCGGGAGCCACGAAGGGGTAGGACAGGACCTCGACGTACCCGTTCTCGGCCATGGCCCGGCCCACCGTACGGCGGCGGTGCTGCTCAGGGGTGAAGCCGCTGCCGCCGCGAGCCGGGGGCAGCAGGCTGGGGATGTCGTTGTAGCCGCCCAGCCGGGCGACCTCCTCGACCAGGTCGATCGGCGCGAGCAGGTCGGGCCGCCACGACGGCGGGGTGACCTCGAACGGGCCGGGCCCGGTGACGTGACAGCCGACCTGCGACAGCAGCGCGGCCACCTGCTCGGTGTCGTAGGCCAGGCCGATCCGCCGCGTGGGCAGGGCCGGGTCGAGCGTGATGGTGGCCGGCGCGACGACGTGGTCGATGTCGAGCACACGCTCGTCGGCAGTGCCACCGGCGTGCTCGGTCAGGATCTGGACGGCACGCTCCAGCGCGACCAGGGTGAGCTGCGGGTCGACGCCGCGCTCCCACCGCTTGGCGGCCTCGCTGAACAGCTTGTGCCGGCGGGCCGTGCGGCCGACCATCACCGCGTCCCAGTGGGCGGCCTCGAGCAGCACGTCGACCGTGTCGGGCTGCCACTCGCTGGTCTCGCCGCCCATCACCGCGGCCAGCGAGATCGGGCCGGTGTCGTCGCAGATCACCATGTCCTCGGCGTCGAGCACGCGGGCCACGCCGTCGAGGGTGGTCAGCTTCTCGCCCGGCCGGGCCCGGCGCACGACCAGGCCGCCGTTGAGCCGGTTGAGGTCGAAGACGTGCATCGGCTGGCCGAGCTCGAGCATCAGGTAGTTGGTGATGTCGACGGGCAGCGAGATCGTGCGGATGCCCGCGGCGACCAGGCGCTGCTGCATCCACAGCGGCGACGCGGCGTTGGGGTCGATGCCCCGCACGACCCGGGCCGAGAAGCGGTCACAGCCGACCGTGTCCTCCACGGTCACCGGGTGGGGCGAGGCCTCGGTGGCGGTGGCGAACTCGATGGCGGCCGGGTCGGTGAAGGGGGCGTCGAACACGTACGACAGCTCGCGGGCGAGGCCGCGCAGACTCATCTCGTAACCGCGGTCGGGCGTGATCTCGACCTCGACCAGCACATCGGAAAGCCCCACGACGGGACGGGCGTCGTCGCCGGGCCGGGCGGCCCCGGGCGGCAGCACGATGATGCCGTCGTGGTCGCCGCTGAGCCCCAGTTCGGCCGCGGAGCAGATCATGCCGTTCGAGTTGCGCCCGTACGTCTTCCGAGCGCCGATCTTGAAGCCGCCGGGCAGCTCGCCGCCGGGCAGGATGACCGCCACCAGGTCGCCCTCGGCGAAGTTGCGGGCGCCGCAGACGATCTCCTGCGGTTCCGCGCGGCCGACGTCGACGGTGGTGAACCGGATCGGCTTCTTGAACCCGGTCAGCTCCTCGATCGTGAGCACGCGGCCCACCACCAGGTCACCCGTGACCGTGGCGGCCTGGTCGACGATCGACTCGACCTCCATGCCGAGGTTGGTCAGGGCCTCGTCGAGCTGCTCGGCGGTGAGGCCCGCGGGCAGTTCGACGAACTCTCGCAGCCAGGACAGAGACGTCTTCATGGGCTCAGACCTCCATTCCGAAGTTGGCGGTGAACCGGACGTCGCCCTCGACCATGTCGCGCATGTCGCTGACGCCGTTGCGGAACATCAGGGTGCGCTCGACGCCCATGCCGAACGCGAAGCCCGAGTAGCGCTCGGGGTCGATGCCGCAGGCGGTCAGCACCCGCGGGTTGACCATGCCGCAGCCACCCCACTCGACCCAGCGCGGGCCGTCGCGGTGCTGGGCGAACCACACGTCGAACTCGGCCGAGGGCTCGGTGAACGGGAAGTAGTGCGGCCGCCAGCGGGTGCGCGCGTCGGGGCCGAACATCGCCTTGGCAAAGTGGTCGAGCGTGCCGCGCAGGTGGGCCATCGTGATGCCCTCGTCGACGACCAGGCCCTCGATCTGGTGGAAGACCGGCGAGTGGGTCGCGTCGAGCTCGTCCGAGCGGTAGGCGCGGCCGGGGCTGACCACATAGATCGGGGGCTGCCGGGTGAGCATCGAGCGCACCTGGCCGGGCGAGGTGTGCGTGCGCATGACCAGGCCGGGCATGTCGACGTAGAACGTGTCCATGGACCCGCGCACGGCGTTGTCGGGCCCGATGTTGAGGGCGTCGAAGTTGGCCCACTCCAGTTCGAGCTCGGGGCCCTCGACGATGTCGTATCCCATGCCCGCGAACAGGTCGCCCATGTGCTCCATGAGCGTGGTCAGCGGGTGCCGCGCGCCGCGGGGACGGCGGTCCCACGGCAGCGTGACGTCGACGCGTTCGGTGACCAGGACCCGCGCGGCGCGCTCGATCTCGAGCTCGGTCAGGCGGGAGTCGTACGCGCCCTGAATGGACTGGCGGGCCAGGTTGACGCGTTTGCCGGCGTCGGACTTGGCGGCCGGGGGCAGCGAGCCGATCTCGCGGCGGGCCAGCGACACGGGCGCACGGTCACCGAGGTGCGCGGATTTCAGGGCGGCCAGGTCGTCCAGGTCGGACGCGGCGTCGAAGGCCTTGCGCGCCTCGTCCACGGCGGCCTCGAGCGCGGCCGGGTCGAGCAGGGCGGCCTGCTTCGGGTCGTATGGATCGTTGCGGTAGGACATTGTCTCCCTCACGGTGATGCCGGACGGCAGTCTACGGAGGTGCGGCTGAGCCGCAGCCCGCCGGTCAGGGAGAGGGGGGTGGGTCAGACCCGCGGCCCGCGACCAGCGGGCCGGCTAAACAGCGTCATCGGGGTCCACACGCTGCCCAGCATATCGCCTCACCCCTGACGCACGGCGACGACCATGCCCGCGTGCGCCGGGATCGGCGAGTCCATGCCGCTCAGGGCGACCCCGGCCGCCTCCATGGGGATCTCCGAGCCGATCAGGCGGCCCGGGTCGAGCCGGCCGCGGGCCACCAGGTCGAGCATCGGCGGGTAGTCGGCCGCGGCCATGCCGTGCGAGCCGACCACCTGCAGCTCGCGGGCCACGACCAGGTCCCACGGCAGCGGGGCCCGGGCGTCGTCGCCGAGCATCAGGCCGACCTGCACGTGCCGGCCACCGCGGCGCAGCGCGCGCACCGAGGCCTCGGCGGTGGCGGCCGACCCGTACGCGTCGACCGCGATGTCGGCCTCCTCGACGACCTCGTGGACGATCACCGCGCCGAGCGAGGCCGCGAACGAGTTGGCGGCGGGCGACGGGTCGATGGCCAGCACGCGCAGGTTCAGCGCGGCCGCGATGAGGATCACCGACAGGCCGACGCCGCCACAGCCGTAGACGGCGATCACGGCGTCGTCCGGCACCGGACCGTGGCCGGTCAGGGCGCGAAAGGCCGTCGCGAACCGGCAGCCCAGCGACGCGGCCTGCACGAAGCCGACGCTGTCGGGCAGCCGGACGAGGTTGGTGTCGGCCGCCCGGACGACCACCCGCTCGGCGAACGAGCCGGGGTGGGTGAAGCCGGGCTGGGTCTGGTCGGGGCAGACCTGGGCCCGCCCGGAGGTGCAGAACTCGCAGATCCCGCAGCCGTTGACGAACGGGGCTGTCACCCGCTCGCCCAGGGAGAACCCGCCGACCAGGGGCCCGACCGCGACGACGATCCCGGCGAACTCGTGGCCGGGGATGTGCGGCAGCGGCACCGGTTCGTGCCCGCGCCAGGCGTGCCAGTCGGAACGGCAGAGGCCGCTGGCTCGTACGTCGATGACCACGCCGTCGGGCGGGCAGGCCGGTTCGGGCACCTCGGCCACCCGCGGCGGCGCCCCGAAGGCGTCGTAGACGATGGCCCGCATCAGCGCTGGGCCCGCGCGGAGGCGTAGAGGCAGACAGCGGCGGCCGCGGCCAGGTTGAGGCTCTCGGCGCCGCCGTAGATCGGCACGCGCACCCGCCGGTCGGCCGCGTCGAGCAGGTCCTCGGGCAGACCGTGGGCCTCCGAGCCGAACAGCCACGCGGTCGGCCGCGCGAGAACGCCGTCGTCGGCCAGCGTGTCCAGGTCGTCGGCGCCGTAGCCGCTGGTCGCGAGCACCTGCAGGCGGGCCTCGCGCAGCGCCGTCACGACGTCCAATCCGGTTCGCACCACATCTACATGAAACAACGAGCCGGCCGACGCGCGGACGCATTTGCCGTTGTACGGGTCGACGGCGTCCCCCGCGAAGATGACCGCTCCCGCCCCGGCGGCGTCCGCGGTGCGCATCACGGTCCCGGCGTTACCGGGGTCGCGGATCTCGGCCACCACCGCCACCAGCCGCGGCCGCTTGGCCAGCGCCTCCTTGAGCGGCACATCCACCTGCTCGCACACGGCAACAAGACCTTGCGGCTGCACGGTCTCGGCCAGCCCCGCCAGAGCCTCCTCGTCAACGGTCGACACCACGGGCGAATGCGCGGCCAGTTCCCCATGCCGCTCAACCGCATCGGCAGTGGCGAACAACTCCACCACCACGCCCGAAGCCAGCGCCTCCCGCACCGCTTGCGGCCCTTCCGCCAGGAACCGTCCGCTCTGATCCCGATCGCGCCGGCGCTGCAGTTTCCGAGCCGCAACAACGCGCGGCGTACGGGATGTGAACGTCATCGACGGTCCTTGATCTTGGTTTGGGCTTTCGGGCGCAACCGCTCACGCAGGTCGCCGTGGTGGGTTTCGCGTTCTGGACGCGCCAGCGGCCAGCGAAGCCCGCCGCGGCCCTCGGCGGGAGCGACGGTCTGTACCCACCACCCCGCTACGACATCTGCTCTTGAATTTGCTCTTCAAAAGGTCGTAGGCGCCTCCCCATCGGGAGACGCCTACGGAAATTCCTGCTTACGCGGTCTGGGCGGCAGCGCCGCCCGTACCCTCGGCTGCAACCGCAGCCTTCGCCACCTCGACGATCGCCGCGAAGGCCGCAGCGTCGTTCACCGCGAGGTCAGCCAGAATCTTCCGGTCGACCTCGATCTCGGCCAACCGCAACCCCTGGATGAGGCGGTTGTAGGTCAGGCCGTTGGCCCGGGCGCCCGCATTGATGCGCGTGATCCACAGCTGGCGGAAGTCGCCCTTGCGGTCACGCCGGTCGCGGTACGAGTACTGCATCGAGTGCAGCACCTGCTCCTTGGCCTTGCGGTAAAGGCGGGAGCGCTGACCGCGGTATCCGCTGGCGGTCTCCAGCAACGTGCGACGCTTCTTCTGGGCGTTGACTGCCCGCTTGACGCGTGCCATTTCGGTACTCCTAACAGGGGAACGTGTGTGGCGCGCGCGTCAGCGGCCCAGCAGCTTCTTGACTCGCGGGGTGTCAGCCTTGTCGACCACGACCGTGCCGGTCATGCGACGGGTGACGTGCGAGGACTTGCCCTCGAGCAGGTGGCGCTTGCCGGCCTTCTCGCGGACGATCTTGCCCTTACCGGTGACCTTCACCCGCTTGCCGGTGCCGGTGTGGGGCTTGAACTTAGGCACGTGGAGCCTCTTTCTGATCTTTCCGCACGACAGGGGGCCCGTTGCGGCCCCCTACGTGCGGAAAAGCTGTCTACTCTGCGGTGGTTTCGGTGGCCGCCGGAGCTGTTTCGGCCGGCGCTTCGCCGTCGCGCGGCTCACGCCCCGGCTTGCCCGCGACGGCTGCCACGGCCGCGGCCTTGGTCGCCCGGTGCGGTGCGAGCACCATGATCATGTTTCGGCCGTCCTGCTTCGGACTGGCTTCCACGAAACCGAGCTCCGAGATCTCTTCGCTGAGCCGGCGCAGGAGCCGGAAACCCAGCTCGGGGCGGCTCTGCTCGCGACCGCGGAACATGATCGTCACCTTGACCTTGTCGCCCGCCTTGAGGAACCGCACCACGTGACCCTTTTTGGTCTCGTAGTCATGCGGGTCGATCTTCGGGCGGAGCTTCATTTCCTTGATGACGGTCTGCTGCTGGTTGCGCCGTGCTTCGCGTGCCTTCAGTGCGCTCTCGTACTTGAACTTGCCGAAGTCCATGAGCTTGCACACCGGCGGCCGCGCCATGGGAGCAACCTCGACCAGGTCCAGATCGACGTCCGCGGCCAGCTGAAGGGCGCGCTCAAGCGGGACGATGCCCACCTGCTCACCCTCGGGACCGACCAGTCGGACCTCACGTGCCCGGATCTGTTCGTTAACGCGTGGTTCGACGCTGATGGGGCCTCCTCAGAACGGTTACATGCCAATGTCGGTCGGCCCCGTCGCCCCATTGCTGCAGGGCCGGGAAAGCAGAAGGCCCCAGCACATGCTGAGGCCCGCTCGACCGGTCATCGGCGCCCATGAGGACGCTCCCCGCGCCTCGGATATTCCCCCGAGGCCCAGGTGACCGGACCCGGCCCTCAAGGAAAGGACGGCGGGTGGGAACCAGCGGGCTCCTCTTTCGCGCATGTCCCGCGGATCGGGATCCGACGAACATGCGTGGTCGACGTCGCCCAGCTTACCAGGTGCGGCTTGTCACGCATCCACCGCGGCGGAGTGCAGCTTTCGCAGGGTGCGCACACCCTCGACCGCGTAGTCCTTGTCGGCGGCCTGCAGCGCGTGGATCGACACCTGCTCCTCGTCGTGCAGTTCGAGCTGGGCCCAGGGCGAGTTGCGGTCGAAACGCACCGCCCGCACCACCGACCAGGGCAGCTCGTAGCCGCCGACGACGTTGCGGATGCTGATCTTTTCCTCGTCGGCGGTGACCCGGGGACGAAGGAAGGCCAGCACGCCGAGGCCGATCAGGATGCCGAGGCCGATCATCGCGGCCTGGTCGCCGCGCTGGAACGAGCCCGAGTTGTCGAAGCCGGCCGAACCCTTGAGGCCGAAGCTGAGCACGGTGAACAGCACGACCACGGCGGCCGCGATCGGGATGGCGACGACACGGATCTTCTTGGGGCGATAGGTGACCATCACAGCCTGCAATTCGAGATGTCGGTGACCAGGATAGCCCGGGCGCCCAGTTCGTAGAGCTCGTCCATGGTGCGGTGCATGCCCGTACGGGGAACCATCGCCTCGACGGCCACCCAGCCCTCACGGTGCAGCGGCGACACGGTCGGCGACTCGATGCCCGGGGTCAGCGCGGTCGCGTGGTCGAGCAGGTCGGCGCGGACGTCGTAGGCGAGCATGACGTAGTTGCGGGCCACCAGCACGCCCTGCAGCCGCCGGATGAGCTGGGCCGCGCCGGAGTGGTCGCGCCCGGCCCGCCCGATCAGGATGGCCGAGGAGCGCAGCAGCGGGTCGCCGATCGTGACCAGACCGGCCTGGCGCAGCGTGGCGCCGGTCTCGACCACGTCGGCGATCAGGTCGGCGACACCGAGGCGGACGGCATTCTCGACCGCGCCGTCGAGCCGCACGACGTCGGCCTTGAGGTCGTGCTCGGCCAGGTAACGCTGCACGACCCCGGGGTACGCGGTCGCGATGCGCTTGCCGCCGATCTCGTCGGCCGAGGTGAACGAGCCGGTCGGGACGGCCCAGCGGAACGTGGCGCCGCCGAAGTTGAGGTCGAGCATCTCGGTGGCCGGCACGCCGGAGTCGACCAGCAGGTCGCGGCCGGTGATGCCGAGGTCGAGGTCGCCGGAGCCCACGTACGTCGCGATGTCACGCGGACGCAGATAGAAGAACTCGACGTTGTTGGCCTCGTCGCGGCAGATCAGGTCTTTGGGGTCGGTGCGCTGGCGGTAACCGGCGTCGCGCAGGATCTGCGACGCGGGCTGGGACAGGGTGCCCTTGTTGGGAATGGCGATGCGCAGCATTACGGACGTGCTCCTTGCTCGTGAGTATGAGGCGGGGAGGACACGTCACAGATGTCGATACACGTCCTTCAGCTCGAGCCCGGTCGCGATCATCAGGACCTGGGCCTGGTAGAGCAGCTGGGAGATCTCCTCGGCGGCCCGCTCGGGGCCCTCGTGCTCGGCGGCCATCCAGGATTCGGCCGCCTCTTCGACGACCTTCTTCCCGATGAAGTGGACTCCGCGTTCCAGGGCGGCGACGGTGCCGGAACCCGGGGTCCCCTCCGCCGCTTTCGCCTGAAGCTCGGCGAACAGCTCTTCGAACGTCTTCACGGCGGCCATTTTGCCAACTCGTCACGGGATGGCGACGAACGGCCCCAGCAGGTGAGACGTGCCCTAGGCTCCCGGGCATGGTCAGCCGATTCACCCTCCTCACAACCGGCGGCGCCGTGCTCGCGCTCGCCGCCCTCGCGGGTTGCTCGCCCGTCGAGGAAAACGCCGCCCCCACCGCGACGACCAGCGCTTCCGCGGACGTTTGCCCTGCCGGCGCCCTGGCGACGAAGACCGCCGGCAAGCTGACGATCGGCACCGACAACCCGGCGTACGAGCCGTGGTTCTCCGACAACGACCCCAAGAACGGCAAGGGGTTCGAATCGGCCGTCGCGTACCAGGTGGCCCAGCGTCTGGGCTACTCGCCCGACAACGTGATCTGGACCTCTGTGACGTTCAACAACGCCGTCGCCCCCGGCCCGAAGGCGTTCGACTTCGACATCAACCAGTTCTCGATTACGCCCGAACGGCGTAACGCGGTGGACTTCTCGTCGCCCTACTACCTCGTGCGGCAGACGGTCATCACCACCAAGGGCTCGAAGATCGCCAATGCCAAGACCCTTGCCGATCTCCAGGCGGCCAAGCTCGGCGCCCAGGTCGGCACGACCAGCTACCAGGCCATCACCGACCTGATCAAGCCGAGCGCCCAGCCGTCGGTGTTCAACAACAACGACGACGCCAAGGCCGCGCTGGTCAACGGCACCGTCGACGGCATCGTGGTGGATCTGCCGACCGCGTTCTACATGACAGCGGCCGAGCTGAAGGACGGCGTCATCGTCGGGCAGCTGCCGCAGGTGGGCGTGCCCGAGCAGTTCGGCCTGGTGCTCGACAAGGGTTCGGCGCTGACCGGCTGCGTCAGCACCGCGGTCGACCAGCTGCGCCAGGACGGCACCCTGGCCGTGCTCGAGAAGACCTGGCTGGCCGGCGCGGACGGGGCCCCCGAACTCCAGTGAGCTCCGTCCACCAGCCGAGCGACATTCAGCTGGAACGGATCGCCTATCGCCGCAAGCGGGCGATCCGTTCCACGCTGCTGGCCGCGCTCTCCACCGCCGTCGTCGGGCTGCTGCTCTATCTCGGGGTCACGGGCTCGCCGGGCTGGGACAGGGTCAAGGCGTCGTTCTTCGACACCGACATCGCTGTCAAGGCGCTGACCGGCCGGGACAACTACCCGTCGATCCTGTCCGGGCTGTGGCTCAACATCCGGCTGATGGTGATCTGCACGATCTGCGCGCTGGCGCTCGGCCTGTTCATCGCGATCCTGCGCACCCTGCGAGGCCCGGTCAGTTTCCCCGTACGGGCCCTGGCGACCACGTACACGTACTCGTTCCGCGGTCTGCCGCTGATCATCGTGATCTACCTGTTCGCGTTCGGCATCCCCGGTCTGCGGCTGCAGGGCACGCCGGGCGTCACGGTGCTCGGCGCGGCGGCCATCGTGGTCACGTACGGGGCGTACCTGGCCGAGGTGTTCCGGGCCGGCATCGAGTCGGTGCACCCGAGCCAGGTGGCGGCGGCCCGCTCGCTCGGGCTGAGCTATCGCCGCACCATGCGCCACGTGGTCCTGCCGCAGGCCATCCGGCGGGTCACTCCGCCGCTGCTCAACGACACCGTGGCCCTGCAGAAGGACGTCGGGCTGATCTCGCTGGCGGGGCCGATCGACGCGATCCGGGCGGCGCAGATCAACCAGGCGGGCACGGCGAACTTCACCCCGTACGTGGTCGCGGGTGTGCTCTTCGTGCTGCTCGCGCTGCCGCTGATCGGGGTCACCGACTGGGTGACGTTACGAGCCGCGCGCCGGCAGAACGCGGGGACCTGATGCTGCTGTCCTGCACCGACGTCCGCAAGACGTTCGGCGCCACCGTGGTGCTCGACAACCTCTCGCTGGACGTGGACGAGCACGAGGTGGTCGCGCTGATCGGGGCCTCCGGCTCGGGCAAGTCGACACTGCTGCGCTGCGTCAACCTGCTCACCGAGATCGACGACGGGGTGGTGCGGCTGGACGGCGAGGACATCACCGACCCGCGGGTCGACCCCGACGCCGTACGGCAGAAGATCGGTCTGGTCTTCCAGAGCTACAACCTGTTCCCGCACATGACCGTTCTCGACAACATCACCCTGGCCCCCGTACGGGTTCACAAGCGGCCCGCGCGGGAGGCGCGCGACCAGGCGATGGAGTGGCTGTCGCGGGTCGGCCTGGCGGACAAGTCGGGCAGCTATCCCGATCGACTCTCCGGCGGGCAGCAGCAACGCGTCGCGATCGTGCGGGCGCTGGTCAACAGCCCCCGGCTGCTGCTGCTCGACGAGGTCACCTCGGCGCTCGACCCGGAGCTGGTGGGCGAGGTGCTCACGATGATCCGCGACCTCAAGGGCGAGGGCATGACGATGGTGCTGGCCACGCACGAGATGGGGTTCGCCCGGCAGGTGGCCGACCGGGTCGCGTTCCTCGACAAGGGCCGCGTCCTCGAACAGGGCCCGCCCGACCAGGTGCTCGGCGATCCGGTCGAGGCCCGTACACGCCAGTTCCTGGCCCGGATCATCGAGGCCGGCCGGCTCTGAATCCGCCCAAAAGTCCTGGCGCATTGATGTTGGTGCATGACATGGTGCTACCGCGGGCACGGGGGTGAACCGCCGAATACGGGGAGGCGGCCCTCTGCCCTGAGAGAGGACCGTTATGCGCCGAATTCTGGCATTGTCCGCCTTCTTGGCCGCTCTGGTCACCGGGTCCCTGCTGGTCGCGCCGGCCGCGCAGGCCGCCACCGGCCCGTCGGCAACCCGCATCGACTCCGTCGACCGCCGCCGGCAGGGCGACCGGGTGCTGGTGAACATCAGCTACACCTGCCCGGCCGGGGCGAGGATCCAGCTCACCGTAACCGTCACCGCGGCCAACGGTGACCGCATCGCGCAGGGCACCCGGCAGAAGCGGGTCGACTGCACGGGCGACTGGGCCGCCACCGAGATGCGGGTCGACCGTGACCTGGCCGGCGCGTTGTTCATCGTGGGGCAGGCGACCGCGCGGACGGTGCGGACGGTCTGCGACGACACGAGCTGCGTGACCATCCCGTTCGACGAGTCGATCCGCATCAGCTAGGGGGTTGTCGTGCGCCGACGTATTGCTGTTGTCTCCGCCCTGTCCGCCGCTATGTTCTCCCTGTTCGGGGCCGTCCCGGCGCTGGCCGCCGCGGACGCCGAGATCGACGTCCTGTGGGCCGTGCGCGTGGCCCGCGGCGCCGCGGTCGACGTGTCGTACGGGCTGAGCTGCCCGGCCGGCTACAACGCGACCGTCACCGTCACGCTCAACCAGGTGCGCAACGACGGGCTGCGCGCCAGCGGGACCGTCACCGAGGACGTGACCTGCACCGGCGCTCCGTTCCTGGAGATGGCCCGGGTCACCGCGAAGATCACCGGCGCGCCCTTCCAGCCGAGGAAGGCGACGCTGGCGATCCTGGCGACCGGCTGCGACGACCAGGACTGCTTCGCCGTGCCGGTCAACCAGGAGATCCAGGTGCAGAACCTCTGATCAGGGCTTGGCAAGCTCGCGGAGGGCGAGGGCTGTGCCGAGCACGGCGACCGTGCTCTGCCAGCCCTTGTCCTCCACCGAGTCCTCCAAGCCGGCCCGGTCGCGGGCCTGGCCCAGGCTCATCACCGTGAGCACGCCGTGCGCGACGGGGGTCTGCTCGTCGAGCGCGACCCGGGTCAGGCCCGCGGTCACCGAGTCGCAGACGTACTTGAAATGGTCGGTCTCGCCCTTGATCACCACGCCCAGTGCGACCACCGCGTCACACTTGCGGGCCAGCGCCTGCGCCACGACGGGCAGCTCGACCGAGCCCGCCACCCGCACCACCGTGACGTCCGTGACGCCGCACTCCTCGGCCGCCGCCCGCGCCCGCTCGATCATGTGATCGACCAGCTCGGAGTGCCAGCGTGAACCGACGATCCCGAGCCGTAGCCCGGCCGCGTCGACCGTCTCCAGATGCGGATCCCCGAACCCGGCCATGTGTCCCCCTCTGTGAAAACTCATCCTCGCCCGTACGGGGAAGGAATTCAGCCCAACGCCTCGAACAGGTGCCCCATGCGGTCGCGCTTGGTGCGCAGGTACCGCACGTTCTCGGGGTGCGGGCGCACGGGCAGCTCCTCCCGGCCGGTGATGGTCAGGCCGTAGCCCTCCAGCCCGGCGCGCTTGGCGGGGTTGTTGGTCAGCAACCGCATCGAGCGCACGCCCAGGTCGTACAGGATCTGCGCGCCGGTGCCGTAGTCGCGCGCGTCGGCCGGCAGGCCCAGCTCGAGGTTCGCGTCGACGGTGTCGAAACCGCGGTCCTGCAACTGGTACGCCTGCAGCTTGTGGAGCAGGCCGATCCCCCGGCCCTCGTGCCCACGCATGTAGAGCACCACGCCCCGGCCCGCCTCAGCCACCCGCTGCAGGGCGGCGTCGAGCTGCGGGCCGCAGTCGCAGCGCTGCGAGCCGAAGACGTCGCCGGTGAGGCACTCGGAGTGCACCCGCACCAGCACGTCCTCGCCGTCGCCCAGCTCGCCGAAGACCAGCGCCACGTGCTCACTGTCGTCGGTCAGCGAGCGGTAGCCGACCGCGGTGAACAGGCCGTGCTCGGTCGGCAGCCGGGTCTCGACCACCCGCTCGACCTGGGTCTCGCGGTGCCGGCGGTAGGCGATCAGCTCGGTGATGCTGATCAGTGTCAGGTCGTGCTCGATCGCGAACTTCTCGAGGTCGGGGCGGCGCTGCATGGTGCCGTCGTCGTTGACCATCTCGCACAGCGCCCCGGCGGGACGCAACCCGGCCAGCTCGGCCAGGTCGATGGCGGCCTCGGTGTGCCCGGCCCGGCGCAGCACCCCACCGGGCTTGGCACGCAGCGGCACGACGTGGCCGGGGCGGGAGAGATCCGACGGCTTGGTCTCCGCCGAGGCCAGCAGGCGGATCGTCCGGGCCCGGTCGGCGGCCGAGATGCCGGTCGTCACGCCCTCGCGAGCGTCGACGGTGACCGCGTACGCGGTGCCGCGCGCGTCCTGGTTGGTGTGGAACATCGGCGGGAGGTCGAGCCGGTCGGCCTCCTCCTCGGTGATCGGCACGCAGATGTAGCCCGAGGTGTAGCGGACCATGAACGCGACCAGCTCCGGCGTCGCCTTCTCGGCCGCGAAGATCAGATCACCCTCGTTCTCGCGGTCCTCGTTGTCGACCACGATCACCGCGCGTCCCGCCGCGATGTCCGCGATCGCCCGCTCGACCTGATCAAACATTGCGGCCTCCCAGCATCTTCTCCACGTACTTGGCGATCACGTCGACCTCGATGTTCACCGGCTCGCCCGGCTGCTTGCTGCCGAGCACGGTCAGCTTGGACGTGGTGGGGATCATCCCGATGCTGAACGTGTCGTCGTCGACGGCCATGACGGTCAGCGACACCCCGTCGACGGTGATCGAGCCCTTCTCGACCACGTACTTCGCCAGCTCGGCGGGGAGCGAGAAGCGGACGACCTCCCAGTCGGCGGCGGGCTCGCGGGCGATCACCCGGGCCACCCCGTCGACGTGGCCCTGCACCAGGTGACCGCCGAGGCGGCTGCCCAGCGCGGCGGCCCGCTCCAGGTTGACCTGGCTGCCCACCTCGAGCGCGCCCAGCGACGAGCGGCGCAGCGTCTCGCCCATGACGTCGGCGGTGAACACGCCGTCGACGTTGTCGATCACGGTGAGACAGACGCCGTTGACCGAGATCGAGTCGCCGTGCTGCGCGTCCTCGGTGACCAGCGGCCCCCGGACGGCCAGCACCGCGGAGTCGTCGGTGGTGTGCTCGAGGCGGACGATCTCGCCCAGTTCCTCGACGATGCCCGTGAACATCCGCTCTCCTTCGGTCTGTGCTCGCATCAGCTCTCCTTCATCCGGAGGGCCGCGGTGAAGCGCAGGTCGGGACCGATCTGCGCGATGTCCTTGAGGTCGAGCTCGATGGCGTCGGCGATGGTGGCGACCCCCGCGCCGACCAGGGCCGCCCGGCCCGAGCCGAGCAGCTTGGGCGCGACGTAACCGATAACCTGATCGACCAGCCCGGCGGCGAGGAAAGCGCCGGCCAGGGTGGGGCCGCCCTCCAGCAGCACCGAGCGGATGCCCCGGCCGAACAGCGCGGCCAGCAGCGCGTTCAGGTCGACGCGGCCGTCCGGGCCGGCGCCGAGCTCGCGGGTCGTGGCTATCCAGGTGAGCGCGGCGGCGTCCCTCACCCGCGCCTTTTCCGGCGTACGGCCGTCGGAGTCGACAACCACACGCAGCGGCTGCTTGATGGCGAGGGCGCCGTCCTTGAGATCGCGGACCGTGAGCTGCGGGTCGTCGGCGAGGACGGTGCCGACCCCGGCCACGATGGCGTCGACCGTGCCGCGCAGCACGTGCACGTCCGCGCGGGCGGGGGCCGAGGTGATCCACTGGCTGGTGCCGTCCTCGGCGGCCGAGCGCCCGTCCAGCGTGGCGGCGAACTTCCAGGTCACGTACGGGCGGCCGCGGCGCACTGCGGTCAGCCAGGCGACGTTGCCCTCGGTGGCCTCCAGGCGGCGCACGCCCGTCTCAACCTGCAGCCCGGCGGCGCGCATGGTGACCGCGCCCCCGGCGGCCACCGGGGTCGGGTCGTCGACGGCGATCACCACCCGCCGGATGCCCGCGTTGATCAGGGCGTGGCTGCAGGGGCCGGTGCGGCCGGTGTGGTTGCAGGGTTCGAGGGTGACGACGGCCGTGCCGCCCCGCGCGCGGTCGCCGGCCTGGGCCAAGGCGACGATCTCGGCGTGCGGGCCACCGGCGTACGCGTGGAAGCCCTCACCGACGATCTCGCCGTCGCTGCCGAGCAGGATGCAGCCGACCACCGGGTTGGGGCTCGTCGTGCCGAGGCCCCGGGCGGCCAGCGCGATCGCGCGGCGCATCGCCTCGTCCTCGGTCACCATCGGTGTCTTCCTCTCACGGCGCGGCACGGTCACGCGCTGTGCAAGGGGGAGGAAACGCCGGGAACCGGGCAGAAAGGTACGCTTCGCGCACCCCGGTCGTCGGCGAGCCTGCGTTCAGGCTGCGCCCACGGTCCGATTCCGCGCGCTGTCTCCCATCCGGACTGTCTGACCAGGATGCTGCCTGATCAACCGTCGGCCCTGGGTTCTCACCAGATCCACCGTCCGCCGTTGGGTAAACGACGTCCGGGTCGCGGGCTTACCGATCTCACGATCGGATCACCGCCGGTTCGGAATTTCACCGAGTCCCGCCAGCGCGTGGTGGGTCAACTCCGAGTTTTGCACGCCTACGAATTTTTGACACCCCTCAGGCGAGGCATCTCACACCCGTCTGGGGTGTATTGCCCTTGACCAGCACTTTCGCAGCAGCTCGTCCCGGCACCCCGCCCCTCGGCCGGGACCCGGACCGCTACTGCCGCCACCGCACCGCCTTCCCGTGCGGCGCGCACCACAGCGCCGTACGTCCGTGGCGTCCGTGCGTCCGTGCGTCCGTGGCGTGCGTCCGTCGTCCGTGCGTCCGTCGTCCGTGCGTCGTCCGTGCGTGCGTCGTGCTTCGTGCTTCGTGCTTCGTCAGGCTTCCTCGCCGTCGGCGCGCCTGCGGTCGATCGCCACGTACGAGCCGGGCTGGGACTTGGCGACCTTTTTCATCTCGGAGGCGACCGCGATCACCACACGTGGGTCGGTGAAGCGGCGGCCCTCGACCGTCGCCTGGGCCACCCCGATCGACAGGGTCACCAGGGCCGCCCTGTTCTTGTTGCCGCGGCGGTCGGGCACCTCGATGTAGCCGCGCTCGGCGTCCCGCTTGTCGTACAGCTGGTCGGCCGCCTGCTCGAAGTCGGTGACGGTGCGCTTGGTCAGCGGCAGCACCTGATCCGGCGTGCAGATGAAGACGAAGTCGTCGCCGCCGATGTGCCCGAGGAAGATCGACGGCGGCCCGACCGCGGTGACCGCGCGGTGCAGGCTGCGGGCGAGCGCCGTGATGAACTCGTCGCCCCGGTCGAAGCCGTACACGTCGTTGACGCTCTTGAACCTGTCGACGTCGATGTAGCCCACCGAGTACTCGCCGCCGAGCTTCATACGGTCGGCGATCTCGCGCCGTACCCGCGCGTTGCCGGGCAGTCCGGTCAGCGGCGAGACCTCGCGGAACTCCTTGTTGCGCCGCAGCGTCGAGGACACCCGGGCGATCAGTTCCGCCGTGTCGAACGGCTTGACCAGATAGTCGTCGACCCCGGCGGTCAGGCCCACCACCTTGTCGACGGTCATGCTCTTGGCGGTCAGCATGATCACCGGGAGGGCCGAGGTGAGCGGCTCGGCGCGCAACCGGCGGGTCAGCTCGACACCGTCCATGCGCGGCATCATCCAGTCGACCACGGCCAGGTCGGGCCGGTTGTTCTGCATCAGGTCGAGCGCTTCCTCGCCGTCGCGGGCGCGGATCACCTCGAACCCGTGGACCTTGAGGTTGAACTCGACGAAGCTGGCGATGTCCTGATCGTCGTCGACGACGAGGATCAGGTCGGGGCGGTCCTCGGGCTCGGGACCGAGCTCCTCCGGCTTGGGATCAGCGACCCCAGTGCTCATCCGACTCCTCCCGCTCCCGTGGCCGCTCCGGCCAGTGCGCGCAGCTTACGAATTGCCTCGGCCGGGTCCTGCGCGCCGTAGACCGCCGTGCCGGCCACGAAGGCGTCAGCGCCCGCCTCGGCGGCCTGTTCAATTGTGTCCGCCGCGATGCCGCCGTCCACCTCCAGCCGCACCTCGAGCTGACCGGCATCGATACGGCGGCGTACCTCGCGTACCTTGCCGAGCGTCTCGGGCAGGAATTTCTGGCCGCCGAACCCGGCCTTGATCGTCATGATCAGCACGGTGTCCACATGGGGCAGCAGATCGAGATAGGGCTCGACGGACGTGTCCCGGTCGATCGCCAGGCCGGCCTTGGCCCCCGCCGCACGCAGGGTTTTCGCCAGCGCGACCGGGTCGTCGGTGGCCTCGGCGTGGAAGGTGACGTTGTAGGCCCCGGCCTCGGCGTAACCCGGCGCCCAGCGCTCGGGATCCGTGATCATCAGATGCACGTCGAACGGGATGCTGGTCGCCTTGCGCAGACTCTGCACCACCGGAAGGCCAATTGTCAGATTGGGCACGAAGTGGTTGTCCATGACGTCGACATGCACCCAGTCGGCCGAACCCTCGATGGCGTGCACCTCGTCGGCGAGGCGGGCGAAATCGGCGGCGAGGATGCTGGGCGCGATGATCAGTGATGGCTCCACGGGACGAAGTCTATGGCCTCCGGAGCCTTCGCTCTTCCCGCCTGTGGATAACCCCGCTGCTGTGAACAGGGACAGCTTCGGTGGCGACAACCGATAGAGTGACGGCCCGTTCGAGAGCGAACGGGCCGCCACCTGCAAGCGGAAGATCCACTACCTCTGTCGCTAACTCGTCCTCCGGAGGACGGCCAGGAACATGGCGTCGGTGCCGTGGCGGTGCGGCCAGAGCTGCACCGTCGGACCCGAACCGAGACCCGGCATGCCCGGCGGCAGCAGCGGCCGCGCGTCCACGAAGTCGACCTCGACCCCGCTGCGGCGCGACCCCTCGGTCACGGTCACCTGGGTCTCGACCATGTGCGGCGAGCACGTCACATAGGCCACCACGCCGCCCGGCCGCACCGCCCGCAGGGCCGCGACCAGCAACTCCCGCTGCAGCTTGGTCAGCGGCGGCAGGTCGGCCGGCTGCCGGCGCCAGCGCGACTCGGGCCGCCGCCGCAACGAACCCAGCCCGGTGCACGGCGCGTCGACCAGCACCCTGTCGAACGACTCCTCGGGCAGGTCGGGATCGCGGCCCACCGACCGGCCGTCCATCGGCAGCACGGTCACCGGCATGCCCTCGGTGGCCTGCTCCACCAGCCGGGCCCGGTGCTCAGCGACCTCGACGGCGGTCACCTCGGCCCCGCGACCGGCGGCGATCGACCCGAGCAGGCCCGTCTTGCCGCCCGGCCCCGCGCAGAGGTCGAGCCAACGGGCGTCCTGCCCCTCGATCGGCGCTGCCAGCAACGCGGCCGCCACCAGCTGCGAGCCCTCGTCCTGCACGTGCGCGCGTCCCTCACGGATCGCGGCGAGTTCCCGCGGGGAGCCACCGTTCAGATAGACCGCGTACGGGGAAAAAGCGCCCGGCACGCCGCCCACCTCATCGGCGAGGTCGACCGCGTCGGCCCGCCCCGGACGCGCGCACAGGTGCACGACCGGCGGCTGGTTGTCCTCGATCAGCAACCGGGTGGTGTCGGCCAGATCGCCACCCAGCGCCTCGGAGAACGCCCTGATGATCCACTCGGGATGGTTGTGGTGCACCGCGAGGTTGCCGATCGGGTCGGTCTCGTAGTCGGGCGCGAGCCGTTCGAGCCACTTGTCCAGCGGCGTCTCGGCGATCGTGCGCATGACCGCGTTCGCGAACCCCGCCGCGCCGGGCGCGACCGAACGCACCAGGTCAACGGTCTGGTTGACGGCGGCGTGGGCGGGGACCCGGGTGTGCAGCAGCTGGTAGGCGCCCAGCCGCAGCGCGTCGCGGGCCGGCGGGTCGATCCGGGACACCTCGCGCCCGGCCGCGTCGGCCACGATCAGGTCGAGGGTGCCCAGCAGCCGCAACGTGCCGTAGGTCAGCTCGGTCGCGAACGCGGCATCCCGTCCGCTGAGCGCCATCCCCCGCAAGATCTCGGGCAACACCAGGTTCGCGTACGCGTCATCGCGGTGCACAGCCGCAATCGCCTCGTACGCGGCCTGCCGCGCCGGATCCGACGGTGGCCGCCCGCCCCGGGGCGCCCGGCCCGAACGCGCGTCCCGGTCGAACCCCGGACCACCAGGTCGCCGGGGGCGTCCCGACCCGTGCGGCCGCCCTGCCTTGTGCTCGGTCACTGAAGCTTCTCCCCCGGCTGGATGCGCAGGCCACGAGCCCAGTCGGTCGCCGCCATCGGCTTCTTGCCGGCGGCGCGGACCTCGCCCAGCGCCACCGGGGTGGTCGCCGTGCCGACGAGCACCTGCGTCCGCTCGACCAGCAGATCACCGGGCGCCAGCTCGGGGCCGTTGGCCACCGGCTTGACCGGGCCCAGCTTGAGCCGGTCGTCACGCAGGGTCGTCCACGCGCCCGGCGCCGGGGTGCACGCCCGGATCCGCCGGTCGACCGCGAACGCCGGGTCGCCCCAGCGGATACGCGCGTCCTCCACGGTCAGCTTGGGCGCGAGGGTGATGCCGTCGGCCGGCTGCGGGTGCGCGCGAGCCGTGCCGGCCTCGATCGCGTCGAGCACCGCGACAAGCAGCCCGGCCCCCTCGGTGGCGAGCCGTTCGAGCAGGTCACCAGAGGTGTCGGTGGGGCGGATGTCCTCGGTCAGCGTGCCGTAGACCGGGCCGGTGTCGAGGCCCGCCTCGAGCTCGAACACGCTCGCGCCGGTCACCTCGTCACCGTGCAGGACGGCGTGCTGCACGGGAGCGGCGCCGCGCCAGGCGGGCAGCAGCGAGAAGTGCAGGTTGACCCAGCCGTGCTTGGGGATCTCGAGGGCGCTCGGCGGCACCAGCGCGCCGTACGCCACGACGGGCACACAGTCGGGGGCGAGCGCGCGCAGACGCTCCTGGAACTCGGGCTCGCGCGGCCGCTCGGGCGTGAGCACGTCGATGCCCCGCTCGTCGGCCCAGGCGGCGGCGGGCGAGCGCACCAGGCGGCGGCCCCGTCCGGCTGGGGCGTCGGGCCGCGTGACCACGGCGAGCAACTCGTGCCCCGAGGCGGCGATCGCGTCGAGACTGGGCAGGGCCACTGCCGGCGTACCGGCGAAAACGAGGCGCAAACCGCTCACCGCCCCAGACCGAAGAGGCCACGACCGTGTGGGCTCTCCTTGATCGTCGGCGGCTTGCCCGCGTCGTACCAGTCCGCGGCGCGGATCTGCTTCATGGCGTCCTTCCGGGCGGCGGTGTCGAGCCGGTCGAGGAACAACACGCCGTCGAGATGATCGGTCTCGTGCTGGACGCAACGCGCCATCAGCCCCGTGCCGACGATCTGGATCGGGTCGCCGTGCTCGTTGAACCCGGCGGCCACGACGTTCTGCCGGCGCTTGGTGTCGATGTAGATGCCCGGGATCGACAGGCAGCCCTCCGGCCCGTCCTGCTCCTCGTCGTCGGGGAACGACAGCACCGGGTTGACGATGTGCCCGACCACGTCGTCCACGTCGAACGTGAACACGCGCAGCCCGACCCCGATCTGCGGAGCGGCCAGCCCGGCGCCGCCCTCGTCGAGCATGCTGTCGGTCAGATCCTTGACCAGGGTGCGCAGTTCCTTGTCGAAGTCGACGACGGGATCAGCCGGCGTCCGGAGCACCGGATCGCCGAACAGACGGATGGACTGGACGGTCACGCGGGCAGACTCCTGACATCTCGGCTCGGTACCCGACCAGTCTACGGAGTGCCCTGGCCCGGCCACGGGTCGCGTCACGCCCCAGCCGTGCTCCCGGTCACGCCGGCCCACCCACATCCCGTACGCCGTCCCGCCGGGAGACTGCATGACTGGCGTGACGATCCGCCCGAGCCGCCGCCCGCCGCGCCAACCCGCACCCTCCCACCACTCGCGCTCAGCCGGCTCCCCCTCCACCGCTTACGCCGCCCCCTTCCACCACGACACCCAACGGGCATCCCTTCGCAGCGCCGGCGAGTGGGAGCGAGCGGGATTGTCGGAGGGGGCGGGCAGAATGTTCGGCGATGGCGACAAAGGGTGGACGCAGCGAACGGGTGCCGGCCGAGAGGCTCCCCGTGGCACGCGTGTGTGTTGACGTGCCCCTGGCCCACCTCGATCGCCCGTTCGACTACTTGGTGCCGGCGGCCGACGACGAAGCGGCCCAGCCGGGGGTCCGGGTGCGGGTTCGCTTCGCCGGGCAGCTGATCAGCGGCTTCCTGCTCGAGCGGGCGGAGTCCTCGCCCCACGGCGGCAAGCTGGCCTATCTCGACCGGGTGGTCTCGCCCGAACGGGTCCTCGACCCCGAGATCGCCCGAGCCGCGCGGGCCGTGGCCGACCGTTACGCGGGCAACCTCTACGACGTCCTCCGGCTGGCCGTCCCGCCACGCCACGCCCGGGTCGAGGGCCAAGCCTCAAAAACCCCCGAATCACCCTCCGGCGACGAACCGGTTGAGGACACGACCGCGGAGGGCGAAGACGTCGCCCCTGCAAGCGCAGACGCTGCCCCTCTGAGCGCAGACGGCGCCACAGCGCAGGCGAACGGCAAACACACAGGGGCGGGGCAGGCCACAGACGCGGAGGCGGAACGCGCCGCACAAACAAGGGCAGAACAGGCCACAGACGCGGAGGCAGAGCGCGCTGCACAAACAAGGGCAGAGCAGGCCACACACGCGGCGCCTCAGCATGTCGCTCACGCCGGGGTGAAGAGTGCGGCACACGCGGCGCCGGCGGGCGGCACACCCGCGGGATTCGAGGGTGGGGCTGACCCGGCCGTGGGTGAGGGTTCCGACGGGTGGGGCAACTACGTCGCCGGGCGGGCTTTTCTTCGGGCGCTGGCCGAGGGGCGCAACGCGCGGGCGGTCTGGGCGGCGCTGCCCGGGGAGGAGTGGGCGAGCCGCATCGCCGAGGCCGCTGAGGCGACCGTGCGCGGCGGGCGCGGCGTGGTGATCGTGGTGGCCGACGCCCGCGACCTGGATCGGGTCGACCGGGCCCTGGGCCGGGCGCTGGGTCCGGGCCGGCACGTGGCGCTGAACGCGGCGCTGGGCCCGGCCGAGCGGTACAGGCGGTTCCTGGCGGCCAGCCGGCATCAGGTGCCCGTCGTGGCCGGCACGAGGGCTGCCATGTGGGCGCCGGTGGCCAAGCTCGGGCTTGTGGTGATCTGGGACGACGGCGACGACCTGCACGCCGAGCCGCGGTCGCCGTACCCGCACGCGCGGGAGGTGCTGCTGACCCGGGCCCAGCTGGCTGACTGTGCGGCGCTGGTGGGGGGATTCGCTCGTACGGGCGAGGGGCAGCTGCTGCTCGAAACCGGCTGGGCCCGTGAGATCAGCGCCGCCCGCGACGTGCTCCGCCGGCACGCGCCGGCCATCGCCCCCACCGGGGACGACCCGCAGATGGCCCGCGATCCCGCCGCGGCCACCGCCCGGTTGCCCAGCCTGGTGTGGGAGACCGCCCGGCAGGCCCTCAAAACGGGCGCTCCGGTGCTGGTCCAGGTGCCCCGGCGCGGCTACCTGCCGTCGATCGCGTGCAACGACTGCCGCACCCCCGCGCGCTGTCCACAATGCTCAGGTCCGCTGGGTCTGCACGGGGCCCGGGAGGTTCCCACCTGCCACTGGTGCGGCCGGGCCGCTGCCGCCTACGCGTGCCCGGCTTGCGGCGGCCGGCGGCTGCGCGCCTCGATCACCGGGGCCAAACGTACGGCCGAGGAACTGGGCCGTGCTTTTCCGGGCTCGCCCGTACGCACGTCGGGCCGTGACGAGATCCTCGACACAGTGCCGGCCGAGCCCGCCGTCGTGGTCGCCACGCCCGGCGCCGAGCCGGCGGCCGACGGCGGCTACGGCGCTGTCCTGCTGCTGGACGCGTGGGCCCTGCTGACCCGTTCCGACCTGCGCGCGGCCGAGGAGACGATGCGCCGCTGGCTGAACGCGGCCGCCCTGGCCCGGCCCGCGGCGGCCGGCGGGCGCGTCGTCGTGGTGGCCGACGGTTCGCTGGCCCCGGTGCAGGCCCTGATCCGCTGGGATCCAGCCTGGTTCGCCGCGCGCGAGCTGACCGAACGCCGCGAGCTGTCGTTCCCGCCAGCCTCCCGGATGGCCAGCGTCACCGGCAAGGCCGAGGCGGTGGCCGACTTCCTCGACATCGCCAAGCTGCCACCCGACACCGAACTGCTCGGCCCCGTCCCCGCCGCCGAGGAGCAGGAACGCATGCTGCTGCGGGTTCCCCGCTCCCAGCTGGCGCCGCTGGCACGGGCCCTGCACGAGGCGGCGGCGGTCCGCAGCGCCAAGAAGGCCCCGCTCACCGTCCGGATCGAGATCGACCCGTCCGCGCTGTTCTGAGACGCGACGACGCCACCGCCGCGGCGGGAGCCCACCGGCCGAAGCCGGCGGCACGAGTCCCCGCGCAGCACGCCGGCCGTCCGGCACCGAGCGTGTGCCCGGCGACGGCGATCCCGACACGCAAGCCGCCGGGCCGACCCGGACCGCGCCCACGCGACAACCAGGGCGACCGCCGGCTGCCCGAAAAGAAGGGCGCCCCCACGACGATTCGCGGGGGCGCCTTCTCGAGCCCAAGGATCAGGCGGCGGCGTTCTTCAGGTCCTGCGCGCGCTCGGTGTTCTCCCAGAGCAGCTCCGGGATCTCGCGGCCGAAGTGGCCGTAGGCGGCCGTCTGCTGGTAGATCGGGCGCATCAGGTCGAGGTCGCGGATGATCGCGGCCGGGCGCAGGTCGAAGACCTCGTTGATGGCCTTCTCGATCCGCTCGACCGGCACGTTCTCGGTGCCGAACGTCTCGACGAACAGCGACACCGGGTGGGCCTTGCCGATCGCGTAGGCGACCTGGGTCTCGCAGCGCTCGGCCAGGCCTGCCGCCACGACGTTCTTGGCCACCCAGCGCATCGCGTACGCCGCGGACCGGTCCACCTTGGACGGGTCCTTGCCGGAGAACGCGCCGCCGCCGTGCCGCGCGTAACCGCCGTACGTGTCGACGATGATCTTGCGACCGGTGAGGCCGGCGTCACCCATCGGGCCGCCGATCTCGAAGCGGCCGGTCGGGTTGACCAGCAGACGGTAGTTGTCGGTGTCGAGCCCCAGGCCCTCGAGCTCGGGCGCGATCACGTGCTCGCGGATGTCGGGAGTCAGCAGCGACTCGAGCGAGATGTCGGCGGCGTGCTGCGACGAGACGACCACGGTGTCGAGGCGTACCGGCTTGAGGCCGTCGTACTCGATCGTGACCTGGGTCTTGCCGTCGGGCCGCAGGTAGGGAATCGTGCCGTCCTTGCGGGCGGCCGACAGGCGGCGGGCCAGGCGGTGCGCCAGCGCGATCGGCAGCGGCATCAGCTCGGGGGTCTCCGAGCAGGCGAAACCGAACATCATGCCCTGGTCGCCGGCGCCCTGGGCGTCGAGCACGTGCTCGCTGTCGCCCTCGCGCAGCTCGAGGGCACTGTCGACACCCTGCGCGATGTCGGGCGACTGCGACCCGATGGAGACGCTGACGCCGCAGGAGGCGCCGTCGAAGCCCTTCTTCGACGAGTCGTATCCGATCCGCAGGATCGTGTCGCGCACGATGCTCGGGATGTCGGCGTAGGCCTGGGTGGTGACCTCGCCCGCCACGTGCACCTGGCCGGTCGTGATGAGCGTTTCCACCGCGACGCGGCTGCGGGGGTCCTGCGCCAGCAGTGCGTCGAGAATGCCGTCGCTGATCTGGTCAGCGATCTTGTCCGGGTGGCCTTCCGTGACCGACTCGGAGGTGAACAGGCGGCGTGCCACGGTGCTCCTCAGATTTGTCGAATACAACGTAACGCGGAAGTGTAGCCACCGCGCCGGATCGAAGACGCCTGGGTGCTACGCCGTCCCATCGTCTGCGACCTGGCGTTCCAGCAGCCTCACGACATGGTCGTAAATCATATCGGCCACATCGTCTTTAGGGAGTTCGGCGTAAGCGGCCGTGCTTCCGTCGGCCCCCAGCAGCGTGACCTCATTGTGGTCGGCGCCGAAGACGCGGTCCACTCCCACCTCGTTAACGACGATCAGGTCGGCACGTTTCTTGATCAATTTCGCTCGTGCGTGCTCGATCGCGTCGTGCGTCTCGGCCGCGAAGGCGACCAGAACCTGTCCGGGCCGCTTGCTCGCGCCCAGCTCAGCCGCGATATCCGGGTTCGTCACGAGCGCGATCGGCGCCGGCGTCCCGTCATCGGTCTTCTTGATCTTTTCCTCGGCGACGGTGGCCGGCCGGAAGTCGGCGGGGGCGGCCGACATCACCACCACGTCGGCGTCGACGGCCGCCTTCACCACCGCGACGCGCAGCTCCTCGGTCGTGCCGACGCGCACGATGTCGACCCCGGCCGGGTCGGGCAGTGTCACGTTCGCCGCGATCAGCGTCGTCCGCGCACCGCGGGCGGCGGCCGCCTTGGCCAGCGCATACCCCTGCTTGCCGGACGACCGGTTGCCGAGGAACCGCACGGGGTCGAGCGGCTCGCGCGTGCCGCCCGCCGTCACCACGACGTGCAACCTCGACAGATCACGATCAAGACCGCGCTTCCGTACGCGTCGCGCCAGCTCCCAGATCTCGGCCGGGTCGGGCAGGCGCCCCTTGCCGGTGTCCTTGCCGGTCAGCCGTCCGACGGCCGGCTCGATCACCACAGCGCCACGAGCCCGCAGGGTTGCGACGTTCGCCTGGGTGGCCGGGTTCTCCCACATCTCGGTGTGCATGGCCGGCGCGTACACGACCGGGCACGTAGCCGTCAGCAGCGTGTTGGTCAGCAGGTCGTCAGCGATGCCGTGCGCCGCCTTGGCCAGCACGTCGGCGGTGGCGGGCGCGACGACGACCAGCTCGGCCGCCCGCCCGATCCGCACATGGGGCACCTCGTGCGCGTCGTCCCACACGTCGGTCGCCACCGGCTGCCCGGACAGCGCTGCCCACGTCGGCGCCCCGACGAACTTCAGCGCGGCGGCGGTCGGGACCACCCGCACCCGGTCGCCCGACTCGGTGAACAAGCGAAGCAGTTCACAGGCCTTGTAGGCGGCGATGCCACCGGCCACTCCGAGCACCACTTCCGTCACCGCGGACCCCTTTCACGCTGTCGCCGACAACGCTAGCCCGCCCCGGTCGCCGCCGCGGAACCACCCGACATCCTGTGGAAAACTCCGGACAACACTGCATACGGGGAAAGGGCGGGCAGCAAAGATCCCGCGCCCGGTAAGCGGAGACGCGGGATCGATGGGACCGCGCGAAGGCGCGGCGTTGGATCGGCGGCGAGCCGATCAGGCAGCCCGGATCACGGGTTGTCGGTCGCCTCGGCGGTCAGCAGGCCGGCGTTGATCTCGCGCATGGCGATCGAGAGCGGCTTCTCCTGCGGCGTGGTCTCGACCAGCGGGCCGACGTACTCGAGGAGGCCCTCACCGAGCTGGCTGTAGTAGGCGTTGACCTGTCGGGCGCGCTTAGCCGCGAAGATCACCAGCGAGTACTTCGACGAGGTCTTGTCGAGCAGTTCGTCGATCGGCGGGTTGGTGATGCCTTCCGGGTTCGCGATGGTTCCCACAGTTCTCTCGCGTCCTTAAAAAGTTGATGGGCCTTAGTTCCAGGGCTTGCCCTGGGTTCTGAGCTTGCCTTGGGTCCTGGGCTTGCCTTGGGTCCTGGGCTTGCCCTAGTGCTCTGGGGCTTGCGCGGGCGTCAGAAATGACGAACCGAGCAATCCTACCAGCTCGTCGGCGGCCCGCTCGACGAAGTCGTTGACCACGGTCCGGTCGAATTCCTTCTCGGCGGCCAGTTCCTCGTCGGCGTGGGCCAGCCGGCGACGGATCGTTTCCTCGTCGTCGGTGCCCCGGCCGACCAGGCGGCGCTTGAGCTCCTCGACGCTGGGCGGGGCCAGGAACACCAGCTGGGCGTCGGGCATCGTGGCCCGCACCTGCCGGGCGCCCTGCAGGTCGATCTTCAACAGCACCGGACGGCCCTGCGAGATCCACCCCTCGACCTGTGCTCGCGGCGTGCCGTAGAGGTTGCCGGCGAACTCGGCCCACTCGAGAAGCTGACCGCCGTCGATCAGCCGCTGGAACTCGCTCCGGGTCACGAAGTGGTAGTGCTCGCCGTCGGTCTCGTAGTCGCGCTTCTTCCGCGTCGTCACCGACACGGACAGCTTGATCCAGGGCGAGCGCGCCCGGATCAGCTCGATCACGCTGTCCTTGCCGACCCCGGAGGGGCCGGACAGGACGGTGAGGCGGGCTGCCGGGCGCGCGTCGTCATCCATGCTCACAGGCTCATTCAACACGAGCCCATGAGTCAGTTCGCAGCGAACTCCCCCAGGAGGGCCTTGCGCTGCTGGTCGCCCAGACCACGCAGCCGGCGGCTGTCAGCGATCTTGAGCTTCTCCATGATCTGGGTCGCGCGGATCTTGCCGATGCCCGGCAGCGCCTGAAGCACGGCCGAGACCTTCAGCTTGCCGACGACCTCGTCCTCCTCCGCGCGGTCAAGCACAGCGGCGAGGGTGGTCTTGCCGGACTTGAGCTGTTCCTTCAGCTCAGCCCGAGCCTTGCGAACTTCCGCGGCCTTTTCCAGCGCGGCCTTGCGCTGCTCGGGGCTCAGTGACGGGAGCGGCACCAGTTCTCCTCAGGTCCCTATCGCGCCGTAGTCGAATACCGGCGCTTCTGTGAAACGTGGTGTGCCAGGGAACCAAAGGGGCATGTGGTTCCCGGCGCCGGGAAAACTAGCGGTCAACGGCGCTTTCGGCAACGTGGGGGTACCCCCGATCCGGCTGTCCGGCTGCCTGATAAGCAGGCGCGTTTCACCCGAGAGCGGTCTCACAGTCGGCCGCGACACGGTCCGCGGCGGCCCGCAGTTCGGCCACGCCGGGTCCCGCCGCGAGGACTTCCCGTGAGTACGACGGCAGCACGGTGCGCAGGCTTTCACCGAAGACGGACCGCAGGTCGGAGGGGGTGGCGCCCTGCGCGCCGAGCCCCGGAGCAAGCAGCGGACCGTTCACCCGGGACAGATCGTGTCCGGTGTCGCCGATTGTCGCTCCGATTACGAGCCCGAAGCTTCCGAGGGGCTCCGCACCCGCGTTGAGCAGGGAAATTTCATCGATCACGGTCTGCGCTACGGTCCTTTTGTCCTTTGCGACGGCATGCTGGACGGACGGTCCCTCCGGATTGGACGTGAGGCCCAGGACGAACACGCCGCCGCCGTTCGCCGCCGCCGCGTCGAACGCCGGCCGCAGGGAGCCCACTCCGAGATAGGGACTCACAGTAATCGCGTCGGCACACAGCGAACTCGACGGATCGAGATAGGCGCTCGCGTACGCGGCCATCGTCGAGCCGATGTCGCCGCGCTTCACGTCGAGAAGAACCAGCGCACCGGCCTCGCGGGACTGTCGGATAGTTGACTCAAGAATTCCGATGCCACGTGACCCAAATCTCTCAAAAAACGCGGACTGCGGCTTGAGCACGGCCACCCGATCGGCCAGTGCCTCGACCACCGTATGGGCGAAGCGTTCCAGGCCGGCGATGTCGTCGGTAAGCCCCCACCTGGTCAGCAGGGCGGCGTGCGGATCGATGCCGACGCAGAGCCGGCCCCGCTTGTCCATGGCCTCCGCGAGGCGCTTGCCGAAGGTCTCCATGCGGGCTCCCTCTTTGTGTCAGCAGTCAAGTGGTCAGTCAGGTTGCCGCCACCGCGGCGGCGATGCCCGAGACGATCAGGTCGACGTCCTCGGCGGCCGTCACGAACGGCGGCATCGTGTAGATCAGGTCGCGGAACGGGCGCAGCCATACCCCTGCCTCGACGGCCGCGGCGGTCGCCTTCGCCATGTCGACCGGATGGTCCAGCTGCACGACCCCGATCGCGCCGAGCACCCGTACGTCGGCGACCCCCGGCGCGGCCCGCAACGGCTCGAGCCCGGCCCGCAGACCGCTTTCGATCACCCGTACGCGGGAGGCCCAGTCACCGGATCGCAACAGGCCCAGTGACGCGTTCGCCACCGCGCAGGCCAGCGGGTTGCCCATGAAGGTGGGGCCGTGCGCGAGCCCGCCGCCCTCACCGGCCGAGATCGCCGCCGCCACCTCGGACGTGCACAGCGTCGCCGCCAGGGTCAGATACCCGCCCGTCAGCGCCTTCCCGACGCACATGATGTCGGGCGTCACCCCGGCCAACTCGGCGGCGAAGAACGACCCCGTCCGGCCGAAGCCCGTCGCGATCTCATCGAAGATCAAGAAGACGCCGTGTGCGGCCGTCACGTCCCGCAGGACGCGCAAATACGCCGGATCGTGGAACCGCATACCCCCGGCGCCCTGCACGACCGGCTCGACGATCACGGCCGCGATCTCGTCCGCGTGCCGCTCCACCAGGTCGGCCAAGGACGCGGCGTAGGAGCCGTCATAGCCGGTCGGCGGGGCCGGGGCGAAGATCTGCGGCGGCAGCACCCCGGTCCACAGCGAGTGCATGCCGCCGACCGGGTCGCACACGCTCATCGGATGGAACGTGTCGCCGTGATAGCCGCCGCGCCAGGTCGCGAGCTTGCGCCGCCCCGGCCGGCCCAGCGCGAGCTGGGCCTGCAGCGCCATCTTGATCGCGACCTCCACGCCGACCGAGCCCGAATCGCACAGGAAGACGTGTTCCAGCCCGTCCGGCGCGAGGTCGACCAGCGTGGTGGCAAGCCGGATCGCGGGCTCGTGGGTGAGCCCGCCGAACATCACGTGGCTCATCCGCTGCGACTGCTCGACGAGCGCGGCGTCGAGCACGGGGTGCCGGTAGCCGTGGATCGCCGCCCACCACGACGACATCCCGTCGACCACGTCCCGGCCGTCGGCCAGCCGCAGCCGTACGTCCTGCGCGCTCTCGACCAAGTAGGGCTCACTGCGTCCCGGCATCGGCCCGTACGGGTGCCAGACGTGCGCCCGGTCGAGGGCGAGCAGATCGGTCATATCGAACGCGCCGCCGCTCGCACCAGCGCGGGGCCGTGATAGATGAACCCGCTGTACAACTGCACCAGCGCGGCGCCCGCGTCGAACAGCCGCGCGGCGTCGTCGGCGCACATCACGCCGCCGACGCCGACGATCGGCAGCTTGCCGTCGGTCTCGGCGTGGACGAAGTGGACGATCTTGCGCGCCTTCTCGGTCAGCGGCGCCCCGGAGAGCCCGCCCGCCTCACCAGCCAGCGGCTGGTCGGCAGCCGCCAGACCCTCGCGGGCCAGGGTCGTGTTGGTCGCGATCACACCGGCCGCGCCGTGGCTCAGGCACACCTCGAGCAGCTCGGCGATGGCCGGCTCGGTGAGATCCGGGGCGATTTTCACCAGTACGGGGGTCTCCCCGCGCAACGCCCCCAGCAGCTCCGCGATGGCGCCCTTGTCCTGCAGGGTCCGCAGGCCGGGCGTGTTGGGCGACGACACGTTGACCGCGATGTAGTCCGCGTACGGGTGCAGCAGCCGGTACGAGCTCAGGTAGTCCTCGACGGCTTCACCCAGCGGGGTGACCTTGGACTTGCCGAGCGACACCCCCAGCGGCACCCCGATCGGGCCCAGCGCGCGCAGCCGCTCGGCCAGCGCGGCCGCCCCCGCGTTGTTGAAGCCCATCCGGTTGATGATCGCCCGGCTGTCCCGCAGCCGGAACAGGCGCGGCTTGTCGTTGCCGGGCTGCGCGTGCGCGGTGACCGTGCCGGCCTCGACGAAGCCGAACCCGAGCGCGGGCCAGGCCGGCAGCGCGACGCCGTTCTTGTCCATGCCGGCCGCGAGCCCGACCGGGTTGGGGAACGTCACGCCGAACGCCTCGACCGGCTTGGCCGTGGCATAGCGCCTCTTCAGCGCGGCGCGCACCGGGGCAGGCAGCGCGGCCAGGCGCTTGAGCGTGAACTCGTGCGCCGTCTCGGCGTCCCCGCCGCCCAGCCGGAACAGCACCGGCCGGACGGCGGACTCGAACAAGGTCACTTCGCGTCCCGCAGAGCGGCGTGCATCTCCTGCAGCGGGCGCACTGTCATGTCGCCGCGCATCAGCGCCTCGATGCCCATCACCGCGGCGGCCGCGCCCGGCACCGTGGTGATGCTCGGGATGTCCGCCGTGACCGCCGCGCTGCGGATCTCGTACCCGTCGTTGCGGGCGCGGGCGCCCGACGGCGTGTTGATGATCATCGCGATCTCGCCGGCCAGGATCAGCTCGACGGCGTTCTTGCCCGGGCTCTCGTAGTGCTTGGGCACGACCTCGCAGACCACGCCGTACCGGCGCAGCACCTCGCCGGTGCCGGCCGTGGTGACGATCGTGAAGCCGAGATCGGCCAGCCGCTTGATCGGGAAGACCATGGCCCGCTTGTCCCGGTTCGCCACCGACACAAAGATCTTGCCGGCGGTCGGGAGCGACCCGTACGCAGCGGCCTGCGACTTGGCGAACGCCTGCCCGAAGCCGGCGTCGATGCCCATCACCTCGCCGGTCGACTTCATCTCTGGGCCGAGCAGGCTGTCCACGCCGTGACCGGCCGGGGTGCGGAACCGCTTGAACGGCAGCACCGCTTCCTTGATCGCGATCGGCGCGTTCTCGGGCACGATGCCGCCGTCGCCCTCGGGCAGCAGCAGCCCTTCGGCCCGCAGTTCGGCGATGGTCGCGCCCAGCATGATCCGGGCGGCCGCCTTCGCGAGCGGCACCGCGGTCGCCTTGGAGACGAACGGGACGGTCCGGGACGCGCGCGGGTTGGCCTCGAGGACGTAGAGCGTGTCGTCCTTGAGGGCGTACTGCACGTTGAGCAGGCCGCGCACCCCGACCCCGCGGGCGATCGCCTCGGTGTAGCGGCGCACCTCGGCCAGATGCGAGCCGGCCAGGGTGATCGGCGGCAGCGAACACGACGAGTCGCCGGAGTGGATGCCGGCCTCCTCGATGTGCTCCATCACGCCACCCAGGTAGACCTCGCCGGTCTCGTCGCAGAGCGCGTCCACGTCGATCTCGACCGCGTCGTCGAGGAACCGGTCGACCAGCACCGGGTGGTCCGGCGAGATCTCGGTGGCCCGCTCGATGTAGCCCCGCAGCGTCGGCTCGTCGTAGACGATCTCCATGCCACGGCCGCCGAGTACGTACGACGGGCGGACCAGCACGGGATACCCGATCGTGTCGGCGATCGTCTTGGCCTCGTCGAAGCTGGTCGCGGTGCCGTGGTCGGGCGAGCGCAGGCCCGCCTTGGCCAGCACCGCGCCGAACAGGCCACGGTGCTCCGCCAGGTCGATCGACTCGGGCGAGGTGCCGACGATCGGGACGCCCGCGGCCTTGAGCCGGTTGGCCAGGCCGAGCGGGGTCTGACCGCCGAGCTGCACGATGACGCCGACCACGCCGGGGCCGCCGGTTGCCTTGCCGCTGGAGTCCTCGGAATGGAAGACCTCGAAGACGTCCTCGAAGGTGAGCGGCTCGAAATAGAGCCGGTCGGCGGTGTCGTAGTCGGTCGAGACAGTCTCGGGGTTGCAGTTGACCATCACGGTCTCGAAATCGACACCGCGCAACGCCATGACCGCGTGCACGCAGGAGTAGTCGAACTCGATGCCCTGGCCGATGCGGTTGGGGCCGGAGCCGAGGATGAGCACCTTGGGCCGGGCCGACGGCGCCACCTCGGTCTCCTCGTCGTACGACGAGTAGTGGTACGGGGTGTTGGCCTCGAACTCTGCCGCGCAGGTGTCGACGGTCTTGTAGACCGGGCGGACGCCGAGGCGGTGCCGCAGTGTGCGCACGCCGTCCTCGCCCGCGAGCTCGGGGCGCAGGGCCGCGAGCTGCTTGTCGGAGACACCCGAGCGCTTGGCCCGGCGCAGCAGCTCCTCGTCGAGCACCGGCGCGTTCATGATCTCCGTACGGAGGTCGACGAGCGCCTTGATCTCGTCGAGGAACCACGGGTCGATCCGGCCGCTGGCCTCGTGCACCTGCTCGACCGTGGCGCCCAGCCGCAGCGCCCGCTCGACGGTGTAAAGCCGGCCGTCGTGCGGGACCCGCAAAGCGGACAGAGCGTCCTCAAGTGAGCCGGGAGGATCGGCCTTGGTCCAGAACCCGGCAGCGGAGGTCTCCAGCGACCGCATCGCCTTGTTCAAGGCCTCGGCGAAGTTGCGCCCGAGAGACATCGCCTCGCCGACCGACTTCATCGTGGTGGTCAGCTCCGCGTCGGCCCCCGGGAACTTCTCGAACGCGAACCGCGGGATCTTCACCACCACGTAGTCGAGGGCGGGCTCGAACGCCGCGGGCGTCTTGAGGGTGATGTCGTTGGGGATCTCGTCGAGCGTGTACCCGATGGCCAGCTTGGCCGCGATCTTGGCGATCGGGAAGCCGGTCGCCTTCGAGGCGAGCGCCGACGACCGCGACACGCGCGGGTTCATCTCGATGACGACCAGGCGCCCGTTGTCCGGGTTGATCGCGAACTGGATGTTGCAGCCGCCGGTGTCCACGCCGACCTCGCGCAGCACGGCGATGCCGAGGTCACGCAGCTTCTGGTACTCGCGGTCGGTCAGGGTCATGGCCGGGGCCACCGTCACCGAGTCGCCGGTGTGCACGCCCATCGGGTCGACGTTCTCGATCGAGCAGACGACCACGACGTTGTCGTGCTTGTCGCGCATCAGCTCGAGCTCGTACTCCTTCCAGCCGAGCACGCTCTCCTCGATGAGCACCTCGTGCACCGGGGAGGCAGCCAGGCCCGTGCCGGCGATGCGCTCCAGATCCTCGTTGGTGTGGGCCATGCCCGAGCCGAGGCCACCCATGGTGAACGAGGGCCGGATGACCACGGGCAGCCCGAGCTCGGCCACCGTCGCGTGCACCTCGTCCATCGAGTGACAGACGCGCGAGCGCGGGGTCTCGCCCCCGGCCTTCGCCACGATGTCCTTGAAGAGCTGCCTGTCCTCGCCGCGGCGGATGGCGTCGATGTTGGCGCCGATCAGCTCGACGCCGTACTTCTCGAGGACGCCGCTCTCGTGCAGCGCGACCGCGGTGTTGAGCGCGGTCTGCCCGCCCAGCGTGGGCAGGATCGCGTCGGGGCGCTCCTTGGCGATGACCAGCTCGACGAACTCCGGGGTGATCGGCTCGACGTACGTGGCGTCGGCGAACTCGGGGTCCGTCATGATCGTGGCCGGGTTCGAGTTGACCAGCGAGACGCGGATGCCCTCGGCCCGCAGCACCCGGCACGCCTGGGTGCCGGAGTAGTCGAACTCGCAGGCCTGGCCGATGACGATCGGGCCGGAGCCGATCACCATCACGTGCTTGAGATCTTCACGTTTCGGCATCGTGATCAGCCCTTCTTTTCCACGAGCTCGACGAACCTGTCGAACAGGTAGTCGGCGTCGTGCGGGCCGGCGGCGGCCTCGGGGTGGTACTGGACAGTGAACGCGGGGACCTCGATCCCCCGCAGGCCCTCGACCACGTTGTCGTTGAGGCAGACGTGCGAGACCTCGACCCCGCCGAACTCTGTGCCGATCACGGTGTTGAGCGGCGCGTCGACCGCGAAGCCGTGGTTGTGGCTGGTCACCTCGACCTTGCCGGTGGTCTTGTCGAGCACCGGCTGGTTGATCCCGCGGTGGCCGTACCCGAGCTTGTAGGTGCCGAAGCCGAGCGCGCGGCCCAGGATCTGGCTGCCGAAGCAGATGCCGAACAGCGGCTTCTGCCGGCGCATGACCTCTTGGGCCAGCGCCACCGGGCCGTCGGCGGTGGCCGGGTCGCCGGGGCCGGGCGAGAAGAACACGGCGTCGGGCGAGACCGCGAGCAGCTCGTCGATCGTCGAGGTGGCCGGGAAGATGTGCGTCGTCACGCCCCGCGCGGCGAGCCGCTGCGAGACGTTCCGCTTGATCCCGAGATCGAGCGCGGCGACGGTGTAGCGATGCTCGCCGACAGCTTCCACGGTGTACCGGGAGGACGTGGTCACCTCGGCCGACAGGTCCGCCCCCACCATCTGCGGCGAGGACTGCACCCGGGCCAGCAGCGACTGCGGGTCCAGGTCGACCGAGGAGATGCCGACCCGCATCGCCCCGCGTGAGCGCAAGTGCCGCGTCAACGCCCGCGTGTCGATCCCGCTGATGCCGACGACACCCTCGGCCGCCAGCCGCTCCCCCAGATCACCGGTCGAGCGCCAGTTCGAGGGCCGGCGAGCCGGATCCCGTACGACGTAACCCGCGACCCAGATCTTGGAGGACTCGTCGTCCTCCTCGTTGACGCCGGTGTTGCCGATCTGCGGCGCGGTCTGCACGACGACCTGCCGGTGGTAGGACGGGTCGGTCAGGGTCTCCTGATACCCGGTCATGCCGGTGGTGAAGACGGCCTCGCCGAACGTCTCACCCAGCGCGCCGTAAGCGAGACCGGTGAACGTACGCCCGTCCTCGAGAACGAGGATCGCTTTACTCACTTAACAGCCTTCCCATCGAGGACCGTCGGCTCTCCCCGGAGGAAGGTCGCGACGATGCGACCCGGCAGGGTGGTGCCCGCGTACGGTGTGTTGCGGCTGCGGCTCGCCAGCTCGGCCGGGTCGACGACCCGCCGGGCAGACGGGTCCACCAGCGTGAGGTTGGCCGGATCGCCGACCGCCAGGCCGGTGCCGTGGCCGGTCAGGCCCGCGATCCGCGCGGGCGTCCGGGACATGCGCTCGGCGATCAGATCCCACTGCTCGCCCAGCACCGAGAGCACGACCGGCAGGGCGGTCTCGAGACCCACCATGCCCGGCCGGGCGTACGCCCATTCACATTCCTTGTCCTCCACGGCGTGCGGCGCGTGGTCGGTCGCGACGATGTCGATCACGCCCTCGACCAGGGCGGCTCGCAACGCCTCGACGTCGGAGGCCGTACGCAGCGGGGGGTTGACCTTGTAGACCGGGTCGTAGGAGGCGGCGAGCTCGTCGGTCAGCAGCAGGTGATGCGGGGTGACCTCGGCCGTCACCCGAACCCCGCGGGCCTTGGCCTGGCGCAGCACCTCGACCGAGCCGGCCGTGGAGACGTGGCAGACGTGCAGGCGGCTGCCCACGTGCTCGGCCAGCAGCACGTCACGCGCGATGATCGCCTCTTCGGCGACGGCCGGCCAGCCGGTGAGCCCGAGCCGGGTGCTGACCTCGCCCTCGTGCATCTGCGCGCCCTCGGTGAGCCGCGGCTCCTCGGCGTGCTGGGCGATGATGCCGTCGAACGCCTTGACGTATTCCAGCGCGCGGCGCATCAGGCGGGGGTCGGCGACGCAGTGCCCGTCGTCCGAGAAGATCCGCACGTTGGCCGCGGAGGTCGCCATCGCGCCCAGCTCGGCCAGCTGCTTGCCAGCCAGCCCGACGGTGACCGCGCCGATCGGCTGCACGTCGACCAGGCCGGCCTCGCGGCCCAGGCGCCAGACCTGCTCGACCACGCCCGCGGTGTCGGCGACGGGCGAGGTGTTGGCCATGGCGAAGACCGCCGTGTAGCCGCCCAGCGCCGCCGAGCGGGAGCCGGTCTCGACGGTCTCGGCGTCCTCCCGGCCGGGCTCGCGCAGGTGGGTGTGCAGGTCGACCAGGCCCGGCAGCGCCACCAGCCCGTCGGCGTCGATGATCTCCTCAGCGTCCGGCTTGTCCGAGATGCGCCCATCAGCGATCACCAGATCGCGCGGCGTGGCGCCCAGCAGGGAAACACCACGAAGCAGGTAAGAGGTCATGCCTTGCCCCCAAGCAGCAGGTAGAGAACGGCCATCCGGGCGCTGACCCCATTGGCGACCTGTTCGACGATCGTGGAGCGCGACGAATCCGCCACCTCGGGCGTGATCTCCATGCCGCGGTTCATCGGGCCGGGATGCATCACGATCGCGTGCTCCGGCAGCTTGCGCATGCGCGCGAGGTCGAGACCGTAGCGGCGGCTGTACTCCCGGGCGGACGGGAAGTACGAGTCCTGCATGCGCTCGGTCTGCACCCGCAGCATCATCACAACGTCCATGTCGGGCAGGACGCTATCGAGGTCGTACGACACTTCTGTCTTCGGCGACAGCGCGGCGGCGATGTCGACGGGGATGAGCGTCGGCGGGCCCACCAGCGTGACCTGCGCGCCCAGCGTCGTGAGCAGCAGAACGTTGGAGCGAGCGACCCGGCTGTGAAGCACATCACCCACGATGGCCACGCGCAGGCCGTCGATCCGGCCCAGGCGCGAGCGCATCGTGTACGCGTCGAGCAGCGCCTGCGTCGGGTGCTCGTGGGTGCCGTCGCCCGCGTTGACCACCGACCCGTCGACCCACGCGGCCAGCCTGTGCGGCGCGCCCGAGGCGGGGTGCCGGATCACGACCGCGTCGGCCCCCATGGCCTGCAGGGTCAACGCGGTGTCCTTGAGGCTTTCGCCCTTCGACACGCTGGAACCCTTGGCCGAGAAGTTGATGACGTCGGCGGAGAGCCGCTTCGCCGCCGCTTCGAACGAGATGCGGGTGCGCGTCGAGTCCTCGTAGAAGAGGTTGACCACCGTGCGGCCGCGCAGTGTCGGCAGTTTCTTGACCTCGCGGCCGGCCAGCGCCGCCATCTCGCCCGCCGTGTCCAGGATCAGGGTGGCGGTGGCCGCGTCGAGGTCGGCGGCCGAGCGCAAATGCTTGATCACTGGGCTCCCCCGATGAGTTTGACCTCGTCGAGGCCGTCGATCTCGGTCAGCGACACGCGGACGCTCTCGGCCTGCGAGGTCGGGATGTTCTTGCCGACGTAGTCGGCGCGGATCGGCAGCTCGCGGTGCCCCCGGTCGACCAGCACCGCGAGCTGCACCGAGCTGGGCCGGCCCTCGTCCTTCAGCGCGTCGAGAGCGGACCGGACCGTACGCCCGCTGAACAGCACGTCGTCGACGAGCACCACCCGCCGTCCGTCGATGCCGCCGCCGGGCAGCTCGGTCTTGCCGAGCGCGCGGGTCGCGTGCAGCCGCAGGTCGTCGCGGTAAAGGGTGATGTCGAGCGACCCGACCGGCACGTCGATGCCCTCGAAGGCGTGAATGCGGGCGGCCAGCCGGCGAGCCAGCGGCACTCCGCGAGTGGGAATTCCGAGAAGCACGGTGCCGGTGGCCCCGGAGGTCTTTTCGAGAATCTGGTGAGCGATGCGGTCGACGACCCGCTGCAGGTCGGACTCGCTCAAGATGATCTTGCTGGACGCGTCGGCGCGTGGCGATGCCACCGCGGACCCCCTTCCCCGCCTCACGGGACGGGTCGTTAAAGGACGTCTTCGGAACAACCCCGGACGGGGCCGCCCCTATGGCTGACGCTACGTTACCAGCGGATGCGGCAATGACCATGGTGACGTGGCTGACCACAGAACACGCCGGACGAATCCGACACTTCGCCCCGGGTACGCGCGACTCATAGGTAACCGACACTTGACCAGGGGTCGCAAACTCCGTACCGTCACGCTGCGTAGCGATCGCGGAGGGGAACCCTCCGGGCCAGCACAGTGGGAGTGTTCTTCAATGCCGTCTGAGTATGCCAAGTCGCTGGGGGCGCGCCTGCGCTCCATCCGGCAGCAGCAGGGCCTGTCCCTGCAGGGTGTGGAAGAGAAGTCGAACGGCCGGTGGAAGGCCGTCGTGGTGGGGTCGTACGAGCGCGGCGACCGTGCCGTCACCGTCTCGCGCCTCGCCGAGCTGGCCGACTTCTACCGGGTCCCCGTCTCGGAACTGCTGCCCGACGGCAGCGGAGTCCGCCTCGAGGCGACCAACAAGATCGTGCTCGACCTCGAGAAGCTCTACGACACCACCGGCGAGGACCTCGCCTACGTCGCCCGTTACGCCCGCGCCATCCAGCAGCAGCGCGGCGACTACAACGGCCGCGTCCTCTCCATCCGCGCCGACGACCTGCGGGCGCTGGCCATCGTTTACGACATCTCGCCGTCGGGCCTGATCGAGCGCCTGACCGAGCAGGGCGTTCTCGTGGCCGACCCCCGGGCGTTCTTCGCCAGCTAGTCCCGCTTCACAACACCGGCCCCCAACCGGTCACATCCCCGACCCCGACCACGCCGATCCCACCGTCGGCGCGAGTCCCGAGCCCGAAAAGCCCGTGGTTCACTCGCGGGCTTTTTCGCTGTCCGCGCCCTTCTCACGTCCAGATCAAAACCGTTTTCCCGTACGCGTCGTCGGCTCGGACAAACGCACCGGGACAGTTCTGGGCGTGCCGGCGACCTGGCTGCAACACCGGGCCGTAGGGCCCGCACGTGATGCTGCCATCGGCCGGGCCGCCGGGCGCGACGGCCGACATTACTGATCGTGTCGACCCCATCCACGAAGATCGACATCTCCGCCGGAATTTGCGCGATCCGTGACCCCCGCACCGCACACCGTCAGCTTTTTCGACCCGTCACCCGATCAGCGCACGCGACCCCACGCATCTCGGACCAGCACCCGATCAGCTCACGCGACGCCACGCATCTCTGACCAGCACCCGATCAGCTTGCGTGATGCCATGGCAGCTCGACGAGCCCGGCCCCGCCGGCCGAGACGAGTCCGGTCTCGCGGCCCGCAACGAGGTCGGTGAGTAGGTCGGCCAGGCGGAACGGGTAGACGGTCTCGTCGGTGGTGGCCAGCTCCCCAGCCAACCACCAGCGGAAGCCCGTGTAGGTCCGGCGCTCGAACGCGGTGTGCCGGCTGGTGTCCACTTCGTGCCGGTCGACGCGGTGCACGAAAAAGTCGTCCCGGAACAGGCCCTTCGCGAACGGCAGTTCGGCATGACCACTCGTGAACGCCACCGCCCGCAACTCGCGCGGCCGGACCGCGAGCCCCACCTCTTCGTGCAGCTCACGGGCGGCGGCCGACTGCAGCCGTTCCCACCACTTCACTCCGCCGCCGGGCGTGTACCACGCGTGCTCCTGCTGGGAGCGCGACGCCAGCCGCAACAGCAACACCCGGTCGGCGGAGTCGATCACCAGGACGCGGGCCGAACGGCGGGCGTAGCGAGGCATGGCCACACCCTACGACGCCCGGCCCGGTGAACCGGTGGACGAGCCCGGGACGCTGTCGGCATACCGATCGACATTCGTCCGCTCGCCGAGGGCGATCGGCCGCACGATTTCACCGCCGCGGCTCCTCACTGGGCGAACGGCCGCACGGTTTCACCGCCGCGGCTCCTCACTGGGCGAACGGCCGCACGGTCTCACCGCCACGGCTCCTCACCGGGCGAACGGCGGCACGGTTTCGCGCCGCCGCGGCTCTTCACTGCCGGAGCCCGACCCACCACCATCACGTGCGGGCGCTACGGCCCGGTGTTGCAGCCAGGCCGCCGGCACGCCCAGGGCTGCCCCGATGCGGTTGTCGGAGCCGACGACGCGTACGGAGGAACGGTTTTGATCTTCGGCGGGCGGGCCCCGAGGCGCGATGTGCGGTCGGGGCCCTAACGGTTTGATCTTCGGCGGGCGGGCCCCGGGCGCGATGACACCGTCGGGGCCCGGCCGATGATTACCGGGTGGCGAATTCGGCGATGCGGCCGAGGATGCCGTTGAGGAAGCGCGGGCTGTCGTCGGTCGACATCGTCTTGGCGAGCTCGACGGCCTCGGTGATCGCGACCGGGTCGTCGATCTCGGGGACGTACAGCAGCTCGTAGACGGCGATGCGGGCCAGGTTGCGGTCGATCACGGGCATGCGGTCGATCGTCCAGCCCTCGGCGTAACTGGCGATCAGCTCGTCGATGCGGTCGAGGTGCTCGGCCACGCCCTCGACCAGGCCGACGGCGTAGTCCAGATGCTCGGGGTGGGGCTTGGCGATCCGCTCGAGGTAGGTCGCCAGCACCTGCCGGGGCGGCAAGTCGCGCAGGTCGGCCTCGTAGAGCACGTCGAGGGCCCGTTTGCGCGCCTTGCGACGCGCGGGCATCTGCGTCTTGGGACCTTCGGCCATCTCAGGAACGACCGAGGTAACGGCCGTCGCGGGTGTCGACCTTGATCTTTTCGCCGGTGGTGATGAACAGCGGCACGTTGACCGTGGCGCCGGTCTCGACCGTGGCCGGCTTGGTGCCGCCGGTGGAGCGGTCGCCCTGCAGGCCCGGCTCGGTGTACGTGACCTCGAGGAAGACGCTGGTCGGCAGCTCGATGTAGAGCGGGACACCCTCGTGGGTGGCGACCGTGGCCTCGGCCTCGGGCAGCAGGTAGTTCGCGTTCTCGCCGACGGTGCCGGCGGGGACGGTGATCTGGTCGAACGTGTCGAGATCCATGAAGACGAAGTCTTCGCCGTCCTGGTAGAGGTACTGCATCGTGCGCTTGTCGACCGTGGCGGTCTCGACCTTGGTGCCGGCGTTGAACGTCTTGTCGACGACCTTGCCGGACAGCACGTTCTTCAGCGTGGTGCGGACGAACGCCCCGCCCTTGCCGGGCTTGACGTGCTGGAACTCCACGACCGACCAGAGGTCGCCGTCGAGGTTGAGCACCAGGCCGTTCTTGAGGTCGTTCGTGGAAGCCATGTTCGTGTAAGCCCTGTCTGCCTTTATGAAGGAACGAGTTCGGTGACCGACCGAGTTTACCGGCGCTTATGCTTTCCCGGCGAATCGGGCCAGGTGGGCCAGCGCCAGGCGGTAGCCGTCGACCCCGAGCCCGGCGACGACCCCGGTGGCGACGGCCGAGATGACCGAATGATGCCGGAATTCCTCGCGTGTGTGGATATTGGAGATGTGCACCTCGACGAGCCGCCCGCGCAGCATGGACGCGGCGTCCCGGATCGCGATGTTGTAGTGGCTCCACGCGGCCGGGTTGAGCACGACGTCGGCGCCCTCGTCGGCGGCCTGGTGCAGCCACTTGATCATCTCGTGCTCGGCGTCGGTCTGGCGCACGTCGACCTTGACGCCGAGCTCCTCGCCGGTTTCGAGGCAGAGCCGTTCGAGGTCGGCGAACGTGGTCGAGCCGTAGATCTCGGGTTCCCGGGTGCCCAGGCGGCCCAGATTCGGACCGTTCAGCACGTAGATCATCGCGCCACCTCCGCGTACGCCTGCTCCAGCAGGGCCTCGTCCGGGCCGGCCAGGATGCCGGGTTCGGCCAGTGCGTTCAGCACAACGAAGCGCAGGGTCGCCGCCCGGGTCTTCTTGTCGACACGCATCGCGCTCAGCAGCTCGGGCCACGCCTCTTTCGGATACGAGGTGGGGAGGCCGACCAGCGAAAGAACACGTCGGTGTCGATCATGATCGCTGGACGGAAGCCGCCCGGACAAATGCGACAAAGCCGCGGCGAAGATCAGGCCGACGGAGACCGCATGGCCGTGCTTCCAGGTGTACTTCTCGCGCTTCTCGATCGCGTGGCCCAGGGTGTGGCCGTAGTTCAGGATCTCGCGCAGGCCCGACTCCTTGAGGTCGACGCCGACCACCTCGGCCTTGACCCGGACCGCTCGCTCGACCAGCTCCCGCAGCACCGGGGACCCCGGGTCGACCGCCGCGGCCGGGTCGGCCTCGATGAGGTCGAGGATCACCGGGTCGGCGATGAAGCCGCACTTGATCACCTCGGCCAGGCCGGCCAGCAGGTCATCGGCGGGCAGGGTGCGCAGCGCGTCGAGGTCGCAGAGCACGCCGGCCGGCGGATGGAAGGCGCCGACCAGGTTCTTGCCGGCGGCGATGTTGATCCCGGTCTTGCCGCCGACCGCCGCGTCGACCATGCCCAGCAGCGACGTCGCGCACGGCACCCAGCGCACACCCCGCAGCCAGCTCGCCGCGACATAACCCGCCAGATCGGTCACCGCGCCACCACCGACGCCGACAACGACGTCCGTACGGGTGAAGTTGTTGTCACCCAGTCTGTCCCAGCACATGGCCGCGACGTCGACGGTCTTGCCGCGCTCGGCGTCGGGCACCTCGATCAGCAGCGCCGGAACCCCGGCCGCCTCCGCCACCCGCTCGGCCTGCGCTCGCAGCGGAGCGGAGAAGAGCACCGCCGCCTGGGCCGCGCCCTCGATCAGCGAGGGCAGCCCGCCCGCGAGATCACGTCCGACCAGCACGTCGTACGGACGGTCACCGCTCACCGAAATCCGAGTCACCACGGCCGACACCCTATCGGCGCCGGAATGGGGTTATATCTTTCTACCCCCACTAGGGTTACAAAGGATTCATGCCGAAAATCAACGTGTACCTTCCTGACGATCTGGCCGACTCCGTCCGCGAGAGCGGCATCCCGGTCTCGGCGATCTGCCAGCGCGCCCTGGAACAGGCGGTGCAGCGGGTCACTACGATCCGCGCGGCCCTGCTCGACGACCTGGACGCCGCCGAACTGGCCGACCGCCTCCCCACGCTCACGGCCCGGCTGATCACCGTCATCACGTTGGCGGCGCAACGGGCCCGCGACGCCGGCCGCAAAGCAGTGACAACGGGCGACCTGCTGCACGGCATGCTCGCCGAGGGCAACAACCTCGCGCTGCAGATCTTGACCGCGATGGACATCTCGCCCACCTCGCTGACCGCGCCCACAGGCCCGGAGCCGGGCGGCGCGGGGCCGGGCGGCGCGGGGCCGGGCGGCGCCACGTCAGGCGGCGCCACGCCGGGTGGCGCGGGTGGCGCGGCCGCCGGTTTGCGGTTCAGCCGGCACGCGGCAATGGCGCTGGAACAGACCGTCGGCGAGGCGATCGGTTTCGGTCACAACTACGTGGGCTGCGAGCATCTGCTGGTGGCCCTGACCGCAGAGCCCGACGGCGGGGCGGGCAAAACGCTGCGCGACCGCGGCGCCGACGCCAAGTCCACTCGCCGGGCGGTCGGGGTGGCCCTCGCCGGTTACGCCCACCTCCGCACCAACCTGAACAATCCCGGCGCTCCCGCGATGAGGGGGCTCCTCACCGCCGTACGGGCCGAGATCGCGCCCTTGATCGCCCGGATCGAGCGCTTGGAGGCCGCCGCAAAATAGCCGCCTGCAAAGGGGCGCGAGACAGGCCGCACCGAGGCTCGCAAGGGCGCGAGACCAGCCCACACCGAGCGCCCGCAAGGCTGCGAGACAGCCCACACCGAGCGCCCGCAAAAGCGCGAGACCAGCCCACACCGAGCGCCCGCAAAGAACGCGGGACAGCCGCAGGAGCCCAAGATCGATCGCCCCGCGGCGGAGAGCGGCTCCGGCTATTTCCGCAGCAGGGCGAGAGCCTCGGCGGCGATCTCGTCCGGCTCGCGGCCGTCGGTCTTGATCGTGTGGGTGGCGACCTCGGCGTAGAGCGGCCGGCGCTGGTCGAGCAGGTATTTCAGGGTGGCGCGCGGGTTGATCGCCAGCAGCGGGCGGCCCGCGCCGAGGCCCACGCGTTTGACCGCGTCGCTCAGCTCGACCGACAGATAGACCACCGTGTGCTTGTGCAGCAGCTCGCGGGTGCCCTCGTTGAGGATCGCCCCGCCGCCGAGGGCCAGCACGCCGTCGAAGGAGCCGAGCGCCTCGGCGATCGTACGGCGTTCGAGCTCGCGGAACACCTCTTCGCCGTCGTCGATGAAGATCTCGGGAATGGGCTTGCCCGCCTCGACCTCGATGATCGCGTCGGCGTCGGCGAACGGCACGCCCAGCAGCCGGGCGACCGCCGCGCCGATCGTCGACTTGCCGGCGCCGGGGGCGCCCACGAACACGGCCCGCGGCGCCATCAGCGGATGACCAGCGTGTCGAGGTAGCCCTGCAGGTTGCGCCGGATCTCGCCGACCGAGTCGCCGCCGAACTTCTCGACCGCGGCCTCGGCCAGCACCAGGGCGACCATGGCCTCGGCCACGATCGCGCCGGCCGGCACGGCTACCACGTCGGAGCGCTGGTTGATCGCCGTGGCCGGCTCGCCGGTGGTGACGTCGATGGTCTGCAGCGCGCGGTTGAGCGACGAGATCGGCTTGAGCGCGGCCCGCACCCGCAGCGGCTCGCCGTTGGTGATGCCGCCCTCGAGGCCGCCGGCGCGGTCGGTGACCCGTTTGACGCCGTCGGGAGTCGGAATGATCTCGTCGTGGGCGACCGAGCCGCGCGAGCGGGCCTGCGTGAAGCCGTCGCCGATCTCGACGCCCTTGACCGACTGGATCGACATGAGGGCGGCGGCCAGGCGCGAGTCGAGCTTGCGGTCCCACTGCACGTGCGAGCCCAGGCCCGGCGGCACCCCGTACGCCAGCACCTCGACGATGCCGCCCAGGGTGTCGGCGTCGCTCTTGGCCGCGTCGACCTCGGCCACCATGCGCGCGCTGGCCTCGGGGTCGAGGCAGCGCAGCGGGTCGGCGTCGATGCGCTCGGCGTCCTCAGGAGTGGGGATCAGGCCGCTCTTGGCCGCGACCGACCCAAGCTCGATGACGTGCGAGACGATCTCGATGCCGAGCGCCTGCTTGATCAGGGCCTTGGCCACCACCCCGACGGCGACCCGGGCGGCCGTCTCACGGGCGCTGGCGCGCTCGAGGATGGGGCGGGCGTCGGTGTGCGCGTACTTCTGCATGCCGGCCAGGTCGGCGTGTCCGGGACGCGGGCGGGTCAGCGGCGCGTTGCGGGCCTGTGCAGCCAGTTCCGCCGGGTCGACCGGGTCGGCCGCCATCACGGTTTCCCACTTGGGCCACTCGGAGTTGGCCACCCGGATCGCGACGGGGCTGCCCAGCGTGAACCCGTGCCGGATGCCGCCGATGATCTCGACGACGTCCTGCTCGAACTTCATGCGGGCGCCCCGGCCGTAACCCAGCCGGCGGCGCGCGAGATCGCGCCCGATCTCCGTGCTCGTCACCTCGACCCCGGAGGGAACACCCTCGAGGAGCGCGACGAGTGCCGGTCCGTGCGATTCACCTGCGGTCAGCCAGCGCAACACGGATGACAGTCTGGCATGTCACGCTGACCGGCCGCTAACGGGCTGCCGCCGCGGCGAGCAGAGCCGCCCGCATGGCCTCCTCGGGGGCGGGGGTCACACCGGTGAACTGCTCGAACTGGCTGAGCGCCTGAGCCAGCAAAAGATCAAGACCGGACAGCACCCGTACGTGGTGAGCCCGCGCGTCGGCCGCGAGGGGTGTCGGCCAGGGGTCGTAGAGGGCGTCGAAGAGCACCGTCCCCGCACGCCAGGGCACATCGCCGGCCAGGTGGTCGGCCGCGCCCCTGGGCACTGTCGAGATCACGGCGTCCGCCTCGAAAGCGGCGCTCGCGTCCTCCCACGCCACGCCCCGCAGCGTGATGCCGAGGGCCTCGGCCACGGGTCTCAACTCCTCGCGCGCCGCTGGCCGCCGGGTCACCACCGTGACGGCCGGCGCGCCGAGCTGGGCCGCCGCCGCGAGGGCCGCCCGTGCCGTGCCCCCACCACCGAGCACAGTCACCGTCGGAGCAAAGGCCGAACCGCCGCCGAGTTCACTGCCGGGAGTATCCGGGGCCGCCCCGCCGTCGGGCTCGGCGCCCGTGGGAGCGGCCGCCGGCCCCGCGTCGGTGAGCACCCGCACCATCCCGGCCACATCGGTGTTGTCGGCGTGCCACCCGTCGTCACGGCGTACGAGGGTGTTGGCCGCACCGACCGCAAGCGCCACCGCCGTCGCCGAGGAGGCCAGGCGCAGGCCCTCCTCCTTGAGCGGCATGGTCAGCGACAACCCGGCCCACTCGGGCCCGAGCCCGCCCACCAGCCCCGCCAGCTCCGACTCGGCGCACTCGAAGGACGAGTACGCCCAGCCGGACAGCCCCGCCGCGGCGAACCCCGCGTTGTGGATCACGGGCGACAGCGAGTGCGCGATCGGTTTGCCGCACACGGCGGCGCGGCGGGACGGGCTCGTGGTCACGCCGAACAGGCTAGTCGCAGCTGAGCTTGATGCCGTTGGCGCACGCCTTGTCGATGTTCTTCTCGTGTTCGGCGTCGGTGACCGCGAAGGCCGAGTTGCCGTCCTTGTCGACCGCCACGAAGAACAGCCACGGCCCGGTGGCCGGTTTCATCGCGCCCTCGAGCGCGGCCTTGCCCGGGTTGTCGATCGGGCCCGGGGGCAGGCCGGTCTGGCTCACCGAGTTGTACGGGTTCTTCGGGTCGTTCAGCTCTTTCTGGCTGAGCTGGCCGGAGTGCTTGGCGGCGCTGCCCTTGAGCTGCAGCCAGTAGTTCGCCGTCACGTCGAACTGCAGTGGCATGGCCGGCTTCTGCTTGTACGTGCGGTTGTAGGCGACCCGGGCGATCTTGGGAAGGTCCTTGGCCACGCCCGACTCGGCCTCGGCCAGCGACGCCACGATCAGCGCCTCGAACGGCGAGACCGAGAGGTTTTTCTGCACGGTGTCGACGAAGCCGATCTCTTCGGCCGTCTCGAGGAACCGCCCGATCATCACCTTGAGGATCGCTTCGGCGTCCATCTTGGGGTCGAACTCGTACGTGTCGGGGAAGAGGAACCCCTCGACCGTCTTCTTGACCTGCTTGCTGTCACGCCGGTTGAACCAGAAGGACGGGATGCCCAGATCCTCCGGGTTCTTCGCGGCCTGCACGAAGTCGTCCTCGGGGATCTTCGTGGCCTTCGACAGCAGCGTGAACGTCTGCATCATCGTCAGGCCCTCACGGAACGTGACGCCCTTGGTGACCCGCGACTTGGGGTCGAGAAGCAGGGTCACGGCGTTCTCGGCCGACATCTGCTTCTTCAGGTTGTACGTGCCGGACTGGATGTTCTTGCCCTTGGGGTTCGCATCCGCGGCGTTCACGAAGGCCTTGGTGCTCTTGACCACGTCGACGTCGACGAGGGTGTTGCCGATGTCGGTGAGCGTCGCGTTCTTTTCGATCGTCACCTGGATGGGCTCGCCGCCGGCGCCGTCGTAGTCGGCCGCCGTGAAGAAGCCCTTGACCTTGTTGTAGCCGAAGTAGACCCCGCCGCCGAGCGCGGCCAGCAGGACAAAAGCCATGACGAAGGCGATGCCGGACTTACCCGTGCTCTTCTTGCCGCCGCGGCCCCGGCGGTGCCGAGGTTTCGTCTTGTCGGCGTGCTCGTCGAACGCCAGATCCAGCTCGTCGATCATCTCTGCCTCCGCTGCGCGTCCAGCCAGCTCTGCAGGATCTCCACCGCGGCCGCCTGGTCGACGACCGCTCGTTGGCGTTTCCCTCGGACGCCACGCTCGGCAAGCCTACGGGTTGCCACCACCGTCGACATCCTCTCGTCCGCCAGAACGACCGGAACCTCACCGGCCGAGGCCGCCAGTCGCCCAGCGTACGCACGAATGTCGATGGCGGCAGGTCCCTCGGCACCGTTGAGACGCACCGGGAGTCCCACCACGATCTGCACCACCTCGTGTTCCCCCACGAGGCGGACGAGCTCAGCTATGTCGCCGGGCACAGCATCATCTGCCGCGCCCATGTCACGGGGCACCGTGACCAGGGGGGTGGCCAGGATCCCGTCAGGGTCACTGATCGCGACCCCGACGCGCACCTTACCGACATCGACGCCCAGTCGCCTACCCCGCGACAGTGCGCTCATCCGGCCACCCTCCGTCACGCCATCCACAGCCCCGCCACCGTCCTTGACCGGGCTGAAGGCGCAGCCCCCTAGTTCGCGGTGTCGCCCACCGCCTTCTCGACCGCCGCCAACAGCGCCGGCACCTGGTCGGCCGGAAGCCCGCCACCCTGCGCCAGGTCGGCGTTGCCGCCACCCCGGCCGGACAGCGCGCCCTTGACCAGATCGGCCGCGGAGAGCCCGCGGTCCTTCGCCGCCCCGTTGAGCGCCACGATCAGCGACGCCTTGCCGTTCGACCGGGCCGCCACCGCGACGACCGCCGGGCGAGCCCCGTCGATCTTGCCGCGGATCTCCTGAGCAAGGGTACGCACGTCGTTGCCGGCCGCGCCCTCGGGAGCCTCGGTGCCGACGAACGCCACCCCGCGCAGATCCTTGGCCTGGGCCGCGAGCGTGCCCGCGCCGCCGAGAACCATCTGCGCGCGCAGCTTCTCGAGCTCCTTCTCGGCGTCGCGCAGCGCGGTGACCGTCTGCTCGACCCGGTCGGCGACCTGCTCGCCAGGCACCCGGAAAAGCTCGGCCAGGCGGCTCACCAGCAGGTGCTCCTTGGCCAGGAAGCCGAACGCGTCGATGCCGACCAGCGCCTCGACGCGGCGTACGCCGGAACCGATCGACGACTCGTTGAGGATCTTGACCAGGCCCAGCTGACCCGAGCGCGACACGTGCGTGCCACCACAAAGTTCACGCGCGTAGTCGCCGACTTCAACCACTCGGACCTCGTCGCCGTACTTCTCCCCGAAGAGAGCCATCGCGCCCAGCCGGCGCGCCTCGGCCTGGGAGGTGATGAACGCGTGCACTTCGAGGTCACGCAGCAGCACCTCGTTGACCTGCTGCTCGACGTCGTGCAGCACCGCGGGCGAGACGGCCCCCGGCGTGTTGAAGTCGAACCGCAGGCGGCCCGGCGCGTTCAGCGAACCGGCCTGGGTCGCCGACTCGCCGAGGAACGCGCGCATCGTCTGGTGGATCAGGTGGGTCGCGGTGTGCGACCGCGAGATCGCCTTGCGCCGGGTCACGTCGATCTCGGCCTCGGCCGACTCGCCCGTACGCACCTCGCCGCGGATCACCCGCGCCTTGTGCACGATCAGGCCCGGCAGCGGCTGCTGCACGTCAACGACCTCGAGCTGCCCGCCGCCGACCTTGATCAGACCGGTGTCGGCCTGCTGACCGCCGCCCTCGGCATAGAACGGGGTGGTGTCGAGCACCAGCTCGACGAAGTCACCCTCGCCGGCCACCTCGACCGAGCCGCTGCCACCGATCAGCGCGCGGACCCGCGACTCGCGTGTGACCTCCTGATAGCCGGTGAACTCGACCGGGCCACCAAGATCAAGGGCATTCCTGTACGCGCTGAGGTCGGCATGCCCCGTCTTGCGCGCGGCGGCGTCCGCCTTCGCGCGGGCCCGCTGGTCGGCCATCAGCCGGCGGAACCCGTCCTGGTCGACCTCCAGTCCCTGCTCCTGCGCGATCTCCAGGGTCAGGTCGATGGGGAAGCCGTACGTGTCGTGCAGCTGGAACGCCTTGTCGCCGCTGAGCGCCTTGCCGCCCTGGGCCCGCGTGTCGCTGATCGCCGTGTCCAGGATCGTCGTGCCCGCGCGCAGTGTGGACAGGAACGCGTCCTCCTCGGCGTACGCGTACGTGGAGATCCGGCCGAACTCCTCGGCCAGTTCGGGATACGACGGCGCCATGCAGTCACGCGCCACCGGCAGCAGTTCGGGCAGCGCCGGCCCCTGCCAGCCGAGCAGGCGGACCGCCCGGATCGCGCGGCGCATGATCCGCCGCAGCACGTAACCGCGGCCCTCGTTGCTGGGCGTCACGCCGTCGCCGATCAGCATCAGCGCGGTGCGCACGTGGTCGGCGATCACCCGCAGCCGTACGTCGTCGGGGTGGGACTCTCCCGCGACGTGCCCCGACTTCGCGCCGTACTGCTTGCCGGTCATCTCGGCCGCGCGGGCCAGGATCGGCTTGACCTCGTCGATCTCGTACAGGTTGTCGACGCCCTGCAGGATCGAGGCGACCCGCTCCAGGCCCATGCCGGTGTCGATGTTCTGCTTGGGCAGGTCACCGACGACGGTGAACTCGGACTTCGACCTCACGTCGGTGATCTCGTACTGCATGAAGACCAGGTTCCAGAACTCCATGAACCTGTCCTCGTCGACCTCGGGGCCGCCGTCCTTGCCGTACTCGGGGCCACGGTCGTAGAAGAGCTCGGAACACGGACCGGCCGGGCCCGGGATGCCCATCGACCAGTAGTTGTCCTTCTTGCCCCGGCGCACGATCCGCGACTCGGGGACGCCGATCGCCTTCCAATACCCGTACGCCTCGTCGTCGTCCAGATAGACCGTCGGCCAGATGCGCTCCGGGTCGAGCCCGAAACCGCCCTGCTCGATCGGGTTCGTCGACAGCTCCCAGGCGAGCTTGATCGCGCCCTCTTTGAAGTAGTCGCCGAACGAGAAGTTGCCGTTCATCTGGAAGAACGTGCCGTGCCGCGACGTCTTGCCGACCTCGTCGATGTCGGGCGTCCGGATGCACTTCTGCACACTCACGGCGCGCTTGAAGGCCGGGGTGCGCTGACCCAGGAAGTACGGCACGAACTGCACCATGCCGGCGTTGATGAACAGCAGGTTCGGGTCGTCGATAGCGGGCAGCGGGGCACTCGGCACGACCGTGTGCCCGTTGGCCTCGAAATGCGCCAGATAGCGCCGCTTGATCTCCGCCGTCTTCATCGATTCCCCTCCTGGCCGTCCGGGCCGTCCTCGTCCTCGTAGACGTACAGCTCACCCTCGGCGAACGCCTTGTTGATCTGTTGCTCGCGTTCGGCCGCGTTGATGCGCACGTCATCCACGAAGCTACGCACCGACTCGACCAGGCCGCCAGCGGATTGCGACAGCGAGGTGGCGATGCCGGTAGGGGTGAACTCGTTCGCCTTCTGGGTGAGCTTGCGAACGACGATGGCGCCGACGGCGAGGCCGACACCCAGCCAGAGCAGCCGCTTCATGGCGGGTTGGTTCCCTTCTGAGAAATTAGCGGCGGGCGGCCTTGCGGCGCTGCTTCATGGTCTCGCGGATCTCCCGTGCCTCGTCGGCGTTGCGGCGAGCCTGCACGGTCTTGCGCAAGCCGTACCCGAACGAGGCCACCTTGACCAACGGGTTGGCCGCGGCGGCCGCCACGACGGTGGACAGGTTGGCCACGTTGGCGGTGACGTGAGCGGCGTGCTCGGTGATCGTGTCGACCTTGGCCAGCTGGACGTTGACACCGTCCAAAGAGACCTGGACCTGGCCGAGCGCGGTGTTCACGCCCCGGACGGTCTCGTTGACATCGGTCAGCAGCGGGCCGGTGCGATCGGTCACGTCGTTGATCGCCCTGGTGGCGGCGTCGACCGTGCGCCCCAGCTTGAGCAGCGGAACAGCGAGCACGATGACGAGCATCAGAAAGGCGCCCGCCGCGATCAGGCCTGCGATTTCTCCGGCGTCCATCAGGCGCGTCTCCCTTACAAGGTCACGGGTGGGCGGGTCAACGTGCAGACCCTACCGTCCGTGACCACAGCCCGCGTCACGACGCCGTGGGTGTCGGCTGCAAGAGGGGATCATCCGTGATGACGGGGTCCGGCGTCTCGCCGGTGAACGGGCTCTTCCCGGTGTCCGGCTTGCCGCGCGTGTCGGCGATCGCGTTCTGCACCTTGATGCTGACGGCCGAGCCCGTGCACGATCCCGGGGGCGGCACGGTCGGGGCCACCGAACCCGCGAGGGCCGGGTCGTTCGCGGTCACCTGGTCGATCTTGCAGTCCGGCGGGCTCACCCGCAGGTCCAGTGTGAACTCGTCGCGCTTCCAGCAGCTGTAGGTGCTCTCGGCCGGGTTGACCGCCTGCTCCGGGCAGTCCTCGACCGTCCAGGGCTCCCAGCCGGCCTCTTTCAGCGCCGTGGTGTAGACAGCGGTCGTCTCCTTGAACGGCTTCTGCGACTCGGCGGTGCGCTCGCGGAACTTGCACTCCTCGAAGCACCACTGGCTGCCGAAGTTCTGGTCGTCGACCTTCTGCTCGGCCCACGACGGCACGTCGAGCGAGTCGAGCGAGCCGAAGACGGGGTCGTTGCCGGCCGTCCGCAGCCCGAAGAAGACCGGCAGCACCACCAGCACGACAACCGCGAGCGAGACCAAGGTCACCACCCGCAGGCGCCGCTGGGTGCGCAACTGCTCGCGAATCCCGGTGACGCCGCCGGAGGTCGCCCGCTGGTCATCGCCGGCCGGCACGCTCACGGCCGCCTTGGCCACGGCGGCCTTGGCCCCCACAACGGGAGAGTCACCCCGCGGCGGACCGCCCCCGGTCTCGACAACCGCCCGTCCGGGCGCAGCCGCCCGCGCTACCTTGGCCGCTCCCACGGGCGCGGCCGCTCCGGCCTTTGCCGCTCCCACCGGGGCTGCCGCTCCGACCTTGGCCGATCCCACTTTGGCGGCCCCGGCCGCAGCCGCCCCGGCCGCACCACGCACCGACGCGGCGGCACTGGCCCGGGGCACGCTCGCACTGCCCACCGGCGCACGGCCGTCCACGTCGGCCAGGCTCGCATCACGCCCGCCCGGGGCGGGTGGAGCACCGTCCACGTCGACCAGGCTCGCTGGGCCACGCCCGCCACGATGCGGGGCAGCAGCATGCGCGCCGCTGTCCCCGTCACCCGGTTCGGTGGATCCACGCCCACCACGAACCGGCGCAGCGGCGACCGCGCCACTGTCCGCATCGTCCGAGCTGAACCGTCCCCGCCCACGAACCGGCGCGGCACCCAGCGCACCACTGTCAGCATCGTCAGAGCTCGACCGTCCTCGCCCACGAACGGGTGCAGCGCCGAGCACGCCACTGTCAGCGTCGTCAGAGCTCGGTCGTCCCCGCCCACGAACCGGCGCAGCACCCAGCGCACCACTATCGGCGTCGTCAGAGCTCGACCGCCCCCGCCCACGAACCGGCACGGCACCCAGCGCACCACTGTCAGCATCGTCAGAGCTCGACCGCCCCCGCCCACGAACCGGCACGGCACCCAGCGCACCACTGTCAGCATCGTCAGAGCTCGGTCGTCCGCGCCCGCGGCGAACGGGTGCGGCGCCGCTGTCGGCGTCGTCGAGGCTCACCGACCGGCGCCCGCCCCGGGCAGTCGGCACCGCGCCGATGTTCGCGTCGTCCGCTGTTGCCGGGCCTTGGGCGCCACGCACCGAGGCGGCGCCGGCCGTCAGCCCACCCGCCGCGGCAGCTCCCGTTATGCCGCCGACCGCGGCCGCTCCGGCTGCTCCATGGGCGGGTCCTCCGCTGGTCTGCGCGCCGCGGCCACCCGCCTTCCGGCCACGGCCGGCCGGGCCGCGAACGGCACCGGTGGCCTGACCCGGCTCGAGCTGCGGTTGCCCCGGAACGGCCTGGGCGCGCGAAAGCTGCCCGTACTCCCCCGGCACCTGCTCGGCGTCGTCCTGCGGCGGACGAGGCACACCCTGCGCGCGCGCGAGCTGCCCGTATTCGCCGGGCGGCCGGCCATAGACATTCTGCGCAGGCGAGACCGGCCCGGCCGGTGGACGCCCATACGTGTCTTGCGGCGGCTGCCCGGGTCCCACCGGCCCGCCCGGCGGACGCCCATATGGGTCCTGCAGCGACGGGCCGGGTGCCGCCGCCCCGGCCGGTGGACGCCCGTACGTGTTCTGTGGCGGCTGCCCCGGCGACACCGGCCCGGTCGGTGGAACCTGACCCGGCGGAACGGCGCCCGCCCCGGCTCGGCCGCGCCCCGGCTGACCCGGCCCCACCTGACCCGGCCCCAGCTGACCCGGCCCCAGCTGACCCTGACCCAGCTGACCCTGACCCGGCTGACCCTGACCCGGCTGACCCGGTCGCATCTGGCCCGGCCCTGCCTGACCCGGCCCCAGCTGGCCCTGACCCGGCTGACCCGGTCGCATCTGGCCCGGCCCTGCCTGACCCGGCCCCAGCTGGCCCTGACCCGGCTGTCCCGGCCCGGCCGGCTGTCCGCCGCGGGGCGGGACGCGGCCGGAACCGTCACCGGGCCGCGGAACCACTCCCGAGGTCTGCCCGGCCATGGCTCCGGCTCGCCCGGGAACCGCCGGGGTCCGCACACCCTCGCGTCCCGGCACGACCGGAGGCACAACGGCGGCCGCCCGCACCGGCCCGGTGCCCGGAACCGCCGCGGGGAAGCTGCCCGTGTGCCCGGACATCCCCGGCCCGCGCCCGCCTGCCGGCGGGTTGGCACCCGGTTGATTGCCCTGCGCACGTCCTGGGGGGCCGGGTTGCGCACTGTGACCCACGGCGCCGGGGCCCTGCGGCCCTTCCGGTCCCGCTATGGCTCCGCTGCCCTGGCCGGCACCACCGTGCCGGGGAATGTTCTGACTTGTGCCACCCGGCCCGGGGCCATTGCCTCGCCCGGCTCGGCGGCCGCGTTGTCCTGCTTCGCCGCCGCCGTGGCGTCCGGTGCGCTCGCCCGGAGCGTCCTCGCCCGCGCGGCCGTGCCGCCCGGTGGGCTCGCCCGGAGTGTCCTCGCCGCCGCGGCCGTGCCGACCGGTGGGCTGCTCCGGCCCGGGATAACCCGGCCCGCCGCCCGGGAACGTCTCTTGACCGGACGCGCCCGAGACAGGCCGCCCGGCACCGGGACCACGGAAGTCAGCCCCGCCAGGCGCACCCGGCACAGGCCGACCGCCCGGACCACCAAAGTCAGCCCCGCCGGGCACACCGGAGACCGGGCGCCCGCCGAACGTGGCGCCGCCCGGCACGGCACGCCCGGCACCCGGGCTGTCGAAATCTGGGCCACCCGGCACGGCACGCCCGGCACCCGAGTTGTCGAAACCTGGGCCACCCGGCACGGCACGCCCGGCACCTGTGCTGTCGAAGCCCGGGGCACCCGAAACCGGGCGCGGCGCTCCCGAGGTGGGCCGTCCAGGCCCGAGATCGCTGTAGCCGGCGCCCGAGACAGGGTGCGAGCCGTCGCTGCGGAAACGGTCGCGGCCGCGCATGGGGCCACCGGGGGACACCGGGCGTGAGGCCGGGGACACCGGTCGCACCGAGGGGACCTCGGGCGCGTTGCCGGAGAGCGGGACCACCGAACCCGCGTCGGGCATGCCGGGCTCGGCGTTGTGCCGCCCCGGCCGCCCGGCCGGGCCGCCGTACTGCTGACCGCCCTGTGCAGGAGCGCCGTAGTGACCCGGCGCTGCGAGACCGCCCGGAGGAACGACCCCAGGCTGCCCACCGGATCCAGGGCTGCCGTATTGACCAGCCGGGCCAACGCCACCGGGCGGACCAGCCGGACCACCGCCGTCAGGCGGACCGGCCTGACCGCCGCCGTAAGTACGGCCGGCCGGATCAGGGCCACCGTATTGCTGACCGCCTGCGCCACCCTGTGGTGGAACGTCGGCGCGGCCCGGAGAACCAGCCGGGCGGGCGCCCGAACGCTGCCCAGGACCGGCCGGGCCCGCCGGCGGCGGTGGGACGGCGCCCGAACGCTGCCCAGGACCGGCCGGGCCTGCCGGCGGCGGTGGGACGGCGCCCGAAGGCTGCCCGGGCCGGGGCGGGGCAACGGCCTGAGGCGGGATGGCGGCCGAACGCTGGCCGGGGCGCCCGATCGCGGGGTTTTCGCCGCTGCCCGACTGCCAGCCGGGGGCGGAGAGGTCTTCGCCGGGGTCGTCGGGACCGGGTGCGACCCGCCCCGACTTGCTGTACCGGGTCTCGCCGGCGAGGGTGCCGGGGCCGATCGCGGACCGCTGTTCCTTCGCCGTGCGCAGGTCGTCGAGCCAGCCGGTTTCCTCCTGGGCGACCGGCTCTTCCTCGATCGGCTCCTGACGCCCGCGGCCGAAGCGGCGCCCCTTGCGCCCGCCGGCCTGCTCGTTGCGCAGGTCAGCGTCGTCGTCGGGCCGTTCGGCACCGCGCGGGGTCACGGCTGTTCCTCTCCGGCTGCTGGGCCGCTGTTGTCAGGCGTCGTCCCGGCCTGTCCGGTTGGCCCGGGTGGGTCGGTCGGACGGGCGACACTACCAGTCCCGTCTGTGGGCACGCTCCCATCGACGACGTCCCCGGAGCCGGCGGCGGCCGTCGAGGCGGTGGCGCCGGGCTCCGGATCAGCACCGACGGGGGGATCCGTCTTGTCCGGTGTGATGTTGACAGCAGTGGGGCCCGCCGCACCACCCGCTGCGCGGTCAGATCCGGCCGCCGTCGTCTCCCCCGTACGCGGGGTCACCGCGCGACCACGAACGATGCGTCGCAGGCGGGGAACCCTCTCCCCGATCGCCCGTTCGGCGCCGTGGTCGGTCGGCTGGTAATACTCCGCGTCGGCCAGATCGTCGGGCAGATACTGCTGAGTTACCACCCCGCGAGGGTCATCGTGCGGATAGCGATAACCTCGCCCGTGCCCTAATCCGCGGGCGCCGGGGTAGTGCGCGTCACGCAGCGCCGAGGGCACCGCTCCCCCGCGACCGGCCCGCACGTCGGCCATGGCGGCCCCGATCGCGGTGGTGGCGCTGTTGCTCTTCGGCGCGGTCGCCATGTGGATCACCGCCTGGGCCAGGTTGAGCCCGGCCTCGGGCAGACCGATCAGCTGTACGGCCTGGGCCGCGGCCGTGGCCACCAGCAGCGCCTGCGGGTCGGCCATGCCGATGTCCTCGCTGGCGAAGATGACGATGCGCCGGGCGATGAACCGCGGGTCCTCGCCGGCCACGAGCATGCGGGCCAGCCAGTGCAGCGCCGCGTCGGGGTCGCTGCCCCGCATGCTCTTGATGAACGCGCTGGTCACGTCATAGTGGGCGTCGCCGTCGCGGTCGTAGCGCACCGCAGCCACGTCGACCGCCTTCTCCGCGGTGGCGAGGTCGATCTCTTTCACGCCCTGGGCCACGGCCGAGCCTGCCGCGGCTTCGAGGGCGGTCAGGGCCTTGCGCACGTCGCCGGAGGCCAGCCGTACGAGGTGCTCCTCGGCCTCGTCGCTGAGCGTGACCGCGCCGCCCAGCCCGCGATCGTCGGTGACCGCGCGGCGCAGCAGGCCACGCACATCGTCGTCGTCGAGCGCGCGCAGGGTGAGCAGCACACAGCGCGATAGCAGGGGCGAGATGACCGAGAAGTACGGGTTTTCGGTGGTTGCCGCGAGCAGCGTGACCGTCCTGTCCTCGACCGCGGCGAGCAGCGAATCCTGCTGGGTCTTGCTGAAGCGGTGCACCTCGTCGATGAACAGCACCGTGGGCGCCCCGCCGTAACGACGCTCGCGCCGGGCCGTGTCGATCACCGCGCGGACGTCCTTGACGCCGGCCGACAGCGCCGACATGGCGACGAATTTACGGTTGGTGGCGCCGGCGACCAGGTGGGCGATCGTCGTCTTGCCGGTGCCGGGCGGGCCCCACAGGATCACCGACATGGGACTGGCCCCCGTGACCAGCTGCCGCAACGGTGCGCCGGGGGCGAGCAGGTGTTCCTGGCCGACCAGCTCGTCGAGCGAGACGGGCCGCATCCGCACCGGCAGCGGCGAGTCGGCGGCCGGGGTGGTGAAGCCGTCGGCCGGCCCGGCGGCCTGTGTGCCACCGGTCGGCGCCACGGAGAAAAGCCCATCGTCAGACATCGGGGAAAACAGTACCGGCCCGCCGGTAGCACCCTGTAACGCGCGCTCGGCGACCACTCCGGCCGCCACCCGCAGCGCCGCACGCGAAAAACCAAGCCACCCCGTACGGAGATCCGGCCGCCCCGCATGCGAAGACCCCGGCCACCCCGTACGGGAAGACCGCCCGCGCCGCTGAAGAAGGGCCCGACCACCCCGTACGGGGTAAAAGGCCGGCCCGCCGGAACGCGCACGGGACGCGCGAGCGGCGGGCCGGGGTTCGAGCCGTGCCGTGCGGGACCGCCGGCGGCTCGAGGGGGATGGTCGGGTCAGCCGCGGCCGGGGCGGCGGCCGTAGAAGCGGCGGCCCGAGCCGGTGCCGGCGCGCGGCCCGCTGCCGACGCCCGCGAGGTAGAGGGCGAGCAGCAGGAAGCCGATCGAGGCCATGGTCTGGAAGTTGAAGAGGTCGGGGGCGCCCAGGTTGGTGTCGAGCAGGTCCAGCAGGAGCCAGATTCCGAACACGACGGCGGCGGCGATGGCAAGCATTTTATGTCCTCCGGGGGTGAGAGTTCTGCCACGCAGATACCCCGGAGGCGGTTTCGTCCAAACTAGGCGGCGAGCTTGAGGAACAGGTCGGTACGCCACCTGTGCATGTCGGGTTCCTCGGCCGGGTCGGTTCTCAGCACCTCGAGGCGGCAGCCCCAGACCTCGCCGGTCGGGGTGGGGTGCATGTCGAACTCCAGGCCCCGGTCGTAGGCCCAGTCGAGCAGCCGGGCGGTGACCTGCATCAACCCGTCGGGGTGCCCGATGTGGCTGGTCGTCACGTAGCGGCCCGCGGGCAGCGACTCGACGAACAGCGGCGGCGCGACCCGGGCCGGGCCGGTGATCGGGATGCCGGCCTCGACGACCAGGTCCGCCGACATGTCGATCACCCGATAGCGGAGGAACGGGGCGCCGGCCACGGGCACCCCGCGCTCGCCGAGCCGGGCGAACATCGCCGGCAGGTGATCGGCGACCCGCGCGAACCGGGTCATGGTGATGCTCTCGCGACGGCCCACGTACGGCTGTTCGCCCAGCTCGACGATGGTCGGCTCCACCCGGCCAGTCTCACACGGCAGCCCCGCGACTTCAGGCCGAGCGAACGCCGGGCCGGGGCGAACCCGGACGTGGCAAGCGAACGCCAGGCCGGGGCGAACCCGGACGCGAGCAAACGAACGCCAGGCCGAGGCAAGCCCGGACGCGAGCAAACGAACACCGGGCCGAGGCAAGCCCGGACGCGAGCAAACGAACACCGGGCCGAGGCGAACCCGGACGCGAGCAAACGAACACCAGGCCGAGGCAAGCCCGGACGCGAGCAAACGAACACCGGGCCGAGGCGAACCCGGATGCGAGCAAACGAACGCCAGGCCGGGCCTGGGCAAACCGACGCCGTGGTCAGGCCGGGGCGGACACGGTCTCGGCAAGCGGCCGGAGCCTGGTCCGCAGGATGGTGCGGGCCAGGGAGGTGTCGAGCCGCACGTCCAGCGGCCGGGGGCCGAGACCGCCGTCGCGGCTGAGCCCGACGGGGAGCTTGCTGTCGTCGAGGCCGCGGGCCCGCGCGATCATGCGGCCGAAGTCGGCGCGCGAGACCGCGTCGGGGCCGGCCACGTTGAGGATGCCGGAGAAGCGGGAGTCGGCCAGTTCGAGCAGGGCCGCGGCCAGGTCCTCGACGTGGATCGGGCAGCGGATCTCGTCGGTGAACAGCATGCCGCTGCTCCGGCCGTTGAGCAGGTCGAGCACGAGTGTCTCGTGCGAGCTGCCGCCGCCGAAGATCAGCGAGGTGCGCACGATGACCGCTGACGGGTCGATCGCGGCCACCGCCGTCTCGGCCGCCGCCTTGGCCGCGCCGTACAGGCTGACCGGGGTCGGCGTGTCGTCCTCGGTGTACGGAGCAGGGCGTCCGGCGTGGAGCGCGTCGGTCGACACGTGCACCAGCCGGGCCCCGACGGCGACGGCCTCCGCTGCCACGGTGGCCGCGCCGTCAGCCGAGACCCGCCAGTTCCCGCGCGTGCTGTTGATCACGAGCTTCGGGCGTACGGCGGAAATGAGCGCACGCACCGACTTGCGATCGGTGACGTCGACCGGCACCCACACGCCCGACCCGGTGGTGGACGTGCCCACCACCGCGTGACCGGTGGCCGTCGCCTGACGGGCCACAACGGAACCGAGGAAACCGGATGCGCCGACGATGAGTGTGCTCATGAGTCGATCAGATCAGTTCGAGCGCTCCACGGGAACAGCCTGACCGTCGGTGCCGGGGGTGCCGGCCGTCGGCTTGGGCTTCGCGTCGATGCCCGCCTCGAGCCGCTGCTGCGCGGTGATCGGGGTGGGCGCCGTGGTCAGCGGGTCGTAGCCGCCGCGTGTCTTGGGGAACGCGATGACCTCGCGGATCGAGTCGTTGCCGGAGAGCAGCATGCAGGTGCGGTCCCAGCCGAGCGCGATGCCGGCGTGCGGCGGCGGGCCGTACTTGAAGGCCTCGAGCAGGAAGCCGAACTTGTCCTGCGCCTCCTCGGGGGTGATGCCGAGCAGGTCGAAGACCCGGCTCTGCACGTCGGCCCGGTGGATACGGACGCTGCCGCCGCCGATCTCGTTGCCGTTGACGACGATGTCGTACGCGTACGCGAGGGCCTTGTCGGGCGCCTCCTCGAAACGGTCGATCCACTCGTCGTTGGGCGAGGTGAACGGGTGGTGGACCGCCGTCCAGCCGCCCTCGTCGGTCTTTTCGAACATGGGGGCGTCGACGACCCAGCAGAACGCCCAGGCCGACTCGTCGATCAGGCCCGCGCGCTTGGCGATCTCGATGCGGGCCGCGCCGAGCAGTTCCTGTGCCTCGCGACGCTCGGTGGCGGCGGCGAAGAAGATCGCGTCGCCGGGCTTGGCGCCCACGGCGTCGGCCAGGCCGGACAGGTGCTCGGCGGACAGGTTCTTCGCCACCGGGCCGCGCGCCTCGCCCGACTCGGCGTCGAGCACGACGTACGCCAGACCACGCGCCCCGCGGGCCTTGGCCCAGTCCTGCCAGCCGTCGAGCTCCTTGCGGGTCTGCGACGCGCCGCCCGGCATGACCACGGCGCCCACGTAACCGCCGGCGTCGATCGCGCCGGCGAAGACGCGGAAGGACGTGCCGCGCAGGTAGTCGGTGAGCTCGACCAGCTCGACGCCGTAGCGCAGGTCGGGCTTGTCGGAGCCGTAACGGTTCATCGCGTCGGTCCAGGTGATGCGCGGGATCGGCAGCTGCACCTGGTAGTCGGCGAGCTCGCTCCACAGGCGGGAGACGATCTCCTCACCGAGGGCGATGATGTCGTCCTGCGTGACGAAGGACATCTCGATGTCGAGCTGGGTGAACTCGGGCTGCCGGTCGGCGCGGAAGTCCTCGTCGCGGTAGCAGCGGGCGATCTGGTAGTAGCGTTCCATGCCCGCGACCATCAGCAGCTGCTTGAACAGCTGGGGCGACTGGGGCAGGGCGTACCACGTGCCGGGCTGCAGGCGCACGGGGACCAGGAAGTCACGCGCACCCTCGGGGGTCGACCTGGTCAGGGTCGGCGTCTCGATCTCGTTGAAGTCGCGGGCGTGCAGCACCTCGCGGGCGATCTGGTTGGCCCGGCTGCGCAGCCGCAGCGCCTTGGCCGGGCCGGAACGCCGCAGGTCGAGGTAGCGGTATTTCAGGCGCAGGTCGTCGGAGGCGGTGATCGTGTCGTCGACCGGGAGCGGCAGCGGCGCGGCCTCGGAGAGCACGGTCAGCTGCGAGGCCACGACCTCGATCTCGCCGGTGGCCAGCTCGGGGTTGGCGTTGCCCTCGGGACGCGCGGACACCTCGCCCACGACGAGCACGCAGAACTCGTTGCGCAGCGCGTGCGCGTCCTCCTCGCGGAAGACCACCTGGACCACGCCCGAGGCGTCACGCAGGTCGACGAAGATGACGCCGCCGTGGTCGCGCCGGCGGGCCACCCACCCGGCGAGCGTCACCGTCGTGCCGGCGTCGCTTGCGCGAAGGGTGCCGGCTTCATGGGTACGGATCACGGGAACGTCTCCTCACAGATGTCACGGGCGCACCCGCATTCTGTCAGGGACGCCCGGCGCGACCGTCGTCAGGCCGCTACTTTCCAGGACGTCGCCCGCATACCCGCAGTTCCGGTCCGGCCCACGTCGGTGATCTCGACGAGCACCATGCGGGCCGGAGCGGCCGCCGTGAGCACGCAGAGGACGGCGCCCTTGCGTACGGGAACGCTTGCCCCAGGACCCAGGGGGCTGGTCCTGATCGCTCGCGCGCACCCGGCCGCGTCCATGTCGGTGCTCTTGACCTGGCTGCCGCCCGCCGCGCCGGCCGCGAGCGTCAGGCTGGGCGCCTGATCGCCGCAGCGGCTGTCGTACCGCAGGTCGCTGACCTTGTCGGCGGCGTTGGACCGGGGCTCGTCGAGGTCGATGAAGATGACGGCCGAGCAGCCCACCTGCACTCGCAACGGCTCCTGGGCGTACGAGACGTCGAAGTCCTCGTCCGGCGCCGGGGGCGCGGCCGCCGCGGGTGGTTGCTGCTGCAGGGCAGCCCTGGCCAGGTGGGAAGCCCGCCACGCCACGAAGATCGCGACCCCGGCAAGGTTCAGGGCGAACAGGGCCAGGGCGGCGGCAGCCAGGAGCCCCCAGTTGCGTCGCTTGCCCGGCCGCGGCTCGCCGATCTGCTCGGTCGGGCCGTCCGGGATCGAGGACTCCTCCTCGCTCCGGGGCCGGCTCGCCGGGTACGGGTCGCGGGCCCGGGGCGGGGTGTTGGCGGTCGCGCGGAACGTGGACATCGGGCGGCTCCGAGGTCTTCCGGTGACAAATCAGGTCCAAAGGACCGTAAGGCGGTCACCCGGCGTGATCCATCCCTCGGTGAGGGGACAAGGTCAACTGCTGTCCCGCCCGTAGAATCCCCTGGTGGTGGGCGCCGTCTTACCCGTGGTGGGCGTGCGCGAGAACCCGGACCGCCCGCGGAATCGCCGCGTCGCTGATGTTGCCGTAACCGAGCACCAACCCCGGCGGGCCGGGCGCGACCCGGTAGTCGGCCAGGGTCATCACGTCGACGCCGGCCGAGCGGGCAGCCGCCGCCACCGCGCGCTCGTCGAGGCCGGGCCACGAGCAGACCACGTGCAGACCGGCCGACACGCCCTGGGTGGCGCAGCCGGGCAGTTGCCGGGCCAGCTCGGCGATCAGCAGGTCGCGGCGGGCACGGTAGCGCTGACGGGCCCGGTGCAGGTGCCGGTCGTAGCGCCCGGCCGCCACGAAGGCGGCGAACGCCGCCTGGTCGATCGCGGCCGCCGACGGATCCGACTCCAGGGCCGGACGCCACCGTTCCGGCGCCACGGCCCAGCCGACCCCGATCGCCGGGGCCAGGGTCTTGTGGGCCGAGCCGACGAGCACCACGCGCGCCGGGTCCAGGCCCTGCAGGCAGCCCACCGGCTTGCGGTCGTAGCGGAACTCGCTGTCGTACTCGTCCTCGACGATCACGCCGTCGACCGCGCGGGCCCAGTCGATCAGGGCGGACCGGCGCGCCGGCGACAGGACGGCCCCGGTCGGGAACTGGTGGGCCGGCGAGAGGAGCACCGCCCGTACGGGGGAAGGAAGCTCAGCCACCCGCAAGCCGTCACTGTCGACCGGAACCGGGCGTGGCCGCAGGCCCGCGTCGGCCGCCACCGCACGCAGGGCGCCCCAGCCGGGATCCTCGACGGCGATCTCGCGGTGACCGGCGGCGAACAGGCCCCGGCAGAGGCGGCCCACGGCGTCCCGGATGCCGCTGCCGATGATCACGGCGGACGGGTCGGTGGCCGCTCCCCTCGAACGGGCCAGATACTCGGCGAGCACCCTTCGCAGCTCGGCCTGGCCGGCGGGTGGGGGATAGCCAAGATCCGTGGTCAAGGCGGCCTTCGCGAGGGCGTCGGCCCACTGGCGGCGCGGGAAGAAGCGCAGGTCAGGTGTTCCCGGCGCGAGATCCATCAGCCTTTTGTCCGGACTTATCGATATATCGTGGCGGGGTTGGTCGGCAGCCGAGAAGCGCACCCGCGTTGCCGAACCGGTCCGGCCCTCCAGATAGCCCTCGGTCATGAGCTGCGCGTACGCCTGCGTCACGACCCACCGCGAGCACCCCAGGGCCGGCGCCAGCACCCGGCTCGGCGGCAGCGCGGCCCCCGTCGGCACCCGGCCCGACCGGATAGCCGACCGCAACGCCGAGGCCAGCGCGACGTGCCGAGGCCCGTTGCCGGGCAGTTCCAGCAACGTCTCCCAGGCGAAATTGGTACGGGAAACCGGCATGGAAATGGATAGTAATCACAGACCGATCCGGCCGTAGGGTCACCGGCATGCGTTATCGATTTCTCGGCCGCACATCGCTGGCCGTCAGTGAGCTCTGCCTCGGCGCGATGACCTTCGGACGCGAGGCCGACGAGGACACCAGTAACCGCATGATGGACCGGTTCGCCGAGGCCGGGGGCACGTTCCTCGACACCTCCGACGCCTACGGGGCGGGACGCAGCGAACAGATCGTGGGCCGCTGGCTCAAACACCACGACCGGGACGACTGGGTCATCTCGACGAAGGTGCGGTGGGGTCCCGGGGGCAACCGCGCGGGCCTGGGCCGCAAACACGTGCTGGCCGCGGCGGAGGGCAGCCTGCGCCGGCTCGGCACTGACCACATCGACCTCTACCACGTGCACGGGTGGGACCCGGCAGCCCCGGTCGAGGAGGTGGTGCGCACCCTCGACGTGCTGGTGACCAGCGGGAAGGTGCGCTACCTGGCGGTGAGCAACTGGGCCGCCTGGCAGATCCAGAAGGCGCTCGGCGTCGCCGACAAGCGGGGATGGGAGCCGTTCGCCGCCATTCAGGCGCGCTACAACCTGCTCGACCGCGAGTTCGAATGGGAACAGGGCCCGCTCGCCGCCGATGCCGGGCTGGGGGTGCTGCCGTGGAGCCCGCTACGGGGCGGCTGGCTGACCGGGCGCTACACGCGGGGCGGGGCGGTGCCGGCCGACAGCCGGGTCGGCATGGCGGACGCCGAGAACTGGGGCGAACGCTGGAGTGTCTACGACAACGAGCGCACCTGGCGGGTGCTGGACACACTGCAGACGGTGGCGGTGGAGTCCGGACGCGAACCGGCGCAGGTGGCGCTGAACTGGCTGCTGCAACGCCCGACGGTCACGGCGCCGATCATCGGGGCTCGTAATCTCGCGCAGCTGGAAGCCAATCTGGGCGCGGTCGGCTGGGACCTGGACGTGGCGCTGGTGGAAAGACTGGACAAGGTCACCGCGGTTGAGCCGCTGCCCTACCCGTACGACATCCTGGCCTGGAGCGTGCACGACGCGGCCCCGGAGTAGGCGACGGCTTACCCGTCGGACGTGCGCGGGGTCTGTCAGATGGATTCCGTCGCCAGCGAGGGCTCACCGGGCACGAACCAGCCGTCGCGCAGCACCGGCACGACCGGGCTGGCGCCGATGTCGCCGGCCACCGTGACGTCCCCGGCGAAACCGTTGGCCCGCAGTTCCCGGCCGCTGGCCGATTCCGGCAGTTCCAGCTCGATCCGGTCGGCGACCCCCCGGTACGCGGCCAGCGCCGCCAGGGCCTCCGGTGAGAACCCCTCCGTGCCGTCCAGCTCGGCCAGCCGGGTCAGGAACGCGCCCGCGCCCCACAGGTCCTCGACGGCCGGGCGCAGCGACCCGTCCGGCCACCGTTCCCCGGCGGCCACCACGGCGATCGGCTTGTCCCCCGCCCGCTCCCACACCCAGGCCGCGGCGGCCGCGGCGTTGCGCAGGCAGACCCCGACCACCGTGCAACCGGCGTCGGCCAGCCGCACCGAGATCGCCGACCCGTTGGGCGACGGCAGCACCAGCCGGTCGATCTTCGCCGCCTCCAGGTCGGTGCGCAGGATGCTCTCGGGCGAGAGCGTGACCTGCCCGGGACCGGCCTGGGAGCGCAGCACCGCCAGCATCGCCCCGTGCCGCCGGGCCACCGCCACCGCCGAGTCGTCGCGCCACCGGTACGGCAGCACGCTGATGCCCTGCCCGACGGCGACGGTGAGCGTGGTGGTGAACGAGAGGACGTCGACCACGGCCACGTACGCCGCGCCGGGCGCCACCGCGTCCGCGCCCACCGGCCCCCAGTCGAATCGAACGCGGAAAATGTCCTGCATGGCCGCAGTCTGCCAGCGGCGGCGGGTCAGAAGTAGGTGGCGAGCACGTCGACCACGCGTCGGTCGGCGTCAACCACCGGAATGTGCCGCCATTTGTCGAAAGCCGTGCACGGGTGGGAGATGCCGAAGCGTACGAGGTCGCCCGGGGTCAGGGTGGTGTCGCCGGTGGACAGGTACGTGTGGTGGTCGTTGAGTTTGGTCACCTCGATGCCGGTGGTGGCCGCGTACGTGCCGTCGGCCCGCCGGATCTCCATCGGCGCCGGCAGCCCCTCGTCGAACGGCGCGTCCCGCTTGCCCATGCCGGCCAGTGCCAGTCCCGGCTCGGGCGCCGAGATCACCTGGGCCCAGATGTCGAGCGCGGCGGCGAGCGGACCCTCCTGCGGCACCCGCAGGAACGGCGTGCGCTCACGATAGAAGCCGTCGTCGTGGGTCACCGAGGCGCCGCTGCGCAACACCAGCGTGGCGTCCACGGCCTTGACCCGCTCCACGACCCGGTCGAACCACGCGCTGCCCCCGGCCGACAGGATCGGGCGCTCCGGCAGCAGACCCGCGGCGCGGAGGCGTTCGAAAGCGGCCATCACCCGGTCGAGGAAGTCGTCCACCTCACGCTGGTCCTTCAACTGCCCCTCGTACGCGGTGAGCCCCGCCAGCTCCAGGCCGGGCGCCTCGGCAACGACCCGGGCCACTTCCTCCACGCCGGCCGGCGACCGGATCCCCGTACGCCCGTTCTCGTGCCCCAATTCGACGAGCACCCGCAAGGAGCCGGCCCCGGCCGCCGCCCTCGCCCCCTCGGCCGAGTCGACCTGGAAGTAGACCTCCCACCCGGCCGCGGTCTCCCCGGCCAGCCACCGCAGCGTGGTCGGGTCGAGCACCTGGTTGGCGATCAGCACCCGCGGCACGCCCAGCCGGCGCAGCACGAGCGCCTGGTTGGCGGTGGCGACGGTCAGCCCCCAGGCCCCGGCCGCCATCTGCCGCGCGAGCAGGCCCGGCGCCATGGTGGTCTTGGCGTGCGGCGCGAACTCCCACCCGTGCCGGCGGCAGTAGGCGGCCATGGTCGCGATGTTGGCCTCGGCGGCATCCCGCCGCAGCACCAGCAGCGGCCAGGTGAACAGTCCCCCGAACAGGTCGGCCGAGATGCCGGCGGCCGAGATCGACCCCTCGGGGATCCAGAAGCCCTTGCTGCGCCAGTCGACGATCACCTCAGGCACGTCCATCGAATACCTCGATCCCCAGGTCACCCATCGGCTCCAGAGCGTTGAGCACCGAAACGAGGCGCTTCTCCTCGCCGATGAAGTGTGTTTCCAGTACGGCGCTGACGGCGTCCAGCTCCTCGCGAGTGGTCGACCGCTGCAGCCGGAACAGCAGGCTCGCGATCATGTTGTGGTCACTCTTGAGGCCGCGCAGGAACGCCTCCAGCTCCGGGTGCCGCGCGCTCAGCAGCGGGAAGACGTTCGCGTCCTCGGCCGTGTGGTGCCTGGTGACCGCCCCGCACAGCGTCATGCAGTACACGTGCAGGTCGTGCGCGTCGCGACCGTCGTCGAAGGCGTCGTAGAGGTCGTCGATCATCTCGCGCAGGCGCAGGTGGGCGCCGATCAGCTGATTCCCGTACGCGCGAAAACGCGCCGTCTCACCTGTGTAGCCGTCGTCCACGGACTTCCCATGGTTCCACGCCTCCATGCCCGCGGCGGCCTGTTTGCCGGGTGCACGCGACGCTCCCCGCAGCTCATCAGACTCACCCGCCCGATGGCAAGCGCTTGGTCATCTCGCGCATCTCGTCCCGCCGGTCGGCCAGGGTCCGCGGGTTGCCGGGCGCGTCCGGGCGCGCGTCCCACGGCCGAGGCCCGCTCAACGGCCGGTAGTTCACGCCGAGCGCGTCCAGCCGGGCCAGGTGATCCGGGAGGCGCGACAGGAATTCCCCGTACGACTTCCGCCCCCACACCGCCTCGGCGAACGCGCTGAGCCGCGGGTACGTCATATAGTCGACGGCGCGGGCCGAGTCCATGTGCTCGGTCCAGACGTTCGCCTGCCCGCCCAGCACCAGCTCGCGTTCCGCCGCCGACAGGCCCTCCGGCACGGGGTCGAACCCGTACACGTCGGCCAGGGTGAGCCGGGTTCCCACCGGGGTCGGCTCACCCGGGTCGTCCGACTGCCGGTAATCGAGGTAGGCCGCGATGTCCGGGCACGACACCACCTGATGCCCGAGCCGGGCCGCGACCAGCGTGGGTTCCGGCCCCCGCCAGGCCGCCACCACGGCGCCGGCCGGAGCGCCGCCCTCCAGGATCTCGTCCCACCCGAAGACCCGCCGCCCCCGCTTCGCCAGGTGCTCGGCCATCAGCGCGGTGAACCACGGCTGCAGCCCCGGGTCGTCCCACTCGTCGGCCGGGCACTCGTCGCCGCCGATGCCGATCAGCTCGCCCGGGAACACGTCACAGAGGTGATCGAGCACGGCCCGGCAGAACGCCAGCGACTCCTCCCCGAGGTTGAGCACGTGGGGCGAGATGCCCCAGCTCGTACGGACCTCGTGCCGCCCGCTGCCCAGGCTCGGATACGCCGCCACGGCCGCCTGCATGTGCCCCGGCATGTCGACCTCGGGCACCACCCGGACGTGCCGCTCCTGCGCGTACGCCACGATCTCGCGCAGGTCGCCGGTCGTGTAGAACCCGCCGTGCGGCCGCCCGTCGAACCTGTCGTGCTGCCGCGCACCCAGCATGCTCTGCGCCCGCCAAGCGCCGACCTCGGTGAGCCGCGGCCGGCCCGGCACTTCCAGGCGCCAGCCCTGGTCGTCGGTCAGGTGCAGGTGCAGCACGTTGAGCTTGTGAAAGGCGGCCAGGTCGACGAACCGCAGCACATCGCCCACCGGCATGAAGTGGCGCGCGACGTCGAGCATCACCCCGCGCCACCCGTACGCGGGCCGGTCCTCGATCCTGACGGCGGGAACCGCCCAGCCGGCCGGCCCACCCCGGCGCAACGCCCGCGGCGGCAACAGCTGGCGCAGCGTCTGGCACCCGTAGAAGACCCCCGCCGCCGACCCACCCGCGATCTCCATCCCGCCGGTCGCGCACGTCATCACGTACGCCTCGTTCGCGAGCCCCCGATCAACCCGGAGCCGCAGCCCGCCCTTGCCCGCGGGCAACGGCAGGCGCAGCGCTTGCCTGAGCCATTGCGCGACCCCGCCCAATTCCGGCGGGCAGTCGACCTCGGTGTCCGCCCCCAGCCGGAACTCGCCGTCGGCCGCGTCAACCGAAACCGGCTCAGGAACCAGCCCCTGCACACTCATCAGCTCAAGATAGTGTCGGCCCGGGAGGTGGCCTTGACGTACGACTTGCTTCTCGCCGGAGGCGACCCCTTCGACGTGGCCGTCACCGCCGGAGTCATCACCGCGACCGGCCCCTCCCTGCCCCGAGACGCCCACGTCGTCGTCGACGTCTCCGGCCTGCTGATCACCCCCGGCCTCATCGACCTGCACACCCACGTCGGCCCCGGCTACTGGTCCGTCTCCCCCGACCCGATCGCCTGGCACACCGGCGTCACCACCTGGGTCGACGCCGGTTCCGCGGGCGCGTACTCACTCGACGCCCTGCGCCACACCGCCGCCCTTTCCGCCGTACGCATCCCCGCCCTGCTCAACATCGCCGCCCCCGGCCTGGCCGCCCGCACCGGCGAGAGCCGCGATCTGAGCAACTGCGACGTCCCGCTCGCCGTCGACACCGTGCAGCGCAACCGCGATCTCGTACGCGGTCTCAAGGTGCGCATCGACCGCGACACCGTCGGCGGCAACGGGGTCGAGCCGCTGCGCCGCGCCCTGGCCGTCGGCGAGGTGTGCGGCGTGCCTGTGATGGTCCACATCGGCACCGCTCCGCCCGCGCTCGACGAGGTGCTCGACCTGCTGCGTCCCGGCGACATCGTCACGCACAGCGCCAGCGGCATCGCGTCGCCGCTCGGGCCGGCCGTGCGCGCCGCCGTCGACCGGGGTGTGCTGCTCGACCTGGGCCACGGCTCGGGCGGTTTCGCCTTCGACGTGCTGGAACGCCAGCTCGACCTCGGCCTGGCCCCGCACACGATCTCGACCGACCTGCACTGCCGCTCGGTCTACGGCCCGGTTTTCGACCTGCCGACCACGATGGCCAAGGTGCTCGCGGCCGGCGTGCCCCTGCCCGACGTGCTCGACATGGTCACCACCCGTCCGGCCCGCGCTCTGGGCCTGCCCGGGGGCGCTCTCGAGCCCGGTTCGCCCGCCGATCTCGCCGTGTTCGAGGTGCGCGCCGAGGAGCAGGAGCTCGTCGATTCCCACCGTCAGACCCGTGTTTCCCCCGTACGCCTCGTCAACGTCGCCACGTACGTGGGCGGCCGCCTGCTCCCGCCCGCCTGGCCCGCCGCTCCCCCGCCGTGGTCGCCGCTCACCGCCGGCCAGCGGGACGCCCTGGCCGGCCGTGAACGGGCCCTGCGCGACCTGCTCAGCACCCCGCTGGTCGGCCCCGAAGCCCTCGAAGAACAGTTCCCACGCACCTCTTAGGAGATCAGCAGATGCCCAAGCGCGCCCTCAAGGCCGGCAAGGCAGCCCCGGCCGGCGGCCCGTACTCGCATGCCGTCGTGGCCGGCGACTTCATCTACCTGGCCGGCTCGGTGCCCGCGCTGCCCGACGGCACCATGGTGACCGGCAGCTTCGCCGAGCAGGCGCACGCCGCGTTCCGCAACCTCGCCACCGTCGCCGAGGCCGCCGGGTCCAGCCTCGACCAGGCCGTCCGCATCGGCGTCTACCTGCGCGACTTCGACGACTTCGCCGAGCTGAACGAGATCTACCAGGAGTACATCAAGGGCCCCGACCTTCCCGTGCGCACCACCCTGCCGGTGCCGCTGGTCGGCTTCGACATCGAGATCGACGCGGTTCTCTACACCGGACCCTGATCGTTCTTCCGTGCGTGGCGCCCCGAGTCTGCTTTGATCGTCTCAGGGCGCCCGACGGGTAACACGTCCGAAACGTCGAGCTGCGAGCATCGCGAAGCGCAACCCGCGGGAGGTCCGTTGTTCCTCAGCCAGCACGAGCAGGAACGCCTGCTCATCCATGTCGCGGCCGACGTGGCGCGACGGCGTCGTGAGCGTGGCCTCAAGCTCAACCATCCCGAGGCGACCGCCGTCATCACCGCTTTCCTGCTGGAGGGCGCCCGGGACGGCCGTACGGTGGCCGAGCTCATGGACGCCGGGCGGCGCGTGCTGACCCGCGACGACGTGATGGACGGCGTTCCCGAGATGCTGGCCGAGGTGCAGGTCGAGGCCACCTTCCCGGATGGCACCAAGCTCGTCACCGTGCACGGGCCGATCTCATGATCCCCGGCGAGATCCTCTTCGGCGACGGCGACATCGAGATCAACCCGGGTCGCGAGGTGCTGACTCTGACCGTACGCAACACCGGTGACCGCCCCGTGCAGGTCGGCTCCCACTTCCACTTCGCCGAGTCCAACGAGGCCCTCGACTTCGACCGAGCGGCCGCCTGGGGCCACCGCCTCGCCGTCCCCGCCGGGACATCCGTACGCTTCGAGCCCGGCATCCCCCGCGACGTCTCCCTCGTCGCCCTGGCCGGCGCCCGCGTGGTCCCCGGCCTGCGCGCCCTGGCCGCCGGCCCCCTCGACAAGCTCGCCACCGACGGCACACCCTCCGCCGCCCCCCTCGCGGGCGGCGCCCCTTCCGACCCCGGCGCCACCGCGGTTCCCCCCGGCGCCGCCTCCTCCCTCCCCCTCAACCCTCTCTCGCCCGACAAATCCGACTTATCCGATTCATCGGGCGGATCGCGAGCGGGTGAACAGCAGGCGGCGGACGGTCGGCAGGCAGCCGGCGACCACGAAACCGCCCGGAACGACGGCCCGGCGCAGCCCGAGAACGGAAGCCTGCGATGACCACCCTGGATCGCGGCCGTTACGCCGCCCTCTACGGCCCCACCGTCGGGGACAGGATCAGGCTGGCCGACACCAACCTGCTCATCGAGGTCGAGGAGGACCGCAGCGCCGGCCCGCGTCCCGGTGACGAGGTCGTGTTCGGCGGCGGCAAAGTCATCCGCGAGTCGATGGGCCAGTCCCGGGCCACCCGCGCCGAGGGCACCCCCGACACGGTGATCACCGGCGCGGTGGTGCTCGACCACTGGGGCATCGTCAAGGCCGACGTCGGCCTCCGCGACGGCCGGATCGTGGCGATCGGCAAGGCCGGCAACCCCGACACCATGGACGGCGTCCACCCCGACCTGGTCATCGGCCCGGGCACCGAGGTGATCGCGGGCAACGGCAAGATCCTTACCGCGGGCGCGATCGACAGCCACGTCCACCTGATCAGCCCGACCATCCTCGACACCGCCGTCGCGTCCGGCATCACGACGATCATCGGTGGCGGCACCGGGCCTGCCGAGGGCACCAAGGCGACCACGGTCACCCCGAACGCGTGGCACCTGGCCCGCATGCTCGAGGCGATCGACGCGTACCCGGTGAACGTCCTGTTGCTCGGCAAGGGCAACACCATGTCGGCCGAGTCGATGTGGGAGCAGCTGCGCGGCGGGGCCGGCGGCTTCAAGCTGCACGAGGACTGGGGCACCACCCCGGCCGTGATCGACGCCTGCCTCAAGGTCGCGGACGCCTCCGGCGTACAGGTGGCCATTCACACCGACACGCTGAACGAGGCCGGTTTCGTCGAGGAGACCCTGCGGGCCATCGCCGGCCGCTCGATTCACGCGTATCACACCGAGGGCGCGGGCGGCGGCCACGCGCCGGACATCATCACGGTGGCCGGGCAGCCCAACGTGCTGCCGTCGTCGACCAACCCGACCCGGCCGTACACGCGCAACACCCTCAGCGAGCACCTCGACATGCTCATGGTCTGCCACCACCTGAACTCGGCCGTGCCCGAGGACCTGGCCTTCGCCGAGAGCCGCATCCGCCCGTCCACGATGGCCGCCGAGGACCTGCTGCACGACCTCGGCGCGATCTCGATGATCGGCTCCGACTCGCAGGCCATGGGCCGCGTCGGCGAGGTCATCATGCGCACGTGGCAGACCGCCCACGTGATGAAGGCCCGCCGCGGCGCCCTGGCCGGGGACACGACGGCCGACAACAACAGGGCCAAGCGCTACGTCGCCAAGTACACGATCTGCCCCGCGGTCGCGCACGGCATGTCGTCGCAGGTCGGCTCGGTCGAACCCGGCAAACTGGCCGACCTGGTGCTGTGGGATCCGGCGTTCTTCGGCGTACGCCCGGCGCTGGTCCTCAAGGGCGGCATGATCGCCTACGCCCAGATGGGTGACGCCAACGCCTCGATCCCGACCCCGCAACCCATGCTGCCCCGCCCGATGTTCGGCGCGAAGGGCGTGGTCCCGGCCCAGACGTCGCTGGCCTTCGTGGCCGAGGCCGCCATCGACGCCCTGCTGACCGACCGCATCGGCGTCAAGCGGGCCTTCACCCCGGTCGAGAACACCCGCGCGGTCACCAAGGCCGACATGCCCCGCAACGACGCCCTCCCCCACATCGAGGTCACCCCCGACACGTTCGAGGTCCGCGTCGACGGCGAGATCATCGACCCCGACCCGGTCACCGAGCTCCCCATGGCCCAGCGCTACTTCCTCTTCTGACATGAGCCTGGCGACGCTGCTTGTGCTCGCCGACGGGCGACTGCCGTCGGGTGGGCATGCACACTCCGGTGGGCTCGAGGCGCAGGTCTCGGCCGGACGCGTGCGGGATTCCGGCTCGCTCGACGGCTTCCTGCGGGGCAAGCTCGCCACCGCGGGCCTGGTGGCGGCGGCGTTCGCGGCCGCGGCCTGCGCCCGGCCGGGTGAGTGGGCCGATCTGGATCAAGGGCTTGATTCCCGTACGCCCTCACCCGCGCTCCGGAAAGCGTCGCGTGCTCAGGGCCGGGCACTGCTGCGTGCGGCCCGCGCCATGTGGAGCCTGCCGCCCGTCGGCCGTGAGGTGCACCAGCCGGTCGCGCTCGGCGTGGTCGCGGGTGCGGGCGGGCTCGGCCCCGAAGAGGCGGCTGTCGCGGCGGCTCACGGCACGGTCAGCGGCGCGGCGTCGGCCGGCGTACGGCTGCTCGGTCTCGACCCGTACGCGGTGCACGGGCTGCTGGCCCGCCTCGCCCCCGAATGCGACCGGATCGCGGCCGGCGCCGCCGCGCACTGCGACCGGCCCGTCGACGATCTGCCGGCCGCGAGCGGACCCCTGCTCGACATCGGCGCCGAGCTCCACGCCACCTGGGAGGTGCGTCTCTTTGCATCCTGAAACTCACACCGTCGCCGGCGGGGCCCTTCCCCACCCGTCCGACGGCTACGTCCCCCCGCACACGCACGACCCGGACGAGGTGCCGCACACCCACCCCGATCCCGGCGTCGACCCGCATCAGCCCCTGACCAGTGGCCCCCGGGCACTGCGGATCGGCATCGGCGGCCCGGTCGGCTCGGGCAAGACCGCGCTGGTGGCCGCGCTCTGCCGGGCCCTCGGCGACGAGTTGCGCCTGGCCGTGGTCACCAACGACATCTACACCACCGAGGACGCCGACTTCCTGCTGCGCAACGGCGTGCTGCCGGCCGACCGGGTGCGGGCCGTCGAGACCGGCTGCTGCCCGCACACCGCGATCCGCGACGACATCTCGGCCAACCTGGACGCCGTGGAGGACCTCGAGTCGACGCTCGGCCCGCTCGACCTCGTGCTGGTCGAGAGCGGCGGCGACAACCTGACCGCCACGTTCAGCAAGGGCCTGATCGACCAGCAGATCTTCGTGGTCGACGTGGCGGGCGGCGACAAGGTTCCGCGCAAGGGCGGCCCCGGCGTCACCACCGCCGACCTACTGGTGATCAACAAGACCGACCTGGCCCCGATGGTCGGCGCCGACCTGGCGGTGATGGAGAGCGACGCCAAGGCCCGCCGCGGCGAGTTGCCGACCGTCTTCCTGTCGCTGGTCGGTGACCGCACCGCCGCGCCCGTCGCGGACTGGATCCGTGGCCTGATCGCCGCGGCATGAGGGCCTTCGCCCGGGTGGTGGCCGAACGGGACACGCTCGGCGGAACCAGGCTGACCGTCCTGCGCAGCGAGTCGCCCCTGTTGTTGCGCCGCACCGGCCCGGCGACGGTCCACCTCGTCGGCGGCGGCGCCGGCCCGCTGCGCGGCGACGACCTGCGGCTCGACATCGAGGTCGGCCCGGGCGCGACCTTGGAGATCCGCAGCGTGGCGGCTCAGCTGGCCCTGCCCGGCCAAGCCCACCTGCAGCCGTCCCGGTTCCTGATCAACGCGACCGTCGCCCCCGGCGGGTCCTTGCGCTGGCTGCCCGAGCCGTTGATCGCCGCGGCGGGCTGCGACCACGGCACCGTCACCCGCGTCGAGGTGGCCGCGGGCGGCTCGCTGCTCTGGCGCGACGACCTGGTCTGCGGCCGCCACAACGAGCCCAGCGGCAACGCCGTCCAGAACACCACCATCCGGTACGCGGGACGCACGCTCCACCGCCACGATCTGTCCGTCGGCCCGGCCGCCCCGGGCTGGTCAGAGGCGGCGGTGCTGGGTGGCGGGCGCGCGCTCGGCACCCTGGTCTCGACGCCCGCGGCCCTGCCCGCCGCCGCGGGGCCGGGCGATTTCGCCGTGATGCCGCTGGCCGGCCCCGGGTCATTGGCCACCGCGGTCGGCGCCGACATCCGGACAGTCCGCGCCGCCCTCGACCCCCTCTGCGAGCCCCGGCCGCAAGCCACTCCCGGACCGCCCAGCGAGCCCCGGCCGCGCCCGCTCGGCAATACCTCTCCGCAACCGGTCGGATAAGCGCCCCCGCCCGGCCCGTCGGGCCAAGGGGCCGGACATGGGAACGGGGGCGGCATCCCGGCCGCCCCCGTTCTGTTATGGGTGGATCAAGCCGCTACCGCGATCGGCACCCCGTGTTCGTCGGTCAGTGCCAGGCGGGTGTGCAGGTTGCCCTGCTGGGCCACCCGGGCGAAGTACTCCGAGCGGCGGCGCTGCATACAACCTTTCCGCGTACGGGGTCCGCCGGCCGCCACCGTGAGCAGTTCCGGCGCCAGCGAGCTGTTGAGGCCTTCGCGCAGCAGTTGCAGCGCCTCGGTCCGCAGCTGGGAGATGCGCGACTCGGTCACGCCCAGTCGCGCCGCCACGTCGCTGAGGGGCTGCTCCTGCAGGAACGACTCGGTGACGACCATGCGCAGCCGCTCGGGCAGCGCCTGGACGGCCTGGTGCAGATAGCCGAGGCGTTCCCGTTTGAGCAGCAGGTCCTCCGGCCCCTCGGACGTCTCCGGCACCATCTCCTCGGCCGCACCCGTGGGGAAGCCCTGCAGGCTCAGGAGGGCCGCCTTCTGCACGTCGTCCTCGACGGTGGCCAGCTCGCCGACGCCGATGCCGAGGAGCTCGGCCACCTCGGCGTCGGTGGGTGTGCGACCCAGAGCCGCGGTGAGCTCCTGGCGGGCGGCCGCGCTCTTGCGGGCCCGGGCGCGCACCGATCGGCTGGCCCAGTCCTGTCCGCGCAGCTCGTCGAGGAGCGCACCGCGGATGCGTACCGCGGCGAAGCGGTGGAACGGGATCCCCCGGGTCACGTCGAAGGATCGGGCAGCCCCCAGCAGCGCGGCGAAGCCGGCCGAGGACAGGTCGTCCGCATGGACGTGACCCGGTACCCGGTTCAGAAGTTCCCGGACCAGATGGCCAACCATCGGCATGTGTTCGCGGACCATGTCCTCGATGTCACGCGCGGACGGCGCGTCGTGGGTGGTGCCGATGGCGGCGGGGAGTTCGGTCGCGTCGGTCACGTAGTCCTCCTCGCTCGTACTACCGGTTGAGTGAAAACCGGCTGATGAGGAAGACTTTTGCCGTCGAAAGGTGCGAAGGCGGCCGAACTCGGTTGCTTTTAGGGTGCTTTTCGCGAGAAAAGCTCAGGTTTTCAGTGGAAGACGGCCGCGCGCCGAGGCTCCAGCACCTCGGTCAACTCCGCGTGCACCCAGTGCATGCGGCGCACCGCGACGTCCGGGTGATCGCCGAACTCCAGCGCCACCTCGGCCGCACATCCGTCGCTGCCGTGCCGCAAGATCATGGCGGTCACCGCCTGCTCGACCGCCTCGCTGGTCGGGCACTGGGACGGCTGAAGGTCGGAGACGAACAGGGCCTCCGCCGCCAGATCCTTGACAATGCTGATCATGTCGAACTCCCATGGACGACAACCTGCCGTACGCAGCCTCGAGTGCCCGTTCTCGGGCTTTTCAGACCGAATTGCCGCGCACAGTTCCGCTATCTCATCTTTTGCCCACGCACGGTCCCTGCCCGGCTGCCACGCCGGACGAAACGGAGGAAAGTGCCTGATGCATTCTTGACACAGTAACTCCGGAGCGAGCGGCATCGCGTCCGATTTCGGCCGTTGACCTGTACACCATCGGACCCCGGATTCCCGTCGGCCCCGGCGGTACGCCCCATCGACCCGGCCGCCGCCCACTACCTCTCCAGCATCCGGCCCGGGAGCACAAAAGGCCGGCTCGTAGTGAGCCGGCCTTTTGATACAGCTTGTTACGGGGTCTCGCAGTCCTCCGGGAAGGCGTCGTCACAGCCTTCCGGGCCACCGGCGTCGATCGTCGGCTTGTCCGTGGTGACCGGGGGCGGAGTCGTGGGCGGCGGCGGAGTCGGCGGCACCGTCGTCGGGGGCGGAGTCGTGGGCGGCGGTGGAGTCGGCGGCACCGTGGTCGGGGGCGGCGTCGTGGGCGGCGGAGTCGTGGGCGACCGTGACTCCGGCGGCGCAGTCGTCCCCGGCACGCCCGGTTTCGACGTCGAGCCCGGCTTCGTCGGCGTCACGTTGATGATGCCGTCGTCACCGATGGAGATGCCCGGGATCGGCGACGTCGTGGGCCCCAGCCGCGTCTGACCGTTGGCCAGGTGTTCCACGTATCGCGACGGCTCGTTCGGCTTGGACGACACGAAGGTCTCGCACTGCTGGCCGTTGAGCTTGAAGGCCATCGGCGGCACGTTGCTCGTGCCGTACCGTCCATTGATCTTGAGCGAGACCGTCTTGAGCGGCTCGATCTGCTGCGCCGAGTTGACGGTGACGGCGCCGCCCTGGGGCGACTCCTGCGTGAGGTCGACCTGACCGGCGCCGGAGACCACCTGGTCACCCGGCATGATGAACCAGAGGTTCCAGTCCTTGATCGGCGTCTCGTTGCGGTTGGCCACCGTCACCTGGGCCAGGAAGCGGCTGTTCTTGTCGCTCCACACGGCGTAGCTGACGACGCATCGGTTGTCCTGCGGGATGGCCGCGGGCGTCGCGCCCTTGGCCGAGTTCTCGCCCGGGGCGCCGGTCAGGGTCCACCCGTACGTCCCGACGCCCAGCAGCAGCACCCCGAGAGCCACGACGAGCACGCGGCGGGTCTTGGTCTGCGAGATGCGGGACCAGGACGGCGAGGTGGAGCCGCCCGGTGTGTCCGGCCCGTCCGGCTGGTTGCCGTACGCCGGACGCAGCCCGCCCGAGCCCGCCGCCGCCACCGGAGCGGCGTTGTAGACCGGGCCCGACGGCAGGTCGCCGAAGCGGCTGTTGCGCGCCGGAGCAGCCGGCTCGGACTGGGCATCCTCGGCGGCGCCGACCGGCTCGGCCGCCGGCGCCGGGCCGGCCGGGGAGACCGGCGCAGCCCCAGCCGCAGCGGGCGAGACCGGCGCAGCTCCCGCCGCGGCCGGCGACACCGGGATCGCGCCCGCGGCGAGGCCCTCGGCGTACGCCTGCGGCGACGGCAGAATCGTGGTGTCCTCGCCGCCGTCGGACCACTCAGGAACGTAACCCCGCGCGGTGGCCGGAGCGCCCTGGGCGAGAGCGGCCAGGATCTTGGCCAGCTCGGCGCTCGACGGGCGGTCGGACGGCCGCTTCTCGAGGCAGCGGCCCACCAGGGCGTCCACCTCGGCGGGCAGCCCCTCGACGACCGGCAGCGGCTCGGGCTCGGTGTACTGGTGAGCCCGCAGCAGGGCCGTCGTCGTGCCGACGTCCCACGGCAGCTGGCCGATGAGCGTGCGGTAGATGAGCAGGCCCACGGCGTAGACGTCGGTGGCCGGGCTGACCTGGCCGCCCTCGAGCCGCTCGGGCGCGAGGTAGGCCGGGGTGCCGAGCAGGCTGCCGTCGGGGTCGATGTCGTTCTCGCCGATCAGGGCCGAGATGCCGAAGTCGACAACCTTGGCCCCGGTCGGGGTGAGCATGACGTTGGCCGGGGTGACGTCGCGGTGGACGATGCCGCGCGAGTGTGCGGCGGCCAGCGCCGCGGCCACCTCGGCGGTTATCCGCACGGCGTGCTGCCAGGGCAGCTTGCGCACGCGCGCGAGCACGGCGGCGAGCGACTCGCCGTCGATCAGCTCCATGACGACGTACGGCACGGGCTCACCGTCGACGGTGGTCGCCTCGCCGTAGTCGTAGACATTCGTGATATTGGGATGGCTGAGCCGAGCGGCAGCCTGAGCCTCCGCGCGAAGCCGGCGCCGGAACGCCGGGTCCGCGCTTGTCGACGGTGGCAGAACCTTCACCGCGACCTGGCGCCCGAGGACCTCGTCGAACCCTCGCCACACCACTGACATCCCGCCGGCGCCGAGCCGCTCGACCAGTCGATATCGACCGGCCAGCAGACTCGAACCCGGAAGGTCCGTCGTGCTCATGTGCCCCCACATGCGCGCTTCGAAGAAACACCGAGTTGCACCGCCATGCCCCTCGGCGTCGGGGCGCCGGCACACAGCCGGTTGTTCCCCATCGACGGAAGGGATGCTAGCCGATGATCGGCCCCCTCACGATCCCGTGCACATGCGGTCTTACCTGCGGTTCATCACCGTCCGTTTCCGGACGGATCGCACCTGCGACGGGTGCCCGTCCAGTACCCGAAAGTCGGATCTCTGACTGAAATCCGGGTGCATTACATAGAGACACGCCGGTATGACCGCTTTATCGGAAGTCTCTTCCACGGGGACTTTCGCAGCGCTCGACAACAGTCGGCCTACCAGCCGTTACACCATCGTCACCTAGAGGCGATGCCGGGCGATGTCGACAAATAGTCGCCCTGTAGCAACTGTTCAGGGACTGACCTGTGCAACCTCGCTCAAACGGTCAGTCCCCTCCGCCGATCAGCCCATTCTGCGTGCCAACCTCCCCGAACGACGGATCAGCCGTGATAACCGGGGACGGGAACCCGTTCCTTCCCCAGTAGGGATCTTGCCGGCGACTGTACGGCCCCGGGTCCACGTCCGGGCAGCACCGGCGCGGCCTCAGCGGCGGGGACGGCGCCCAACTCGGCCAGCAGCGCGAGCACCGGCGCCAGCTTCTCGTAGACGACCAGCACCACATCGCCCGGGCGGGCGATCAGCAGCGCCTCGGTGACGGCCTCCCGGCAGTCCCCGGCCCGCACCGAGGACAACCCGGGCCGCCGCGCCCGCATCTCGCGCTCGGCCAGCGCGGACACCTCCCCCGGCGTGCGGCCTCGAAGGTCCTCGTCGTCGTAGAGCACCACCCGGGTCACCGCGTCCGCCACCACCTGCGCGCACGCCGCGATCAGATCGTCCCGCCGATCACCGGGCAGGGTCAGCGCGGCCACGCAGCGATCGGCCCCCCAGAGCCGGTGCAGGGTCCGCAGGGTGGCCGCCAGCGCCGCAGGGTTGTGGGCGTAGTCGACGAACACCGACACGTCCCCGAGCCGGAACAGCGTGCCCCGGCCCGCGTTCTCGACGGTGGGATCGAACTCGGCCACCCGCCGGCTCACCGCCTCCTGCCCCGCGCCCAGCGCCCGGGCCGCCGCCATGGCCGCCAGCGCGTTCGCCAAGACGTGGGGCGCCGCTCCCCCGTACGCCCCGGGAACGTCACCCACCCGCAGCAGCGCCGTCCGCCGGGCCCCGGTCGCCTGCAGCACCCACCCGTCGTCCAGCAGATAGGCCGTCCCGCCGCGGGCGAGATGCTCGACCACCACGGGCTGCTCGGCGTCGAGCCCGAACCACACCACCCGCTTACGGTCCGCGCGCACCCGCGGCCGGTCGACCATCGTGCGCACCCACGGGTCGTCGGCGTTGAGCACGAGCGTCCCGCCGTCACGCACCCGCTCGGCCACCAGCGCCTTCACGTGGGCCAGGTCCTCGATCGTGGCCAGCCCGTCCTGCCCCAGGTGGTCGGCGGTGATGTTGGTCAGCACGCCCACGTCGGACCAGTCGTAACCCAGCCCCCGGTTCAGCAGCCCGCCCCGCGCCGTCTCCAGCACGGCGGCCTGCACACCCGGGTCGCCCAGCACCATCTGCGCCGACAGCGGCCCGGTGGCGTCGGCCCGGAAGATCACGCGCCCGTCGACGCGTACGTCGTCGGTGGTGGTCAGCCCCACCCGCAACCCGCTGTCGGCCAGCAGGTGCGCGGTCATCCGGGCCACTGTCGTCTTGCCGTTCGTGCCGGTGATCGCCACCGTGGGGATCCGCCCGTCCGAGCCGGCCGGGTACATCGCCCGGACGATCGCGTCGCCCACGTCCCGCGAGCGGCCCCGCACCGGCGCCAGGTGCATGCGCAGGCCGGGCATCGCGTTGACCTCGATAACCCCGGCCCGGACCTCCGACCCGGCCTCCACCGGCGGCGCCGGCTCGCCGATGCCGGGCAGGCGCAGATCGATCCCGGCGATGTCGAGCCCGAGCTGCGCGGCGACCCGCAGGCAGAGCCGTTTCACCTCGGGGTGCACGTCGTCGGTGACGTCGTGGCTGGTCGCGCCGGTGGACAGGTTGCCGGTGTCGGCCAGCCACACCCGCCGCCCGGCCGCCGGCACGCTGCGGGCGGTCAGGTTCTGCCGCTCGAGCAGCGCGGGCACCGGCGTCACCCGGGTCAGCACCCGCGAATGCCCGACGCCGCGCCGGGGGTCGGCGTTGACCCGCTCGACCAGCTCGTCGATCGTGCTGCGCCCGTCACCGACCACGTGCGCGGCGATCCGTTCGGCGGCCGCGACGACCTCGCCCGCCACCACGAGCACGCGGTAGTCACGGCCGTCCAGCTGCCGCTCGACGATCACGTCCTCGCCGGCCGCCCGGAACGCCGCCTCGACCTGCTCCGGCGTGCACAGGTTCAGGGCCACGTGCTCGCCCTGGCTGCCCCGCCGGGGTTTGACGACCACCGGGCCGCCCAGCCTCTTCAGCCAGGCCAGAGCGTTTTCCAGCGTACGGGCGGCGCCTCCCTCGGGCATCGGCACGCCCGCCTCGGTCAGCAACCGCCTGGTCACCTGCTTGTCACCGGCGATGTCGATGCCCACGCCGCTGGTCTGATCGGTCATCGCGGCCCAGGCCAGCCGCCGCCGGTTGCCCCAGCCCAGCCGGAGCAGGCTCAGGTCGTCGTAGCGTTCGACCGGGATGCCGCGCCGCCGGGCCGCCGCGATGATCGACCGGGTGCTGGGCCCGGCCGCCTCCCGTTCCGCCCGCGCCGCCAGCTCCGACAGAACCGGTTTGCCCGTACGCCCGTCGATCACCGAAAGCACCAGATCCACCGCCTCCCGCAGCAGCTCCCCCGGCACCCGCGACACCGGGGACTCGTCGACCGGGCACTCGACGATCAGGTCGTAACAACCCGGCTCACCGGCCGACACCGTGCGCCCGAAACTCACGTCGCGCCCGATCAGCTGCGACAGTTCGAGGCTGACGTGCTCGGTGACATGCCCGAAGTAGGTGCCGCCGCGCAGCCGGCTCACGAACCCGCCCGGCGCCCCGGCCGCGCAGTGGTGCTCGGCCAGACCCGGCAACGTCCGCAGCAGCCGTTCCGTGAAGCCGGTGACGTCGGACGTCTCGACGCCGGTCAGCTCGCCCAGGCGCAGCCGCGCGACCACCGCCGGACGGGACAGATAGACGTTGGGTCCGCGCAGATGCCGCAGGCGCTCGATCTTCATGACGCCTCGTTCTCGATGACGCGGGGCCGTCGGCCCGTGAGGTGGAACGCGTGCCCGGCGGGCAACACGTGCAGGCGGCAGCCGGTCAGGGTGATCGGGCCGCGGTCGGGCACCCGGATGATCTCGGCGCCGCCGGCGTCGACAACCGTGACCGCACCGCTGCCGAGCACCTCGAAGTCGTCGCCGTCGGTCAGGATCGCGGTGTCCTCGTCGATGCCCAGGCCGAGCTGGTGCGGAGCCAGGGCGACCGCGCTGAGCAGCCGGTTGAGCCGCCCCCGCTGGCCGAAATGCTGATCGATCAGCACACCCGGCAGAAATTCCAGACCCGGGCCCGTACGCACGCACGCCCGCGACACCCCCGGGGCGTCACCCTCGACGATCATGGTCCCGGACATCATGGCGGCGCCCGCGCTCGTGCCGGCCAGCACCACCGCGCCCGCCGCGACCAGCTCCTGCAGCAGCGAGTCGGTGACCGTCCCGCCGATCACCCGGGTGATCCGCTCCTGGTCGCCGCCGGTGAAGAAGACGCCGGAGGCCGAGCGCAGCACCGGCTCGACCCGGGGATCGCAGGCGTCGGACCGGTTCGCGATCCGCAGTGCCTCGACCCGGCCGGCGCCCAGCGACTCGAAGGCGGCCAGGTGCTCGGTCTCGGCGGCGGTCGGCGCCGAACTGGCCGTGGCGACGACGACGATGCGCGCCGCGGCGCCGCCCGCCAGCTCGACGAAGCGGCCGAGCAGGCCCGGGCCGGCGGCGCCGCCGATGATCAGCAACCGGCCGCGGCGAGCATCGACCACACTCGACACGACACCTCCTCAACCGGCCGGAACGGCCACCCCTGAGGTTAATCGGAACAAATACGAAACATCCGGCTAATCGCCGTTGTCGGCCGGGAGCAGATGGGTGACTTCGGGCGGCCCCTCGGCCAGCGCCAGCGCGCGTTTCTCGGCCTCCTCGTCACTGCCGGTCATCCGGCCGTCGTGCTGACGCAGATGGTCCTCCCACGTCGGCACCTGATAGACCTCGACATAGCGGACCGGGTCCTCGCCGTCACGGAACAAACCCCAGCGCGTCGCCCCCGTCCGCAACCGCGTCAGCCGTACGGCGTTCATGGCCTCGACGAAACCGTCCGCCTGCTGATCCCGTACGCGGTAGACAGCCGTCACCAGCACGGGCCCCTCCTCGGGATGCGGGTCCAGCATGATGTGCGGCTCCGCCCACAAGGTTGCGGGACTCCGGTCGGCGTCGTCGTGCTCGTGCACCGGCAACCAGAACACGGTCGCCGTGCCCAGCAGCATGACCGCAGCGGCGGCCACGAACGTCGCGGGCAGCCCGAACACCTCGGCCACCTGCCCCCACAGCAGCGCGCCCAGCGCCTGCGCCCCGGCGAACACCACCTGATAGATCCCGAACCCGCGGGCCCGCACCCAGTTCGGCAGCAGCAACTGCAGGCCGGCGTTCATTCGCGAGACCAAGCACATCCAGCCCGCCCCCGCCGGCACCAGCACACCGGTGACGGCGAACTCGTTCGGCACCAGCGCGGTGACCAGCAGTGCCCCCGCATAGACCACACCGGCCACCACGATCAGCCGGTTGGCCGACAACACCCGCCGGATCCGTGGCATCAGCAGCGCGCCGGCGATCGCGCCCACGCCCAGCGCGGCCAGCAGAACCCCGTAGCCGCTCGCGCCCAGCCCGAGCTCCTGACGCGCGACCACGGGCAGCAGACCCCACACGACACTGCCCGGCACCACGAACAGGATCACGCGGATCAGCAGGCGACGGACGCTCGGCGCGTACCGGACGAACCGGCCGCCGGCCCGGACGGCGGGACCGAAACGCTCCGGGTGACCCGGCCCCTGACGCGCGGGGCGGCGCCACAGCAGAAGAGCGAGGGCGAAAACCCCGTACGAGAGGGCATTGAGCGCGAAAACGGCGGCCGACCCGACATGGGCCACCAGCAGACCCGCCACGGCCGGACCCGCCGACCGGGCCAGATTGGTGTTCACCGCGCCCAGGGCGGAAGCCGCGGGCAACTCGTCCCGCGAAACGAGCTCGGGAATGACGGCCTGCCAGGTCGGCAACGTGAGGGCCTGACCCACGCCGAGCAGGAAGGTGAACACCAGCAACACGGGCGGCGGCATCAGGCCGAACACGGTCAGGACGGTGAGCGCACCCCCGACCAGGCAAAGCACGACCTGCACGGCCAGCAGCAGGCGGCGGCGGTCGAACACGTCGGCGATCGCACCCGCCGGGAGGGCCAGCAACAGGACGGGCAGCATCGTCACGGTCTGCACGAGGCTGGTCCAGGTGGCCGCGTTCGGCTCCTGCACCACCAGCCACTGCGCGCCGACGGTCTGCATCCAGGTGCCGACATTGCCGGCCAGCACCGCGATCCACAGCATCCGGAAGACACGGCCCCGCAGCGGCGCCCAGGGTGAGTCCACCCCGGCAATCTAGCGGCGGCGCGCCCCCGGCCCCGGCGTGGGCAACACTTCGCGCAGATCCCCCACGACGTGCTCGTGGTCGCAGGTGAGCGTCGCCCCGACCCGGCCGCCGCAGTCACGGTGCTCGAACACGAGCGGAGGCCCCTCGGGCCCGGCCAGATAGCGGTCACCCCAGGTGGCGACGGCGACCATCACCGGATAGAGGTCGAAGCCCTTGCCGGTGAGCCGGTACTCGTGGCGGGCCCGCGCGCCCGGCTCCCGATAAGGAACACGGTGCAGCACGCCGTTGTCCACAAGCATGGCGAGCCGGTTGGTGAGCACCTGCCGCGGAATGCCGGTACGCACCCGCATGTCGTCGAAGCGCCGGATGCCGGCGAAAACCTCACGCAGCACGACGACGGTCCACTTCTCCCCGAGAATCTCCATGGCCCGGCCGATCGTGCAGTTGTCCACCGACCAGTTGAGCGCCTCGGGCGACGTTGTGGAACTCATGACACCGAGGCTAAGTCCACTGGACAGACCCAGCAAGGGGTGCCACGCTGCGTCCATGACCCAGACCCAGCAGGCCCGCACGCGCACCTTTTCCTGGAGCGACCCGTCGATCCACGCCTCCCACGTGGGCCGCAGCACAGGCCTGGAAATGCTGCAGGCCCTGGCCTCGGGCGAGCTCCCCGCCCCACCCATCATGGACCTGATCGACCTGGCCTCCCTCACAGTCGTCGAGGGTTCGGTAACCCTGCAGCTGGACCCCCAGGAGTTCCACTACAACCCCTTGGGCACGATGCACGGCGGTGTCATCTCCACCCTGCTCGACACCGCGGCGGCCTGCTCGATCCACAGCACCCTGCCGGCGGGCGTCGGCTACACGTCCCTCGACCTGAACGTCAAGTTCCTCCGCCCCATCACCCTTGCCTCCGGCCGCCTGACCTGCACCGGCTCGGTCCTGCAGTCGGGCCGCCGAACCGCCCTGGCCGAGGCCCGCCTCACCGACGCCTCCGGCCGCCTCGTCGCCCAGGCCATGTCCACCTGCCTCCTCTTCCCCCTCCCACCCGCTTAGCCCTCCCCTTCTCCCCCGCCTCCCCCCACCCGAACAGCCCTTCCCGCTCCACGCCTCCTCCCCTGCCTGCCCAGCCCTTCCCGCTCCCCGCGTCCTCTCCCGCCTGCTCAGCCCTTCCCGCTCCCCGCGTCCCCCTCCCACCCCGCGGTCAGGCGCTTTCCCGCCTCCCCGCGTCTTGCTCAGCGCCAGCCGTGGGCCGCGGGCTCGCTCACCCTGGGACGCTTCGGGGGAAGGGGTGCCCACTAACGGCGGGATGGAGCCTTTTATGCCGTTAGTGGTCACCCCTTCCCCCGAACCTTGCATGGGAGCCTGTGACGGCCAGGACTTTGGTCGCCGGCCTCTGGTTGCACGGCGGGGCCTCGGAACCCCCCTCGCCCTGGGCGGTCTGGCTTACGCGCTGGTTGAGCCAGGACTTTTGCCTGGGCAGGCCGGCCTGAGTGGTGGGTCGTGCGGACGCACCTCGCCGGTTGCGCTCGGACTCATCGCTACGCTCGCAAACCGCAGCCGGCCGCCTGCATGGCCCAGCCCGTCGGTGCCGTCCACCTGCCCGCCAACCGCTCACCCAACCCGAACCGCCCAGCCCACAGGCTGACCCCCACCACACACATCGCCACCCGGCCCACCACTCGTTGACCACTGCAGGGCGAAGACGAGCCCGGCCCACCCGGTGAGCCAGCCAACGCGCGCGACACTCAGCGAGAGCCGCCCGCCCAACCCGCCAACGCGCGCCACACTCAGCAGAAGCCGCCCGCTCAGCCAGCCAACCGCGCGACACCCAGCAAAAGCCGCCGACCCAACCAGCCAACCGGTACATGCAGAGCGAAAGCCGGACACTTAGCCCAGCCAGCGGGCGCGACACCCCCGCAAGCCCAACACCAAGCCCAGCCAACGGGCGCAACACCAAGGGCGGGCCGGATGTCAAGCCCGGCCAAGGGGGCCGTGACCGAGCGGTCAGTTGGACGGCAACGACGGGCTTGACCATGCAGCCGGCCCGTTGCCGGGTTTACGAGCGCAGCGATGATCCCCGGCGCAACCGGCGAGGTGCGTCCGCACGACCCACCACCCAGGCCGGCCTGCCCAAGCAAAAGTCCTGGCTGTACCGGCGCGTAAGCCAGACCCCTCAGGGTGACGGGGGTGACCCAGCCCGGTCATGCGACCAGAGACCGGCGACCAAAGTCCTGGCCGTCAGAGGCTCCCATGCAAGATTCGGGGGAAGGGGTGACCACTAACGGCATAAAAGGCTCCATCCCGCCGTTAGTGGTCACCCCTTCCCCCGAAGCGTCCCAGCGCAAGCAAGCCCCCACCCACCCAGCGCGAGAAGCACAACCCAGCGCAAGCAAGCACGACCCAGGGCGAGAAAAGCACGAGCCAGCGCGAGAAAGCACGACCCGGCGCAGAGAAAGGACGACCCCGCGCAGGGCGGGACGACGCCGCGCAGGGAAAGGATGACGCACAGGTCAGCGCTGGAGGCGCTGACGACGAGCCTCGCGCTTCTCCTCGAACCGGGAAGCCTGAGATTCGAGGTCGTCCATGTGAGCGGCCAATTCGTCCCGCGCCTTCTCGCCGTCCGCGGAGAGGTCGGTACGGGAGAAAACGTTCCACTGCCGCAGAACGGGCTGCAGGACCTCGTCGCGGTGCTGGCGCAGGTCGTAGATTCCGGCCAGAGCGATCGACAGGGCCTTACGGCCGAACCCTTCGATGTTGGCCCCCGGCATCTGGAACCCGGCGACCACGTCGGTGACCGCTCGCATCGCGTGGTTGGGGTCGAGGTCGAACGCCGCCGCCAGCAGGTTGCGGTAGAAGACCATGTGCAGGTTTTCGTCCGCCGCCACCCGCGCCAGCAGTTGTTCCGCTATCGGGTCGCCTGTCGCCCGGCCCGTGTTCCGGTGCGAGATGCGTGTCGCCAGTTCCTGGAAGGCAACGTACGCGATGGAGTGCAGGATCTCGTCCGGGTGGTCGTTGGAGTATCCGGACTCCATGTGGGTCATTCTGGCCCGTTCGAGTTCGACCGGATCGACCGCTCGCGTCACCGTCAGGTAATCACGCAGCGCGATTCCGTGCCTTCCCTCTTCGGCCGTCCACCGATGCACCCATGTCCCCCACGCCCCGTCCCGCCCGAACAGGGTCGCGATCTCGTGGTGGTATGAGGGCAGGTTGTCCTCGGTGAGCAGGTTGACGATCAGCGCTGTCCGGGCCACGTCGGGCAGTTTCGAGTCGGTCGGGGAGTATGCCTCGCCGCCGAGCAGACCGTCGAATGTGCGCCCTTCGCTCCACGGCACGTATTCGTGCGGGAACCATTCTTTGGCCAGCGACAGGTGCCGGTCGAGGTTGGTGGCGACGACGGGCTCGAGTTCGATGAGCAGGGCGGTCTGGTCCAACGGCATGACAATCACTCCCTACGGTCCCGTAACTTACGGCACCGTAGGTAAGGGTACCGCTCCCGGGTGCTTTCGCCCTGCGCGCCTCGGCCCGTCTTGGAGGACGGGGTCAGGAAACGACGTGCGCTCATCGTCCTGACAGCCGCCGCGAACGATCGAAAACCTCTTCAGACCCGCCCGAGGTGCGCACGCGCTGCGGCTCGCCACCGGCGTCGCCAACATCTCGCCGGTGAGGGAAAAGTGAGGCGTCGCCGGATCGACGTGGCCGTGCAGGCGTTCCTGACCACCGCGTTGTGCGGGGAGCAGGCCGCCGGCACGACGACGTCGAAGCCGGTGGAGCGTTTCTCGCTCGGTCAGCCCGCGATGACGGGGTGCAGGTCGCCGGCGGGTGGCTGCCACTCGGCGGCGTCGGCCTCCACCTGCTCCCCCGAACGGATGTCTTTGACCGTGTCGGGCTCGCCCGGGAACCACACGTACGGGATCCCGCGCCGGTCCGCGTACTGGATCTGTTTGCCGAATTTGGCGGCGGTGGGCGCGACCTCGGTCGGGATGCCGCGTTTGCGCAGGGCCGCCGCGATCCGGTCGCTGGCCGGGCGCTGTTCGTCGCTGGGCAGCGCGACCAGCACGCAGGTCGGCACCGAGCGGGACACGTGCAGCGCGTTCTGCCCGAACAGCACGCCGAGCATGCGGGACACGCCGATCGAGTAGCCCACGCCGGGGAACCGTTCCTTGCCGGTGTCGGCCAGGTTGTCGTAGCGGCCGCCGGAGCTGATCGACCCGAACCGCTCGTAGCCTTCGAGCAGGGTCTCGTAGACGGTGCCGGTGTAGTAGTCGAGGCCGCGGGCGATTTTCAGCTCGGCCGTGACCAGGCCGGGCGCGTGCTCGCGGGCCGTCTCGACGACCTGCAGCAACTCGGCCAGGCCCTCGTCGAGCAGCGGGTCGGTCACGCCGAGTTTGCGGACGGTGTCCACGAAGGAGCCGTCGTCGGCCGAGATCGCGGCCAGTTCGAGGCAGGCGTCGGCCTGGGCCCGGGTGGCGCCGGCCGTCTCGATCAGCGCCTCGGCCACCCGCGCCGGCCCGATCTTGTCGAGTTTGTCGACCGTACGCAGCACCTGCGCGGTGTCGGTGAGGCCGAGCCCGCGATAGAAGCCCTCGCAGATCTTCCGGTTGTTGACCTGGATGCGGACGCGCGGGACGGGCAGGCCGCCGAGGGCGTCGCCGATCACCAGCGGCATCTCGCAGTCGTAGTGGAACGGCAGCTCACCGCGGTTGACCACGTCGATGTCGGCCTGCAGGAACTCGCGGTAGCGGCCTTCCTGCGGGCGTTCGCCGCGCCACACCTTCTGGATCTGGTAGCGCCGGAACGGGAACTGCAGCTTGCCCGCGTTTTCCATGACGAACCGGGCGAACGGCACGGTCAGGTCGAAGTGCAGGCCGAGCGCGTCGTCGTCCTTGGTGTTCTCGTCAGCCTGCAGGCGGCGCAGCAGGTACACCTCTTTGGAGGTTTCGCCCTTGCTCAGCAGGGTGTCGAGCGGTTCGACCGAGCGGGTCTCGAGCGGGGAGAAGCCGTACAGCTCGAAGGTGGTGCGGATGCGGTCGAGCACGCGCTGCTCGATCATGCGCTGCGGCGGCATCCATTCGGGAAAACCGGAAATGGGCATGGCTCAGGGTCTCCTAGCGAAAAGTCTTTACAGCCCACGGCCGGGCGCGGCGATCAGTTCCCGCAGGTACGGGTTCTGTGCGCGCTCGCGGCCGATGGTGGTGGCCGGTCCGTGGCCGGGCAGCACGACGGTGTCGTCGGCCAGCGGCAGGATCTTGTCCCGCAGGCTGGTCATCATCGTCGCGGTGCTGCCGCCCGGCAGGTCGGTGCGTCCGATCGAGCCGGCGAACAGGACGTCCCCGGAGAGGCAGACCTGGTCCGCCTCGAGTTCCGAGCCCGCGCCGGGCAGCCGGAAGAGCACCGACCCGCCGGTATGGCCGGGCGCATGGTCGACGGTGATCTCGAGGCCGGCCAGCGTGAGCGTCGCGCCGTCGGTCAGTTCGGCCACGTCGTCGGGCTCGGAGTACTGCAGGCGGCCACCGAACAGCTGGGTGAGGTCGGCGCTCAGGCCCTTGGCCGGGTCGGCCAGCATCTCGCGGTCGGCCGGGTGCACGTACGCCGTGATGCCGCGCGCGCCGCAGACCGGGGCGACCGAGAACGTGTGGTCGAGGTGGCCGTGGGTGAGCAGCACAGCGGCCGGGAAGAGGCGGTGCTCGGCAAGCAGCTCGTCGAGCTGGTCGAGCACGCCGATGCCGGGATCGACGATCAGGCATTGCTCGCCCGGGGCGGCGGCGACCACATAGCAATTGGTGCCGAAGGCTTGGGCCTCCACGCCGGTGACAAGCACAACGGGCCTCTCTGGAGAAGCGAGCAAGAAAAACAGTAGCGAATCGTAACGAGCCTAGCCCGGCGGGCGCACACCACTTTCTCAGGAGGTACCCGTACACTCTTGCGGGCGTGTGACATGGGTCGTACGAGAGGACAGCGTTCGGTGGCATCCAGCAGGGACCGGCAGCGCAAGCTGGCGCGCGCGAAACTCGATCGGCAGATGGCACGCCGGGCCGTCAAGGAGCGCCGTAAGCGTCGCTTGCTGGCCGGGGCCGGCGCGGTCGTCGCGGTTCTGGTGATCGTTGCCGGGGTGGCGTGGATGGGTGGGGCGTTCGATTCCGACGAACCGTCGACCGACGCCGCCGACCAGGACATCTGTCTGTGGACCCCGCAGAACGCGAGCACCAACTCGAACCTCAAGGACGTGGGCACGCCCCCGACCAAGGACATCCCGACGCTGGGCACCGAGACGATGACGGTCACCACCAACCAGGGTGAGCCGATCGTGGTGGGCCTCGACCGGGAGCTCTCGCCGTGCGGCACGGCCGACATCTCGTACCTGGCGAGCAAGCAGTTCTACGACAACACCGACTGCCACGAGATCACCTCGTACGGGGCTCTGCGCTGCGGCGACCCGAGCGGCACCGGGCTCGGCGGCCCGACGTACAGCGTCTACAACGAGAACGTGCCGACCGCGCCCGAGCCGAGCGCGTCGGCCGGAGCGGACGCCGGCGCCAAGACGCCGCTCTATCCGAAGGGCACCGTCGCGCTGATCGGCGACCCGCCCGGCACCAACGGCAGCCAGTTCCTGATCTTCTTCAAGGACTACAGCCCCGCGACCGCCGAGTACTCCATCGTCGGCAAGGTGACCGGCGGGCAGGCGACGCTCGACAAGATCGCCAAGATTCCGACGTCGGCCAACGACGCGGGCGAGAAGGTCAAGCCCACCCAGAAGATCACCATCAAGACCCTGACCGTCGGCGACGCTCCAGCGTCCGCAGCCCCGTCGGCGAGCACCCAGTCCTAGGCAATCCCCCAGGCCGACATATTCAGCAGGAGGAACACCGTGTCGTCGATCAAGGACCGGCAGCGCGCGGCGGCGCGGGCCCGGCTCGAGAAGGAGATGGCCGAGCGGGCCGCTGCCGCTCGTAAGCGCCGGCAGAAGCAGGCCATCATCGGTTCCGCTATCGCCGTCGTGCTGATCGCGGGCGCCGCGGTGTGGATCGTGACCGCGCTCGGCGACGACGACAAGCCCGCCGACACGGCGGCCTCGGGCGTGCCGGCGGGCCAGGTCGCCTGCACCTGGACTCCCGACGCGGGCGGCGGCGGCAAGGTCAAGGACGTCGGCACCCCGCCGGCCACGGCGCCCAACACCGGCAGCGCCGTGCTGACCATGGACACCAACCTGGGCGCCATCAAGGCCACAGTCGACAAGACCAAGGTGCCGTGCACCGCGGCCAGCTTCGAGTTCCTGGCGAGCAAGAAGTTCTGGGACAACTCGAAGTGCCACCGCCTGGTCAACGAGGCCAGCTTCAAGGTGCTGCAGTGCGGCGACCCGTTCGCCTCGGGCAAGGGCTGGCGCGACACCGACGGTCAGGGCGGCCCGAGCTACACCATGGCCGAGGAGAACCTGCCGACCGACACCCAGAAGCCGTACCCGGCCGGGTCGATCGCGATGGCCAACACCGGTCAGCCCGGCAGCACGGGCAGCCAGTTCTTCATCGTCTCGGAAGACACCCAGCTGCCGGCGAACTACACGCTGCTGGGCACGATCACCGAGGGCCTCAACATCGTCAAGGACGTGGTGAAGGCCGGTGACGACGGCGCGTTCGCGCAGCAGGCGGGGGGTGGCCACCCGAAGAAGGAGGTCACCATCAAGTCGCTGACGATGGCCGCCGCGTAACGGAGTTGTTGAGCGGGGCCTCCGTCCGGAGGCCCCGCTTTTTCATGCTCCGGAGGTGACGCGGTAGGCGTCGAAGACGCCGTCGACCTTGCGGACCGCGGCCACCAGGTGACCCAGGTGTTTCGGGTCGGCCATCTCGAAGGTGAACCGGCTGACGGCCACCCGGTCACGGGTCGTGGTGACCGTGGCGGACAGGATGTTGACCCTTTCCTCCGACAGCACCCGGGTGACGTCGGCCAGCAGCTTGTGCCGGTCGAGCGCCTCGACCTGGATGGCGACCAGGAACGTCGACGCGCTGGTCGGCTTCCAGGTCACCTCGACGACGCGTTCCTGCTGGTCGCGCAGGTCTTCGGCGTTGGCGCAGTCCTCGCGGTGCACGCTGACGCCGCCCGAGCGGGTGACGAAGCCGAACACGGCGTCGCCCGGCACCGGGGTGCAGCAGCGGGCCAGCTTCACCCACACGTCGCTGACGCCCTTGACCACGACGCCCGGGTCCTGAGCCGTGCTGCGGTTACGCGGCGGCCGGGTCGCGACGGCGGTCTCGGCGATGTCCTCGACCGCGCCTTCCTCACCACCGAACCCGGCCACGAGTTTCTGCACGACGGACTGGGCCGACACGGTGTTCTCCCCGATCGCCGCGTACAGCGAGGCGACGTCGGGCAGGTGCAGGTCGCGGGCGATCGTCGTGAGGTTCTCGTTGGTCAGCATGCGCTGCAGGGGCAGGCCCTGCTTGCGCATCGCCTTGACGATCGCCTCCTTGCCGATCTCGATTGCTTCCTCGCGCCGCTCCTTGTTGAAGTACTGCCGGATCTTCGTACGGGCTCGCGGGCTCTTGACGAAGCCGAGCCAGTCCTGCGTCGGGCCGGCGTTCGACGACTTCGACGTGAAGATCTCGATGACGTCACCGTTGGACAGCGTCGACTCGAGCGGCACCAGCTTGCCGTTGACCCGGGCGCCGATGCACTTGTGCCCGACCTCGGTGTGCACGGCGTAGGCGAAGTCGACCGGGGTCGAGCCCGTCGGCAGCGGGATGACGTCGCCCTTGGGCGTGAAGACGTACACCTCCTGGCTCGACAGGTCGAACCGCAGGGCGTCGAGGAACTCCGACGGGTCACTCGCCTCACGCTGCCAGTCGAGCAGTTGCCGCAGCCAGGTCATCTCGTCGATGTGCGCCGGCGGGCCGACGATCGTCGCGCCCTTCTGCTCCTTGTACTTCCAGTGCGCGGCGATGCCGAACTCGGCCGTGCGGTGCATCGCGAACGTACGGATCTGCATCTCGACCGGCTTACCGGTCGGGCCGATGACCGTCGTGTGCAACGACTGGTACATGTTGAACTTCGGCATCGCGATGTAGTCCTTGAACCGGCCCGGCACGGGCTGCCAGTTCGCGTGGATGACGCCCAGCGCGGCGTAGCAGTCGCGGACCGTGTCGACCAGGATACGGACGCCGACGAGGTCGTAGATGTCGTTGAAGTCGCGGCCCCGCACGATCATCTTTTGGTAGATCGAGTAGAGGTGCTTGGGGCGGCCGGTGGTCTCGGCCTTGATCTTCGCCGACTTGAGGTCGAGGCTGACCCTGTTGGTCACCTGCCGCAGCAACGCCTCACGCTGCGGCTGATGCTCCCCGATGAGCCGGTTGATCTCTTCGAACCGCTTGGGGAACAGGGTGCCGAACGCGAGGTCCTCCAGCTCCCACTTGATCGTGTTCATACCGAGGCGGTGGGCCAGCGGCGCCAGGATCTCGAGCGTCTCCTTGGCCTTCTGCTCCTGCTTGGGGCGGGGCAGGAAGGTCAGCGTCCGCATGTTGTGCAGCCGGTCGGCCAGCTTGATGACCAGCACGCGCGGGTCCTTGGCCATCGCGACCACCATCTTGCGGATGGTCTCGGCCTTGGCCGCGTCGCCCAGCTTCACCTTGTCGAGCTTGGTGACGCCGTCGACCAGCAGCGCGACCTCGGCCCCGAAATCGCCGCGCATCTGGTCGAGCGAGTAGTCGGTGTCCTCGATCGTGTCGTGCAGCAGGGCCGCCACCAGGGTGGTCGTGTCCATGCCGAGGTTCGCCAGGATCGTCGCCACGGCGAGCGGATGTGTGATGTAGGGGTCGCCGGACTTTCGATACTGACCCGAATGCCACCGCGCGGCGACGTCGAACGCACGCTGCAGCATGCGGCCGTCGGCCTTGGGGTGACTCGCCCGGTGGGTGGCGATCAGCGGCTCGAGAACCTCGCTGACCTGCGTGCTCTGCCACGGCGCGTTGAACCGGGCCAGGCGGGCTCGCACCCGTCGACCGGTCGGCGCGCTGGCCAGCCCGAATCCGCCCGCCGAACCGTCGGCAGGCGGCATCGGCTGGGTGACATCGGGGTCAGAGACCTCGGCCGGCCGTGCCTCGTCAGCGGGCGCCGAGGCGTCCGCGTCGTTTCGTGAGTCCTCGGTCGGCTGCACCGTGCCCTCCGCCGGAGGGACGACGTCGCTGGACACCGGCCTCCTCACACCATCGCTCGGGACCTCGCCGGTCGTCGCCGGCCGGAGAAGTCCACCAATGCCAGGGTTGGTCACCTGGTTAGGAACGCCATCCTACCCGCAGACTCTTCCCCGATGCCCCGCCCGAACCTCCGAAAGAGCGGCCGCCCCCGGGCAAAGAGTCACTAAACGGTCAGCAACGCATGGACCGTACGGGGGCTGAGCCTCTCCCGGCCCTTCAGGAAGGCCAGCTCCATCAGCACGGTGAAGCCCGCCACCGTGCCCCCGGCCCGCTCCACGAGTTCCAGGGCGGCCGCTGCGGTGCCCCCGGTGGCGAGCACGTCGTCGACCACCAGGACACGCTGACCGGCGATGAACGCGTCCTCGTGCACCTCGAGAGTGGCCTCGCCGTACTCGAGCTCGTACGAGGCCGACAGTGCCTGCCGCGGCAACTTGCCCGCCTTGCGCACCGGCACGACACCCACCCCGGCCGCGTACGCGATGGCCGCCGCCACCACGAAGCCGCGCGCCTCGACACCGGCCACCACGTCGAACGAGCCCGGCCCGTGGTGGGCGACGATGCCGTCGACCGCCGTACGGAAGGCCCGCCCATCGGCGAAGAACGGCATCAGGTCCTTGAAGACGATGCCGGGCTTGGGGAAGTCGGACACGTCGATCGTGCCGCCGAGCACTACCGCGGCGAGCCCGGGGCCGCTGTCACCGGTGGCGTGGGGGATCTCATCAGTCACCGCGCCAGCCTAACGACAGCGGGGGCGGCCGTGATCCGGCCGCCCCCGCTGTCTTGTCATGCCCTGTTCACGCCTAGCGTCGCTTGTTGCCCCCGCTGGGCCGGGGACCGGCGCCACCGGGACGTCCGCCCCGGTTGGTGTTGCGCTTCCCCGTGGGCCGCGAACCCGGCCGCGGAGCGGACGACGCGAGCGCCGGGGCCTCCTCGTCGGAGTCGGTCGCGTTGGCGTTGCGGCCGGTGCGCTCGGGCCGCGGGGCGACGTCGCCCGAGCGGACCGCGGCCCGGCGGGCCAGCACCCGGGCGGTGTGCGCCTTGATCCTGGGCTCGCGCTCCTTGAGCACGGTCAGCACCGGCGCCGCGAACAGGATCGAGCAGATCACCCCGAGGCCCATGCCGACGAACAGCACCAGGCCCAGGTCCTTCAGGGTGCCCGCGCCGAGCAGACCGGCGCCGATGAACAGCAGGCCGCCGACGGGCAGCAGCGCCACCAGGCTGGTGTTGATCGACCGCATCAGGGTCTGGTTCACCGCCAGGTTGGTGGCCTCGGTGTAGGTCCGGGTGCTGCCCGCCGTGATCCCGCGGGTGTTCTCCTGCACCTTGTCGAAGACCACCACCACGTCGTACAGCGAATAACCCAGAATCGTCAGGAAGCCGATCACCGTGGACGGCGTGACCTCGAACCCGACGAACGAGTAGATGCCGGCCGTGAGGATCAGGTCCAGGACCAGCGACGAGACGGCGGCGACCGCCATCCGCCACTCGAATCTGACGACCAGGTAGACCATCACCAGCACCAGGAAGATGACCAGACCCAGCATGGCCTGCCGGGTCACCTGGCCACCCCAGGCTGCCGACACCTGGTCGTCGCTGATCTCGCTGGCCGGCACGCCCAGATCCTCGACCAGCGCCGCCTTGGCCTGCTCGGCCTGCTGCGCGGTCAGCGCCGACGCGCGGACGGTGAAACGCTGGTCGCCGCCGGTCAGGCCGACCTGCTGGGCGGCGCCGATCTCGGCCGCCGGGTCGACCGCTTTGATCGCCCGCTCGACGGCCTCGGAGGCCTCGGCCTGGGTGAGCGTACGGTCGCCGGTCTCGGCCGGAATGCTGAACGACGTGCCACCGGCGAACTCGATGCCCAGGTGGAACCGGTTGATCGCGAAGCTGCCGATCGACAACAGGACGAGGACGGCGGCGATGGAGAACCACAGCTTCCGCCGACCGATGATGTTGATGTTCGCCTCGCCCGTGTAGAGGCGGGTGGCGAAACCGTCGCGGGCCATGTCAGGCCTCCTTGGCATCGGTCGAAGTGCTGCGCAGGACGCGGCCGAGGCCGCTGACGCGCGGCGACAGGAACGCCTTGGTCCGCGCGAACATCGTCATGATCGGGTGCCGGAACAGGAACACCACGAGCAGGTCGAGAACGGTGGCCAGGCCCAGCGCGAAGGCGAAGCCCTGTACGGCGCCGACGGAGACGACGTACAGCACGACCGCCGCCAGGATCGTGATCGCGTTCGCCGAGATGATCGTACGCCGGGCGCGTGCCCAGGCCCGCGGCACGGCGCTTCGCGGACTTCGACCGTCGTGGATCTCGTCCTTCAGACGTTCGAAGTAGATGACGAACGAGTCCGCCGCGACACCGAGGGACACGATGAAGCCCGCGATGCCGGCCAGGGTCAACGTGAAGCCCATCGAGCGGCCGAGGAACACGAGCGCGCCGAAGGTCAGCAGGCCGGACAGAATGAGGCTCAGGATGATGACGGTGCCGAGCAGGCGGTAGTAGAAGAACGAATAGATCGCCACCAGCGCCATGCCGATGCCCGCGGCCAGCAGACCGGCCTGCAGCTGCTGGATGCCCAGGGTCGCCGACACCGTCTGGGCCGGGCCCGAGGTGAAGGTGACCGGCAGCGCGCCGAAGTTCAGCTGGTCGGCCAGCTGCTTGGCCGAGGCGCTGTTGAACTGGCCGGTGATCTGTGAGGTGCCGCTCAGCACACCCTGGATCTGCGGGGCCGAGACCACGGTCTTGTCGAGCACCACGGCGACGGCGCAGTGGTCGACCTGGCCGTACAGCGCCTGGGCGGCCACGAAGCAGGGGTCGCTCGAGGTGGCCTCGAACGCCTTACGGGTCAGCGCGGCCCACTTGGCCGATCCCTCGCTCTTGAAGTCGAGCGACACGACCCACTGACCGGACTGCTGCTCGATCTGCGGGCTGGCCTTCGAGATGTCGTCGCCCACCACCTCGGCCTTGTCCAGCAGCACCTTGGCGCTCTGGTAGCAGACGGCGGCCTCGGTCTTCACGTCGTCGATCGCGCCGTTGGGCCGGTCGTCGAGCTGCTTGCAGCTGATCGTCGGCACGTTGAACTGCATCTTCGCCGGCAGCGCGGCCACCTCGGTCCCGTTCAGCTTCGCGAAGGAGGCGAACGGCTTGCCGGCGTTCGGGTCGCTGCTCAGGTCGACCGGGGCGGTCAGCTTCTCGGCCGCGGCCCACGCGGCCGCGCCGACCTTCTCCTTCACGTCGTCCAGCTTGGCCTGTTCCTCGGCCGAGACCGGCGCGGCCGAAGCCGACGGGGTCGGAGTCGGGGTCGGGGTCGGCGCCGGGGCCTTGACCACCTCGCCACCGCCCTGGCCACCCGACGACGGGCCGTTGGTGGCGGCCGGGACTCCGGAAGCCGGAGCTGAAGCCGGGGCCGACGGCGCGCCGCTGCCCGTCGGTGCCGCGCTGGGCTGCGCCGACGGCGGGTTCAGCGCGACCGACGACACGTCTCCGGTCGTGCCGATCAGCAGCCGGAACCGCATCTGAGCGGCCTGCGACAGGTCCTTGAGCTGGTCGTCGGCCTTACCGGCGAGGGACACCACAATGTTGCGGTCGCCCTGGATGACAACCTCGGCCTCGGAGACGCCCAGCGCGTTCACACGCTGGTCGATGATCTCGCGGGCCTGCTCCATGCTCTCCTTCGACGGCACCTGACCGCCCTGCACCGACGCGATGTACGTGGCCTGCGTGCCACCCACCAGGTCGAGGCCGAGCTTGGGGTGCAGGCGGTCGGTGAAGCTGCCGCTCGCGCCGCCGGTGAAGAAAACCAGCAGGTACAGGACAACGAAGATCGCGCCGAGCACGGCTAGCTGCCGTCCGGGATGCATCTGTCCCTGTGGTGGTCGTGCCACGGCTTCGGTCTCCCTGTGTCTTGCGAATCTGATCCGGTCTGGTGAATCTGGCTCACGCGGCTGGCTCCGCGCACACCCGACGAACCGGCCCGGCGGCTATGAGTCACCGCGGGCCGGCCCGTAGGGACTAACGTCAGTCCTTTTTACGCGTATCGGTCACCGGGTCGACAACCGGCTCCTCCACCGCGGGCTCGACCGGCTCCTCGATCGGCGCGGCGGCGGACTCGGCGGGAAGGACGCGGGCGATCGCCGGACGGGCGAACTGCACGTGGACGCCGTCGGCGATGTCGAGGGTCACGACGTCGTCGTCGACGGAGACGACCGTGCCGTGCAGGCCACCGATGGTGACGATGCGGTCGCCCGGGCCCAGGGCGTTCTGCATCTGCTGAGCCTCACGGCGCCGCTTCTGCTGCGGCCGGATCATGAGGAAATACATCACGGCGAAGAGCAGAACGATGAGGAGCAGCGGCGTGAAGCTGCCACCGCCGGATGCCTCGGCTGCCTGGATCACGAAATAAAGCCTTCCGTTGGCCACCGGCGGCGCGGATCACGCGCACCGGGGCGATAAGCACATCCCGGGTTGAACGGCGGCGAGTCTAATCGGTCAACCTGAGAAGTCCGAATGCGGCACACATCACGTTCGCATTACGAGAGGATTTCAGGCGTCCCGGGCGAACAAATCCCCTTGGACCGTGCCGGAGGGCGGCGTCTTTCCCAGGTGTGCCCAGCCAGCCTCGGTCGCGACCCGCCCACGCGGCGTCCGGGCGAGCAAGCCGGCCCGTACGAGGAAAGGCTCGCAGACCTCCTCGACCGTGTCGGACTGCTCGCCGACGGCAACCGCCAGCGTGGACAGACCCACCGGGCCACCCTTGAACGACTCGATCAACGCGCGCAACACGGCCCGGTCCAGCCGATCGAGGCCCAGAGCGTCCACGTCGTACACCTTGAGCGCCGCCCGAGCCGTCTCCTCGGTCACCACCCCGTCGGCGCGCACCTCGGCGAAGTCCCGCACCCGCCGGAGCAGGCGGTTCGCAATACGCGGAGTGCCCCGCGAACGCCCGGCGATCTCGGCCGCGCCGCCCGCCGTGATCGGCACCCCGAGGATGCGGGCCGAGCGGTGCAGCAACGCGTCAAGATCCTCCGGTGAGTAGAAGTCCAGGTGCGCCACGAAGCCGAACCGGTCACGCATCGGCCCTGACAGCAGCCCCGCCCGGGTCGTCGCCCCCACCAGCGTGAACGGCTCGACGTCGATCGGAATCGCGGTCGCCCCGGGCCCCTTGCCCACGATGACGTCGACCCGGAAATCCTCCATCGCGCTGTACAGCAACTCCTCAGCCGGCTTGGCGATGCGGTGGATCTCGTCGATGAACAGCACATCACCGGGGCCGAGGCTGGTCAGGATCGCGGCCAGATCGCCCGACCGCTCGATCACCGGCCCACTGGTCGTCCGAATCCCCGTCCCCAGCTCCGCCGCCGTGATGTTGGCCAGCGTCGTCTTACCTAAGCCAGGCGGGCCTGAGAGCAGGATGTGGTCGGGTGGGGTGCCGCGGCCCATGGCGCCCTTGAGGAGGAGTTCGAGCTGGTCGCGCACCCGGTGCTGAGCGATGAAGTCGGCCAGCCGGCGGGGGCGGACGCTGGCCTCGGCGTCGAGGTCCTCGTCGTCCGCGTCGGGGGAGACCAGCTCGCTCATCGGGACTTGCCCAGCAGCCGGATGGCCTGGCGCAGCAGCACGGGCACGGGCGGAACCTCGCCGTCGATGCCCTCGGCGACGGCGGCGACCGCCTGGTCGGCCTGGGCGGCTGTCCAGCCCAGCGCGAGCACGCCCTGGCGCACCTGTTCCTGCCAGGCGCCGTGCAGCACGCCGGCCGGGCCGCCGTCGGCGATCGGCATCGGGCCGATGCGGTCGCGCAGCTCGAGGACCATGCGTTCGGCGCCTTTCTTGCCGATGCCGGGGACCCGGGTCAGTGTGGCCAGGTCACCCCCGGCGATGGCCCGGCGTACGGTCTCGGGCTGGTGCACGGCCAGCACTGCCTGGGCCAAGCGGGGGCCGACGCCGCTCGCGGTCTGCAGCAGCTCGAACAGATGTTTCTCGTCGTCGTCGGCGAAGCCGTACAGGGTCAGCGAGTCCTCCCGTACGACCATGCTGGTGGCGAGCCGGGCCTCGGCGCCGGTCTTGAGGCCGGCGAGGGTGCCTGGGGCGCACTGCACCCGCAGGCCGACGCCGCCGACCTCGATGACCGCGCTGTCCGGCGCGATCGCCGCCACCACCCCGCGCACGCTGGCAATCATCGCTTCCTGACCCCTTTACGAGCTGCGGCCACCGCGGCCGCCTGAATGCGGGCGCGGGTGCCGCCGCGCCAGATGTGGCAGATGGCGAGGGCGAGCGCGTCGGCGGCGTCGGCCGGCTTGGGCGGCGCGTCGAGCGACAGCAGCCGGGTGACCATCGCCGTCACCTGCGCCTTGCCGGCCTGACCGGAGCCGGTGACGGCGGCCTTCACCTCGCTGGGCGTGTACGTCTCGACGGGCAGCCCGGCACGCGCCCCGGCCAGCACACCGACCGCGCTGGCCTGGGCCGTGCCCATCACCGTACGCACGTTGTGCTGGGAAAAGACCCGCTCGACGGCGACGCTGTCGGGTTTGTGTTCGGCCACGAGCTCGCCCAGCGACCGGTCGAGGTGCAGCAGGCGCAGCGAGATGTCGTCGTCCGGCTCGGTGTAGACCACGTAGTAGCCGATCAGCTTGCACGGCCGGCCCGGCACGCCCTCGACGACCCCGACCCCGCAACGGGTGAGACCCGGGTCGATCCCGAGCACGCGCACCACGGACCTCCCCTGCCTCACGTACGTGTGTTCGACACCTTAGTACGCGACCCACTTGCGCCCGGTGGCGACACGCCTCGACGATGAGGGAGGGGGTGAGTCATGTATCTCGTTCCGCCCATGGACGACGAGCCGCCGCCGGAGTACGTCGACTTCGTCACCCACCACCTCGACGACCTGCGCCGCGAGACGAACCGGCTGGTCGGCGGCGACACCGAGGCCGCCCACATCTACATGGACGTGCTGGCCGACGTGGCTTGCCATTGGCGCCGTCTGGCGTGGCGCCGGCGGCTGCTGGGCCGGCCGCACGCCGTGCGCGAATACATGCAACACCGTTTGGCCGTACGCACGAAGCAGTGGCGCGACGAGCAGATCTACGAGGTCGACGTGCGGGTCCTCCCGCCGCCCGCGTACTCCCCCGCCTTCTACCGGCGGGGCGGCAGCCTGGCCCTGCGCAAGGCGGAGCTGATCCCGGGCACGGTCCGTCGCGGTGTGGTCGCGAGCGCCGACGCGGGAATAGCGTGGTGTCAGGCGTACCGGCGGCAGCAGTGGCACGCGGTGGGCCGCCGGATCGTGTTAGGGGTGCTTCTCATCGCCACGATGATCCAGACCATGCAGTGGCTCTCGGTGGATTACTGACAATTGCCTTCAGACATAGACGAGCGACATTAGCCGGCCGCAATATCGGGATACTCGGCCTCGAGCTCGGAGAGCAACACGTTGCGTTCCCTGCCGTAGATCGGTTCGCCGCCGGCGAGCAGCAGCCGATGCACGAACACGAAGGCGTCGTCGTCGGCCCGGTCGGGCGTGCGGTCGACGATCCAGTACTCGGGGATGCCGTGCTCGGCGTACCAGGCGGCCTTGTCGGTGTACTCGCCGTTGGCCGCGCCCTCGGAGACGATCTCGACGACGAGGCTGAACGAGCTCGCGGGCAGGTTGGAGTAGGTCGCCAGGCCGGGTGGCAGGCGGGAGACGACGCCGAGGTCGGGCACGCGGTTGTCGCGCGGCCGGTCACCCCGTACGCCGGGATCTTGAAAGACGTTGAGGCCCGACGCGTGCAACATCAGCAGGACGCGGCGCGCCATGACCTTGTGCCAGAAGCTGGAGGGCGCGGCGATGACGAGGTTGCCCTCGCGGAGTTCGTAACGGTAGGGCTTGGGCAGCGACGCGAGGTCGTCGACGTCGAGGTCCTCGATGGGCGGCAGCGAGAGGCCGGACATGGCGGGTCACTCCCCGGCGGATACGGCGAAGCGGGGCCGATCACCGATCGGCCCCGCCACCATACTGTGTGTCAGGCGTCGATGGCCGCCATGACCTCGTCGCTGATGTCCGCGTTCGGGTAGACCTCTTGCACGTCGTCGCAGTCGTCGAGCGCGTCGACCAGCTTGAGGAACTTGCGCGCGGCCTCCTCGTCGAGCGGCACGGTCATCGTGGGCAGCAGCGAGGAGTCGGCCGAGTCGTAGTCGATGCCGGCGTCCTGCAGGGCGGTGCGCACCGCGACCAGGTCGGTCGGCTCGCTGACCACCTCGAACGAGTCGCCGAGGTCGTTGATCTCTTCGGCGCCGGCGTCGAGCACGGCCAGCATCAGGTCGTCCTCGCTGAGGCCGGCCTTGGGGACGATCACGACGCCCTTGCGGTTGAACAGGTACGACACGCTGCCGGCGTCGGCGAACGTGCCACCGTTGCGGGTCAGCGCCGTGCGTACCTCGGTGGCCGCGCGGTTGCGGTTGTCGGTGAGGCACTCGATCAGCAGGGCGACACCGTTGGGGCCGTACCCCTCGTACATGATCGTCTGCCAGTCGGCGCCACCGGCCTCGAGGCCCGAGCCGCGCTTGACCGCGTTGTCGATGTTGCTGTTGGGGACCGAGCTCTTCTTCGCCTTCTGGATGGCGTCGTAGAGCGTGGGGTTACCGGCCGGGTCCCCACCGCCGGTGCGCGCCGCGACCTCGATGTTCTTGATCAGCTTGGCGAACATCTTGCCGCGCTTGGCGTCGATGACGGCCTTCTTGTGCTTGGTCGTCGCCCATTTTGAGTGGCCGGACATGCGAAACCTCCGAGTCGTGCCTAAACGTCTACGGCCTGGCGGACCATCTCGACGAAGTACCGGTGGACGCGGAGGTCGCCGGTGAGCTCCGGGTGGAAAGCCGTGGCGAGCAGGTTCCCCTGCCGAACGGCGACAATCCTACCGGCGGCCGGACCGCCGGTGACGCGACCCAACACCCGTACGTCGTCGCCGACCTCCTCCACCCACGGCGCGCGGATGAAGACGGCGTGGAAATCCCCGCCCTCGATGTCGTCGATCGCCACGTCGCCCTCGAACGAGTCGACCTGCCGGCCGAACGCGTTGCGCCGCACGGTCATGTCGATGCCGTGGAACGATTCCTGGTCGGGCCGCCCGTCGAGCACCGTCGACGCCAGCATGATCATGCCCGCGCACGACCCGTAGACCGGCATCCCGTCGGCGATCCGCTTGCGGACCGGATCGAGCAGCCCGAACGCCACGGCCAGCTTGCTGATGGCGGTCGACTCCCCACCCGGGATGACCAGCGCCTCGACGTCGGCCAGCTCCTCGGGCCGGCGGACCGGACGGGCCAGCACGTCGCTCTCGGCCAGCGCGGCGAGGTGTTCGCGCACGTCGCCCTGCAGGGCCAGCACTCCGATGTTCACGACGGCCAGCTTAAGCTCGGGCCGTGTTCGCCTTGCGCCGGGTGCGCGACCACATCGACCGGCACAGCGCGCGCGATCTCACGCTCGGTGAGCTGGCCGCGCTGGCCGGCATGTCGCGCTGTCATCTCGTGCGAGCATTCCGGACCGCGTACGGGGAAACTCCCATGCGCTACGTGTCGCGCCGGCGCATCGCCGAGGCCCAGGAGCTTCTGCGGCACGCCAACCTGACCGTCACCGAGGTGTGCATGGCGGTCGGCTTCTCGTCGCTGGGCTCGTTCTCGTCGCGGTTCACCGCCCTGGTCGGCGAGAGCCCGCTGGCCTATCAGCGGCGCTACGCGGACGGGGCGCCGCACATTCCGGGGTGCTGGCTGTTCATGCACGGGGTGATATCAATTTCGGAGAAGCCCGGGACGCCGGTACGGCCTAGCGTCGAACCATGATTCTCAACGTCTCGCTGATGACCGTGTACTGCCTCGACCAGGAGGCCACCCGCGACTTCTACGTACGTCATCTGGGGTTCGAGCCCCGGGTGGACGCACGCATGGGTGAGATGCGGTGGGTCACACTGGCCCACCCCAACCAGCCCGAGCTCGAGCTGACGCTGATGACGCCCGGCCCGCCGCTGTCGCCGGAGGCCGCCGCGTTCATCCGGGGACAGCTGGAGGCGGGACAGATGGGCGGGTTCGGCCTGCGGGTCGACGACTGCCGCAAGACCCACGCGGAGCTGGTCTCGGCGGGGGTGGAATTCCTGCAGGAGCCGGCCGATCGCCCGTACGGGGTGGAGGCGGTGATGCGGGACAACACAGGCAACTGGCTGGTGCTGGTCGAGAAGAAGGACTTCAACCCGGCCGACCTCGGGTAGCCGGCGGCGGGCAGGCCACCGGGGGGTCGATTGGCCATCGGTGGGGACGGGTGGCGTGGTTACGATCCGGCTGACCCATCACCTGTCTGAGGAGCGAGTTTTCCCATGTCTGACAACCAGCCCGCCGTCGGGACCGCGCGGGTCAAGCGTGGTATGGCGGAGATGCTCAAGGGCGGCGTGATCATGGATGTCGTCACGCCGGAGCAGGCGAAGATCGCTGAGGATGCGGGGGCCGTGGCGGTCATGGCCCTGGAGCGGGTGCCCGCCGACATCCGTGCGCAGGGTGGCGTGTCACGGATGTCCGACCCCGACATGATCGACGGGATCATCAACGCCGTGTCGATCCCGGTGATGGCCAAGGCCCGGATCGGGCACTTCGTCGAGGCGCAGGTCCTGCAGGCGCTCGGCGTCGACTACGTGGACGAGTCCGAGGTGCTGACCCCGGCCGACTACGCCAACCACATCGACAAGTGGAACTTCACGGTGCCGTTCGTCTGCGGCGCCACCAACCTGGGTGAGGCGCTGCGCCGCATCACCGAGGGCGCGGCCATGATCCGGTCGAAGGGCGAGGCCGGCACGGGTGACGTCTCCAACGCGACCACCCACATGCGCAAGATCCGGCAGGAGATCCGGCGGCTGCAGACGCTGCCCGAGGACGAGCTGTTCGTCGCGGCGAAAGAGCTTCAGGCCCCGTACGAGCTGGTTCGCGAGGTGGCCGAACTGGGCAAGCTGCCGGTGGTGCTGTTCACCGCGGGCGGCATCGCGACCCCGGCCGACGCGGCGATGATGATGCAGCTGGGCGCCGAGGGTGTGTTCGTCGGCTCCGGCATCTTCAAGTCGGGCAACCCGGCCCAGCGCGCGGCCGCGATCGTCAAGGCCACCACCTTCCACGACGACCCGGACGTGCTGGCCAAGGTGTCGCGCGGCCTGGGCGAGGCCATGGTCGGCATCAACGTCGAGGACGAGCCCGTGCCGCACCGCCTGTCCGAGCGCGGCTGGTAAAGGCTCGGCAGGCAAAGCGGCCGGCAAGAACGCCGCCGGGAAAGCTCAGACCGGCTCGAGAGGGGCCGCCGGAACCGAAGCCGGAGCAGGAACGGCCGGCGGCATCGGTGGCTCCTCGATGTCGAAATACTGCGGGCGCGGGTAACGCCGGGCCAGCCGCAGAGCGCGTACGAGCGGACGGTGGCGAGCGGTCAGAGCATCGCGTACGAGATCGGTGTGCACCTGCCGGGCGAGCACCACCCGCCGGCTGGAGGCCACGAGCGTGCGGGTGGCGGGATCCGTGCCCGACAACGTGATCGCCTGCAACTGGCGGGTCAGGTCGTTCTCGGCGGACTCGCGTTCGTCGGGGTCGGCGTCGAGGGCGAGCCGCGCCGCAGCGTAGAGCTCGACGATGTCGGCCTGCTCGGCGACGACGGCCGCCGCCGCGGCCCGGCGCATCAGGTGGGCGTCGAGGGCCCGCTCGGCCGACTGGGCGCGCACGTGCACCCGCTCGACGCGGTGAGCCGTCCAGCCCAGGTAGGCGGCGAGCAGCACGACCGCCGCCACGACACCCAGGACCCACCACATGGCCGGAATCGTAGTGCCCCGGGGCTCGCCGGTGTCATTCGCCGGAACGTGGTTCGTCCCACTCCTCGTCCATGACCCGCCCGTCGGTGGCCTCTATCGCCGTTGCGTACACCTCGAGGACACGCTGCGCGACCGATGTCCAGTCGAACGCCAAGACCGCGCTCGATGCCGCCTCGGACAGGCCCGCCCGCCGGGCCGGGTCGGAGAGCAGCGCGTCGAGCAGGCCACACAGCGCCTCGGCGTCACCGGTGGGGAAGAGCGCCCCGGCACGGCCGCCGTCGAGCACCCGCCGGAAGGCGTCCAGGTCGCTGGCCGCGATCGCCGTTCCGGCCGCCATGGCCTCGGTCAGGATCATCCCGAAGCTCTCGCCCCCGGTGTTCGGCGCCACGTAGACATCGACACTACGCAACATGCGAGCCTTGTCCGATTCGGGGACAAGTCCTAGAAACACCACCCGATCATGCAGATCAACCGGAATTTCGTGGTAAAGGTCGTCTCGGTCGCCGGGACCGGCGACGAGCAGCCGCAATCCCGGCCGCCGGCGAGCCAAGGGGACAAAAGCCGCACGCAAGATGTCGAACCCCTTGCGAGGCTCGGTGAACCGCCCGAGGAACCCCAGCGAACCACCCTCTCCGGGCCACCCGTCGAGGGGCAAGGCCGAGGCGAACTTGCTGACAGCAACCCCGTTGGGGATCTCCACCGCTCCCCCGCCGAGATGCTCGACCTGCACCTTCCGCGCCAGCTCACTGACAGCGATCCGCGCCGTGATCTTCTCGACCACCAGCTGCAGCATCCCCTGAGCAGCGGAAAGCGCCCGCGAACGCGTCATGGCGGTATGGAAGGTGGCGACCACCGGCCCCCGCGCCGACAGCACCGCCAGCAGCGAGAGGCTGAGCGTCATCGGCTCGTGCACGTGCAGCACGTCGAACCGCCCGGCCTTGAGCCAGCGCCGCACCCGCGCTGTCGACACCGGCCCGAACGCGATGCGGGCGACCGACCCGTTGTAGGGCAGCGGCACGGCGCGTCCGGCCGAGACCACGTACGGGGGAAGTTCCGCGTCCTCGTCGGCCGGGGCCAGCACGCTCACCTCGTGCCCCAGCCCGATCAGCGCCTCGGACAGGTCCATGATGTGGTTCTGAACGCCGCCGGGCACGTCGAACGAGTAGGGCGAGACGATCCCGATCCGCATGTCCCGGCTCCCTACAACCACAGTTTCTGCAGCATGTGCCAGTCCTGCGGGTGCTCGGCGATGCCGATGGCGAACGCGTCGGCGAGCATCTGGGTGGTGGCCTTGACCCGTACGTCGAGCGGGCCCTCGGTCGCCGGCGTGATGCGGCGCAGCACCGCCCGGGTCTGCGTCTCGGTGAAGTACAGGTCGACCGCGTACAGGGGCGCCCCTGTACGGATGGCCAGGATCGCGGGCCCGGCCGGCATCCGGGTACGCCCGCCGAAGAACGTCACCTCGACGCCGTTGCGGGACAGGTCACGATCGCCCAGCAGGCACACCGCGTACCCCTGGCCCAGCCGTTCGGCCAGCACCTCGAGCGGGGCGCGCCGGCCCCCGGTGAGCGGCAGCACCTCCATGCCGAGCTTTCTGCGGTACGCGAGGAACTGCTCGTACACGCCCTCGGGCTTGAGCCGTTCGGCCACGGTGACCATGCGCCAGTCGTGCGACACCAGCCACGCGGCGGCCGCGTCCCAGTTGCCGACGTGCGGCAGGGCGAGCACGACCCCCTTGCCGTCGGTGATCGCCGACTTGAGCTCGGAGTAGTTCTCGTCGGACATGCCGAAGCCGTCGAGGAAGTGCTGCCGGGTCTGCGAGGGCAGCCGGAACGCCTCCAGCCAGTACCGCGCGTACGAACGCAGCCCGTCCCGCACCAGCAGGTCGTCCATGTCCGGTTTGACCTGCCGCAGGTTGCGCCGCAGCCGCTGGGTGCCCGGACCGTTTCTCGCGTACGCGCGGTCGGCCCCGAACTGGAAGAGACGGCGCGCCAAGGGCAGCGGAAGGGCCCGCGTGACCCGCCACCCGGCCGCGTAGCCCCACTCGATCAGCCGGTCCTTCACGCAGTGGGTTCCTTCGCCGGCGCGGGCTCCGTGCGGTGCGCGTGGATCAGCCGCTGGAACACGGTGACGATCGACAGCGCGGCCAGCACCCAGAGCGCGGCCGGCAGGCCCCATTCCAGCCCAGCCCCGCCGAGCAGGCCGCCGACACCCACGATGAGCAGCCGCTCGAGGCGCTCGGCGATGCCGACGTCGGCGTCGAGCCCGAGGCTCTGGGCGCGCGCCTTCACGTACGACACGACCTGACCGGCGGCCAGGCTGACCAGGGCCGCGATCATCCCCCCGTACGGGTTGCCCTCGGTGTGCAGGTAGTAGACGACCGCGCCGAAGACGGCCGCGTCGGCGATGCGGTCCATCGACGAGTCGAGCAGGGCGCCGTACTTGCTCGATCCGCCGCGCATCCGGGCCATCGTGCCGTCGAGCGCGTCGGTCAGGGCGAAGAAGGTGACGATGGCCGTGCCCCAGATGAGGTGGCCCCTCGCACCGAACGAGGCGCCGAACAGCACGCCGACGGTGCCGGCGACGGTGACCGCGTTGGGCGTGACGCCGATCCGCAGCAGGAATCGGGCGAGTGGATTCACGCCGTAGGCGATGACGGCGCGCGCGGGTACTTGAACGATCTTTGCCATGGCCGTCCCACCATATCGGCCGAGGCGCCGGTCCCCGGCGTCCGGTGAGCGGCCTTGGCCGTATCGTCATTTCTGTGACGCTCCGCCACCACAAAGGGTTGCCCTTCGGACACTCGCGGGTGTGGGATTCAGTAAGAGCGTCGTAACAGTCACGTAATGGACTTCGTCGGCCGCGCGCGGGAGCCCGGCCCCGAAGGACCTCGAACCGGACGGGAGCGGCCGCCATGGCGCAGAAGACCTCGGAGAAGGGGCTCAACGGCGCGACGGCGCCGGTGGTGACCGAGCCCGGCAGAGTACGCAACGTGGTGCTGGTGGGACACTCCGGCGCGGGCAAGACCACCCTGGTCGAGGCCCTGCTGGCGGCCACCGGGACGATTTCCCGGGCCGGCTCGGTGACCGACGGCACCACGGTGACCGACCACGACCCCGCCGCGATCCGTCAGCAGCGCTCGGTCGCGCTGTCGTGCGCGCCGGTCGTGCACCGGGACGTCAAGATCAACCTGCTCGACACCCCCGGTTATGCCGACTTCGTCGGGGAGCTGCGCGCCGGCCTGCGGGCCGCGGACGCCGCGCTCTTCGTGGTCTCGGCCGTCGACGGGGTCGACGACGCCACCGTCGCGCTGTGGGAGGAGTGCGCCGCGGTCGGTATGCCCCGGGCGGTGGCGATCACGCGGCTCGACCACCCGCGCGCCGACTACGAGGACACCCTGGCCGGCGTGCAGGAGGCGTTCGGTGAGAACGTGATGCCGATCTACCAGCCCATGCTCGGCGACGACGGTGTCTCCGTGGCCGGCCTGATCGGCCTGGTCACGCTGCGGGTGCTCGACTACTCCGAGGGGTATCCGCCGCGCGAGGGCGAGGCCGAGCCCGAGCACCTCAACCCGATCGCCGACGACCGCAACGCGCTCATCGAGGGGGTCATCGCCGAGAGCGAGGACGAATCCCTGATGGACCGCTATCTCGGCGGCGAACTGATCAGCACGGCGACGCTGCTGCCGGACCTCGAGAAAGCGGTCGCCCGGGGCAACTTCTATCCGGTCATCCCGGTCTGCGCGGGCACCGGCGTGGGGCTCGACGCGCTGCTCGACGGCCTGGTCAGCGCCGCGCCGTCGCCGCTGGAGCACGAGCTGCCGGTGGTCACCGGCGTCGACGGCTCGGCTCGCCCGCCGCTGACCTGCGACCCCGACGGCCCACTGGTGGCCGAGGTGGTCAAGACCACGATCGACAGGCACGTGGGCCGGGTCTCGCTCGTACGGGTGTTCTCCGGCACCCTGCGGCCGGAGCAGACGCTGCACGTCTCGGGGCACGGCATGGCCGACCGCGGCCACCCCGACCACGACGCCGACGAGCGGGTCGCCCACATCTACTCCCCTCTCGGCGCCCAGCTGCGCGAGGTCGGCCAGTGCGTCGCCGGCGACATCTGCGCGATCACCAAGTCGGGCAGCGCCGAGACCGGCGACACGCTCAGCAGCAAGGACCTGCCGCTGCTGATGGAGCCGTGGACGATGCCGGAACCGCTGCTGCCGATCGCCGTGGTCGCCAAGTCGCGCTCGGACGAGGACGCCCTGGCCAAGAACCTCGCCCGCCTGGTCGCCGGCGACCCGACCATGCGGCTGGAACGCAACCCCGACACCCACCAGCTGGTGCTCTGGACCATGGGCGAGTCGCACGCCGACGTGGTGCTCGACCGGCTGCGCTCGGGCGGGGTCGAGCTCGACACCGAGCCGGTCAAGGTGGCCTTGCGCGAGACCTTCGGCTGCGAGTCGCAGGGGCACGGGCGGCACGTGAAGCAGTCCGGCGGCCACGGCCAGTACGCGGTGTGCGACATCCGGGTCGAGCCGCTGCCCCGCGGGTCCGGCTTCGAGTTCGTCGACAAGGTGGTCGGCGGCGCGGTGCCGCACAACTACATCCCCTCGGTCGAGAAGGGGGTGCGGGCCCAGCTCGAACGCGGGCTGGCGGCCGGCTGCCCGGTGGTCGACCTGCGGGTGACCCTGTACGACGGCAAGGCGCACAGCGTCGACTCGTCGGATGCCGCGTTCCAGACCGCCGGTGCGCTCGCGCTGCGCGAAGCCGCCGCGAACGGGCAGGTCACGCTGCTCGAACCGATCGACGAGATCGTGGTGCGGGTGCCCGACACGTACGTGGGCGCGGTGATGAGCGACCTCTCCGGGCGCCGCGGCCGGCCGCTCGGCACCGAGAACGACGGCGACGGCACGCACAGCCTGGTCCGCGCCGAGGTGCCCGCCACCGAGCTGGTGCGTTACGCCGTCGAGCTACGAGCCCTCTCCTCCGGCGCGGGCACCTTCACCCGCACGTACGCCCGCCACGAACCCATGCCCGTGCACCTGGCAGAAGCCTTCAAAAAGGAGCAGACGGTCAAGTGACCGGCCACGCGCCGATCAACAGGCGGCGGGTCTCGCCGAGCAGCTGCGGGAGCACCTTGGTCTGACCGACCACCGACATGAAGTTCGCGTCGCCGCCCCACCTCGGCACGATGTGCTGGTGCAGGTGGGCGGCGATCCCCGCGCCCGCGACGGCGCCCTGGTTCATGCCCAGGTTGAAGCCGTGCGGGCTGCTGATCGACCGGATCACGCGCATCGCCGTACGGGTGAAGGAAGCCACCTCGACCGTCTCGGCGTCGGTGAGGTCGGTGTAGTCGGCCACGTGCCGGTAGGGGCAGACCATGACGTGCCCGGGGTTGTACGGATAGAGGTTGAGCACGGCGAACACGAGCTCGCCGCGCGCCACGACCAGGCTGGTCGCCTCGGGCTCGGCCGGCGCCAGGCAGAACGGGCAGCCGTCGGGACGGCCCTCGCCGGTGACGTAGTCGAGGCGGTGCGGGGTCCAGAGCCGCTCGAGGCCGTCGGGGTCGCTCACACGGGCACCCTACGTCAGCGACCGGGTCAGGCCTGGGCGGTCAGCCACCCGGGCAGCGGCTCACGGGCCGCTCGCCAGCGCGCCGGGATGCCGTCGCTGCCCGTGTACGCCGTCACGACTCCCCCGGCGATGGCACAGGTGGTGTCGACGTCGCCGCCCGCGCGGATGCAGGCCCCGATCGCCCCCGGATAGTCGTCGAGGAACCGGTCGGCCACCCAGAGCGCGAACGGCACGGTGTCGCGCGCCATGGCCCGGGCGCCGTTTCCCAGCTCGTACGCCACCTCGCCGGCAGAGTTCAGGCGGGTGGCCGCCACCAGACCGTCACGCACGAGCCCGTCGGGCGTGTAGGCCGCCACGGCGCTCAGCAGGGCGGGACGCACCCCGTCGAGCCGGCCGGCCGCCGCCAGCGCCGCGGCCACCGTCACCGCCACTCCCCCGGCGATGCCCTCGGCGTGCGCATGGGTGACCTCGGCGGCCCGGGCCCCCTGCGCGGCAGCGTGGGCCGGCGAGTCGGCGTGCCAGGCGCCGAGCGGGGCGGCCCGCATGGCAGCGCCGTTGCCGGCCGAGCCCTGCCCGTCGAAGGCCGCGGCGGCCGCGATGGGCCAGGGCAGCCCCTCGCGGATCTCGCGGAGCATGACGACCGCGCCGGGACCGTAACCGCGGTAGGGGTCGTGACGCCGGCCCAGCAGCTCGGCGAAGCCGTCCCGGTCGAAGTCACCCTCGGCGAGCACCGCGACGAGGCAGCAGGCCTCCTCGGTGTCGTCCGTCCACGGCCAGGGCGCGGCCGGCGGGTCGGCCGGGTCGACGGGCGCGACGAAATGCTGGGCGCCCAGCGCGTCGCCGACGCTCAGGCCGGCCAGGCTGTCGAGGGCCAGCGCGCGGCGCGTATCGGGAAAAAGAGTGAATGACATCGGCACAACGGATGGTATTCCACCACGCTCAGTAATCGAAGAGTGTCCCTGCATCACCGGTTAGGACCTGGTTGCCCGGGGCAGTACCTTCTTCGCATGGCCACGGTGTTGCTCGTCGAAGACGATCACGTCGTGCGCGGCGCCATGCTCCGATCGCTCGCCGACCGGGGGCATGCCGTGCACGCCGTCGGCACGGCGCTGGACGCTCTGCGGCGGGTCGCCGCCGAGACGCCCGACCTCGTCGTGCTCGACCTCGGTCTGCCCGACCTGGACGGTTCCGACGCGCTGCGCATGCTGCGCGGCATCACGGACGTGCCGATCATCATCGCCACCGCGCGCGACGACGAACAGACCGTCGTGCGGCTCCTGCGAGCCGGCGCCGACGACTACATGGTCAAGCCGTTCACCGGCGCCCACCTCGACGCGCGCATCGCCACGGTGCTGCGGCGCGTGGGCCGGGCCAGCCGCACCGCCCAGCCCGCCGTGCACGAGGTCGGCGAGCTGCGGGTGGACATCGGCGAGCGCAGCGCGACCCTGGCCGAGCAGCCGCTCGCGCTGACGCGTAAGGAGTTCGACCTGCTGGCCTACCTGGCTGCCCGCCCGGGCCGGGTGGTGTCCCGTCGTGAGCTGTTGGAGGAGGTATGGCGACAGCCATCGGTCGGCGAGGATCAGACGATCGACGTTCATCTGTACTGGCTGCGTCGGAAACTGGGCGAGTCCGCGGCGAAGCCTCGTTACCTGCGCACCGTGCGGGGAGTCGGATTCCGGTTGGTGGCGCCGGACTGAGGGGCCGCCTGGCCTACATCACCGCCGCGACCACCGCCGTCGCCGCTCTCGTGTTCCTCGTCCCGCTCGGCTGGGAGATGCGCGAGGACCGTCGCGAACAGGCGATGAGCTCGGCCGCGCAGCAGAGCGCCCGGGTGGCCGGCGCGATCACGGCCGGCGCGAACGGCAAGGGCCTGGGCGCGGTGACCGCCGGCAGCGAGGGCCGGGTCAAGGTGTACGCGCCGGGCGTGACGTCGGGCGGCCGGGCCACCGGTGACGAGGTCCGGCACGCGGCGACCAGCGGGTCGACCGTGACGCAGGACGTCGACGGCGGCGTCGCGCGGCTCGAGCCGGTCACGGCCGGGGCCCGTACGTTCGTGGTCGAGGTCTTCGTGCCCGGCAGCGAGCTCACCGACGGCGCCGCGGGCGACTGGTGGCTGTTGCTCGGCATCGCGCTGGTGCTGGTGGCGGGCAGTGTCGTGGTGGTCGACCGGCTGGCCCGGGGGCGGTCAACTCCGCTCGCAGCCTGGTGCACGCGGCCATGGCCGTGGGCGGCGGCGACCTGGGCGTGCGCATCCAGCCGTCCGGGCCCCGCGAGCTGGCCGAGGCCGGTTACGCGTTCAACCGCATGGCCGACCGCCTGGTGACCTCGCGCACCAGCGAGCGCGAGATGGTGGCCGACCTGTCGCACCGGCTGCGCACCCCGCTGACGGCGCTGCGCCTGGACGCCGAGGCCCTCGACCCCGACGACACCCAGATCATCAGCCTGAGCCCCGACGAGGTCGACCGGCGGCGCGGCATCCGGCGCATCCGGCAGGCCATCGTGACGCTGGAGGGTGAGGTCAACGAGCTGATCAACACGACCCGGCAGGCGGTCGCGGCTCAGGTCGCGGCGGCGCCCGAGACGGGGGTGTGTGACGCCAGCGAGGTCGTACGCGAACGGATGACGTTCTGGTCGGCGCTGGCCGGCGACCAGAACCGCAGCTACCGCGTGGTGGGCGCAAGTGTTCGCATTCCCGTGCCGGTTGCGCGGGCCGAACTGGCTGCCGCGTTGGACGCCGTTCTGGGTAATGTGTTCCGCTACACCCCCCAGGGCACGGCGTTCGAGGTGGGCATCTCACGGCGCGACGGCTGGGTCGCGGTGCGTGTCGACGACGCCGGGCCCGGCATTCCCGATCCGGAGAAGGCAATGCAACGTGGCCAGAGCAATCAGGGCTCGACCGGGCTCGGGCTCGACATCGCCCGCCGCGCGGCCCAGTCCACTGGCGGCTCGGTCAGCCTCGACCGCGCGGCCATGGGCGGCGCGAGCGTGGTCATGCTGTTCTCCGACGCCGAGGCCACGCCCAAGCAGGCGAGCCGTTTCGGCCTGGTCGGACGCCTGGCCCGGGAACGGGGCAGCCGACCTGCCCGATCCGAGTGAAGCGGACCAGATTCTTGCTTAGATCTGTATTAAAGGCGTTCCGCTCGCCGGGCCGGGCTGGCAGTGTTCCCCCCGATCCCATCCGGTCTTCCGGTTCGACGCCCGCACCCGCGAGCCGGCGAGGCCGCCGCGCGGTGAGGGGTGGTAACCCCATGACCACCTCCCACCGCGCCCCCGCACGGCTAGGAGAGCTTTTGCCCACGCACCGCGAACCGGTCCGGCGTGGTCACCGCCGGGCCGTTTCCCGGCGGCCCCACCGGCTGGTCCCGGTGGTGCTGGGACTGGCGTTGCTCGGCGTCGGCGGGGTCGTCGGGCCGAGCGTGGTCGACAACGTCGCGGGCAGCAACGGATCACGCCACTTCGCCCTGACCGCCCTGCCGGCCGACAAGCCCGATGAGGGCCTGGTCTACGAGGGGCTCAAGCCGGCCAAGGCGGGATCGCTCTGCGCCGGCTCGTACGAGCTGGACAAGCAGACCTGCACGCACGGCCCCGAGGAGGCGCCGGCCGGGCTCAAGGTTCGCCGAGGCGTCACCCCGGTGACCGCCAAGGCCCCCGAGCCCAAGGACCCCGTACGCGAGTCCGCCGCGGCCACCCCGACGGACGCCGAGATCGCCCGGGACGAGGGCGGCAGCGCCCTGACGGCCGACGCGCCGGCGCTGGTGCCCGACGTGACCCCCGGCGACGCCGACTTCATCATGGGCGTGCACGACGTGGCCTGCGAGGGCGACGGGCGCAGCGGCAAGCGGGTACAGGTGCTCTACCTGCACGAGTACGGCACGCCCAGCCGCTACACCGACTTCCTCGGCTCGATCCGCAACTGGGCGGCCGGCGTCGACCAGATCTTCGACGAGAGCGCGGCCGAGACCGGCGGCTCCCGGCACGTCCGCTTCGTGACCACCCCGCAGTGCCGGGTCGACGTGTCCGAGGTGCAGCTGCCGACCGGCGCGCTGGCGTCGTTCACCAGCAACATCGCCGCGCTGGCCAAGCTTGGTTACAACCGCACCGACCGGAAGTACCTGATGTTCGCCGACGCCACTGTCTACTGCGGCATCGCGACCTACATCGCCGACCGGCGGCCCGGCCTGGGCAACCGCAACAACGGCGGACCCTCGTACGGGCGGGTCGACTCCGGCTGCTGGAGCTCGGCCATGGCCGCCCATGAGCTGACCCACACGCTGGGCGCGACGCTGATCGACTCGCCCAACTCCAGCGGCGCCGGCGGTTGCCTCGACGACCACGACCTGCTCTGCGGCCCCGACCGCTCGGGCAAGCCGGTGCGTACGGTCTGCCCCAAGAAGAGCGAGATCCGGCTCGACTGCGGCAAGGACGACTACTTCAACACCAACCCGAAGCCGGGCAGCTACCTCGACGAGAACTGGAACATCGCGCGCAGCGAGTTCCTGCTGCGCAGCGACGGCGGCGACGACATCCCTGACACGATCGGCGCGCCGCTGCCTGCCGAGACTCCCGCCTCCGCCCCGGCCGAGCCGGCGCCCGGCAGGACCACCGGGCCCACGCCCGGGACGCCTCAGCCGGGCGAGGCCGACGGCGGTGGTGACGCCCCGCCGTCGCCGAGCGCGACGCCGAGCGCGCCGGTCCCCGGCGGTGAGCCCGGGACAGCGCCGTCCGCCCCGCCCGAGACCCCCGGCGCGGGCGGCGACGTGCCGTCGGTGCCGGTCGCGGCGACCACCGGCCCGCCGACCGAACCGGCCAACGGCGTGCAGGGCGGGCCGCTGCAGGCGGTCGTCGAGGTGCGCGACGCCACCAGCGGCTCGGTGCGGCTGAACTGGAGCGCGGCGTCCGCCGAGGCGACCTACCAGGTGTGGGTCGACAACCAGCCGGTGGCGACCACCAAGGCGACCCGGGCCCGGCTCATCGGCCTCAAGCCCGACGCGAAATACCAGGTGACGGTGAAGTCAGGCCCGAAGTACACGGCACGGGTCACCGCCGAGACGGCCCCCGCGGCCCGCCCGGCCGAGAACTCCTGGTTCACGCTGACCAACGCGCTCACCGGCGGCGCGGCCAACCTCTACGCGGCCCGCACCACGCCGGGCACGCCGATCACCCTGAGCGCGGCCGACGACGACGCCCAGCAGCAGTGGCAGCTCGTGCCGGCCGGCGACAAGACGTACCGGCTGGTCTCGCGGGCGACCGGCCAGTGTGTCGGCCCGCTGGGCCGGGAAACGGTCGCGGGCGAACCGCTCGTGCAGACCGAGTGCGACAACAGCGCGGCGCGGTGGACCCTGCAGGCCTCACCCTACGGGTTCAAGCTGCGCACCACGGACGGCGGCCTGGTGGCCGGCGTCGGCGACCAGCGGTACGGCGCCCACCGGGTGCTCGTGCTGCAGGCCGGCAACGACCAGCGGTACCAGAGCTGGACGGCGGTACCCGACTAGGCGGGAGGCAAGGCTGTGCGCGACACCCTGGAAAGGCCGATGACCGAGCCCGAGGAGGGCCCGGCCAGGTTCAACAAGCGGCGGCTGGTGCGCTGGATAGCGGTGCTGACGATCGGCATCGTCGTCGTGCTCGCGATCTGGCAGGAGCCGCTCTACGCGCTCCGGCCGGAGTAGGCGTCGATCTCGGCGAGCAGGGCGGACTTGCCGGCCGGGTCGAGGAAGCTCTGCTCGACGCCCGCCTTGGCCAGCTCGGCGACGCCCCGCTCGTCGAGGTCGAGCAGTCGCGCGGCCACGGCGTACTCCGCCTCCAGGGTGGTGCCGAACATCGGCGGGTCGTCGGAGTTGATGCTCACCGGCACGCCGGCGCCGACCAGCGTGACCAGCGGGTGCTCCTCGATCGAGCCGACCGCGCGGGTGCGTACGTTCGAGGTCGGGCTGATCTCGAGCGGGATCCGGTGCTCGGCCAGGTAGGCCAGCAGCTCCGGGTCCTGCGCGGCGCTGATGCCGTGCCCGATCCGCTCGGCGCCGAGTTCGCGCAGGGCGTCCCAGACGGTCTGCGGGCCGGTGGTCTCGCCGGCGTGCGGGACGCTGCGCAGCCCGGCGGCGCGGGCCTGGTCGAAGAACGGCTTGAACTGCGGCCGCGGCACGCCGACCTCTGGCCCACCCAGCCCGAAACTGATCAGGCCGTCGGGGCGCTCGTCGAGAGCGATCCGCAACGTCTCCTCGGCCGCGGCCAGGCCCGCCTCGCCCGGGATGTCGAAGCACCAGCGCAGGTCGACGCCGAACTCGGCGGCGGCGCCGCGGCGGGCGTCCTCGATCGCCTCGCAGAACGCCTTGGCCGGAATGCCCCGCTTGACGCTGGAGTACGGCGTGATGGTCAGCTCGGCGTACCGGACCTGCTGCCGGGCCAGCTCGCGAGCCACCTCGAAGGTCAGCACGCGCACATCCTCGTCGTCGCGGATCAGGTCGACCACGCTCAGATAGACCTCGATGAAGTGGGCGAAGTCGCGGAACGCGAAGTAGTCGGCCAGCGCGACCGGGTCGGCCGGCACCGGGGAGGCGCCCTCGTGCCGGGCGGCCAGCTCGGCCACGATCCGCGGCGAGGCCGAGCCCACGTGGTGGACGTGCAGCTCGGCCTTGGGCAGGCCGGCGATGAACGAGGTCAGCTCGGTCACCTCAGGTCCCTTCTAACGGGCGGTCCGCGCCACCACGAAGACACGGCGGAACGGGAACGCGACGTACGCGCCGGTCGCCGGGTAAGCGCCGGAGAGCTCCCGGGCCAGGTCGGCTCGGAACGACTGCCAAGCATTCTCGTCCAGGGCGGCCTTGACGGGACGCAACGCCGTGCCTTCCATCCAGCGCAGCACCGGATGCTCGGGCCCGGAGGCGTCCAGCAGGTGCAGATAGGTGGTCTCCCACGCGTCGACCTCGGCGCCGGCGCTCGTGAGCAGGGCGGCGTACCCGGCCGGGTCGTCGACCGGCGCCTCACGCAGCACGTCGCTCACACCGTGACGGCGGCCGGCCTCGCGGAGCAGTACGTGGGAGGGCGCGCCGAAATTGCCCGGCACCTGCATGGCCAGCCACGCGCCGGCGGGCAGTTCGCGGGCCCAGCGGGCGAGCAGTTCGCGATGCTCGGGCACCCACTGCAGTGTCGCGTTGGTGATCAGCACGTCGATGTCCGGCCCGGGCAGCCAGTCGCGGACGTCGCCGACCTCGAACCGGGCGGGGCCGCCGTGCGCGAGCGCCTTACCGATCATCTCGGGTGAGGAGTCGACGCCGGTCAGTCGGCAGCCGGGCCAGCGCTCGGCCAGCGTCAGGGTCAGCTCGCCGGGACCGCAGCCGAGGTCGGTGACGGCGCGCGGCCGCTCGGCGCCGACGCGGGCGGCCAGGTCGAAGAACGGGCGCGAACGCTCGGCGCCGAAACGGCGGTACACAGCGGGATCCCACATGATCGCCCTCCCAAACCGTACGTACGTCTTGCAGGCACCATAACAGCATCCACCGCCGTCAGCGGATTTCACGCGAGTAAGGTCGGCCTGTGGAGAATCGCAAATTCGGCAGGATGGGCCGCTCGGTCGGCGTGGTGGGACTGGGAGCCTGGCAGCTCGGCGCCGACTGGGGTGACGTGAGCGAGGCCGACGCGCACGCGACCCTGCAGGCCGCGGTGGACGCCGGTGTCACCTTCATCGACACCGCCGACGTCTACGGCGACGGCCGCAGCGAACAGATCATCGGCTCTTTCATCAAGGCTCAGCTTTCTGAATCGGAGCCGCAGTTGACGGTGGCCACCAAGATGGGCCGCCGGATGGCGCAGGAGCCCGGCAACTACACGCTCGACAACTTCCGCGCGTGGACCGACCGCTCCCGGGCCAACCTGGGCGTCGACACGCTCGACCTGGTGCAGCTGCACTGCCCGCCCACTCCGGTCTTCTCGTCCGGCGCCGTCTACGACGCGCTCGACACCCTGGTGCAGGAAAAGCGCATTCGCTCGTACGGGGTGAGCGTCGAGAAGGTCGAGGAGGCGCTCGCCGCGATCGCCCGCCCGGGCACCGCCAGCGTGCAGATCATCCTCAACGCTTTCCGGCTCAAGCCTCTCGAGCGGGTGCTGCCGGCCGCGGCCGAGGCCGGCGTGGGCATCATCGCGCGGGTGCCGCTGGCCAGCGGGCTGCTCTCCGGCCGCTACGACGAGAACACCGCCTTCGCCGCCGACGACCACCGCAACTACAACCGGCGGGGCGAGGCCTTCGACGTCGGCGAGACGTTCTCCGGTGTGGACTTCGCGACCGGCCTCGAGGCCGTCCGGCGGCTGCGGCCGCTGGTGCCCGAGGGCTTCACGATGGCCCAGTTCGCGCTGCGCTGGGTGCTTGACCAGGCCGGTCTCACGGTCGTCATCCCCGGCGCCCGTAACCCGGAGCAGGCCCGCGCCAACGCCGCCGTGGCCGAGCTCCCGTCGTTGAGCGACGAGGCCAAGGCCGGCGTCCGCGAGGTCTACGACGAGCTGATCCGCCCGCAGGTGCATGACAAATGGTGAACGAACCGGCACCGCGCACGCTCCACGGCTGGCTCCCCATGGCCCTCGGCGTGCTGGCCGTGGTGGTCGGCGCCCTGTGGACGCTGCAGGGTTTCGACGTCCTCACCGACAGCCGGATGAGCGGAATCCGGATCTGGGCGGTCGTCGGTCCTGTCGTGGCGGTCGGCGGACTGATTCTGATCATCCTGGGCGAGCGCACGAGGGCTCGCGCGAAACGGGCCGAGACGGCCGCGGGCCGATAACAAAACCCCCGCATCCTCAGCGAGGATGCGGGGGTTTCTGCGCTAGAGCCGACCTCCGCCAGGCGATCGGCAGCCGGTCTCGCAACCGGCATGGGGTTCTCAGAGCGGGCGAACCTGCTCCGCCTGCGGGCCCTTCTGGCCCTGGGCGATCTCGAACTCGACCCGCTGGTTCTCTTCCAGAGTGCGGTAGCCGCTCGTCTGGATGGCCGAGAAGTGGACGAACACGTCAGCACCCCCGCCGTCGACGGTGATGAAGCCGAAGCCCTTGTCTGCGTTGAACCACTTCACGGTTCCTTGCGCCATGCTGAACTCTCCTTCTGAAAATGCCGGCCCCGCGATGCCCCGGGCCGATGACCGTTTTCGAGCAGCGGCGCCGTGAGGCGGCCTTTCAGAGGACGTCCCATCCGCCCGGCTTCGAGTCCCCGGTGGGTGACCGGCTTCCCGCGATCGGGCGGAAGCAGCGAACCACGTACGCAAAAACTGGGCACACTGTACCCGAAAAACGGGTCGCAAAGCTGCCCCTGGAGAGATTCGAATAAGCAACCGCTGATATGGAAATGGCCCCCCACTTCGCTCTCACGGAGTGGGAGACCAACGACTGTTAACCTAACTTCACGAAGGCCATTGACCAGTCATTTTCCGCACGCCAACGGCCCCGCCTCGATCGACGGCCGCCTTCACGAGTGAGAAGATCGCGCCCTGTAGCGCGGCCGCCGCGAGAATCTCGCCCCAGCCCCGATCCTCGTCGGTCGCGTTCGGGGCGTCGTCGTCACCTGCGGTAAGTTTCCAGACTTCCTTGAATACGAGTCCGGCCAGCGCGCCCGCGCCGATGCCGAGCAGCAACCCGACCGGCTTGTAGGCCAGCTTCGAAACCTTGCCGCTCACCGTCGTCTCCCTCGCACGATCAGAATGATGCCCACGATCGCGACCGCGCCCGCGAAAACAAGGGAAATCGGAACCGGACTGTTCCGTATCTGTTCCCGCGCTTGCCCGGCAAGGTCGCTCGTACCGTTCTGGTTGACCTTCTCGGTGGCCTGGTCGGTCACCTCGTGAACCTTTCCCGAGACCGCGCCGGCGGCGGCCGCGGCCACCCCGCGTACGCGCTCGGTCGCCTCGGCGGCCTGGGCCTTGACCTTGAGCTTGGTCTGCTCGACCTGCTCGCGGGCCCGAGCCTTCACGTCCGCCTTGGCGGCGAGCGCCTGCACCGTCTCGCCGAGCTCCGCGCGCGTCTGCTTGATCTCGGCACGCAGCTCCTCGACCGTCGGCTTGGGCGCCGCCGATCCGTTGTTCTCGCTCATCCGCGACTCCGCTCCTTGACCGCGTGCTTGACCTCTTCGACATCGGCCTTGACGCTCTCGATCGCGGCCTGGGGCTCCGGGGGAACGGCCTTGGTCACCTGCTTCTTGCCGACCAGGGCGAGAATGCCGGCGACCAGGAAGAGCGCCACCGTAATGATCAACGCCGCCAGCCACAGCGGCAGGAACAGGTCGAAAACGATGATCAGGGTGGCGATGAGCGTGCCGACCCCGTACATGGCCAGCACGCCGCCGGTGCCGAAGAGCCCGATGCCGATGCCGGCATGCTTGCCCTTCTCCGCGAGCTCGGCCTTGGCCAATGCGATCTCGTCACGAACGAGCCGGCTGACTTGCTCGCTGGCGCGCTGAATCAGCTCGGCGGTGGACTGATCAGAGGGCGCAGCGGTGCGACCGTTCAGGACATCGGCCATGGTGTTCTCCCTTCCGTGTCCCGGTGTATGCCCTGATCACCGGCGAGTCAATCCTCTTGCGAAGAACCTGCCAGAACGCGTCATCGGTTCGCGGAAACCGGTATGGGCTCCTCCGGTCCGGAGAACGTCGCGGCCCGCTCGTCGCCGTCCTCACCCGTGTAGAACCGGCTCTCCTCGGGCTCGGCGGGCGACACCGGGCGCGGGGATTCGGGCCGGGGCCGGGTCACCGTGGCCATGTCGGCCCGGAAGCGCGGCAGCGCCGTGCGCTGGTGCTCCCAGACGAACCTCACCAGCCGCTCGCGCACGAGGCAGCGCAGATCCCACAGCGACGGCGCGTCGGCCGCGCTGACCAGGGCCCGCAACCGCACCATGCCGCCGGTCGCCTGGGTCACCTGCAGCACGCAGACCCGGCCGTCCCACAGCTCCGAGCCCTCGCAGGTGGTGCGCAGCTCGGTGCGCAGCGGCTCGATCTCGGTCGACCAGTCGACGTCCACGTCGGCCGTGCCGAGCACAGCCGAGGACGAGCGGGTCCAGTTCTGGAACGGCTTGGTGGTGAAGTACGAGGTGGGCATCACCAGCCGCCGGTCGTCCCAGATCTGCACCGCGACATAGGTCAGCGTCATCTCCTCGATGCGGCCCCATTCCCCCTCGACGACCACCACGTCGTCGACCCGGACGGCGTCGCTGAACGCGAGCTGCAGCCCGGCGAACACGTTGCCCAGCGTGCTCTGCGCGGCCAGGGCGGCGATCACGCTGACGATCCCGGCCGAGGCGAGCACGCTGGCGCCGAGCGCCCGGATACCCGGGAAGGTCATCAGCACGACGCCCAGGGCGAGGACCACAATGGTGGCCACGGTGATCCGGCGAATCATCACGAGCTGGGTCTTGAAGCGGCGGCGGCGCAGATTGTCCGGCACGTCCGTACGCCAGCGGGACAGCGCCACGTCCTCCAGCACGAGCAGGCAGGCGGCGACCAGCCAGGCGAACGCGGCGATGAAGAGCACCACCAGCGCGTGCAGCAAGCCCGCGCGTCCGGGGAAGTCGGTGGTCACCACCCGCAGCGCCTGCTGGACGGCGAACAGGATCGTGGTGGCCAGGAACGGCTTGTGGGTCGTGCGGGCCAGGTCGGAGGCGAGCTTCGACCGGCGGCCGAGCCGTCCGACGATCCGGTGCAGGACGACGACCAGCGCGATGGCCAGCCCGGTCACGGCAACGACAACGAGTACGGCGTTCACAGTGCTGGGCACTCAAATCTCCTTCGCAGCAAAGTGCGGGCACCAGCGACCTGGCATTCCCAGATCGCCGGTACCCGCAACCTTCCCGCGGCAGGATCGGAGGTGGCTCACACTTTCCGGTACTTGGCCTGCGCGAAGCAGTAGACGCCGAAGCAGGCGATGCCCAGCGCGATCAACGCCAGCAGCCAGGTGCCCCACGAGTAACCAGCCAGGGTCTTGAGGGCCGCGTCGAGGCCGCGCGCCTTCTCCGGGTCGTAGTTCACCGCGGCCACCACGACCAGCACGCCGGCGATGGCGTACGCGGTGCCCTTGGCCAGGTAACCCGACTTGCCGAGCCGCACGATCGTGCGGCGCGAGCCCGCCGGCATCTGCCCGGTGTTGAGGTGCTTGGTGAACTTCTCCTTGTAGCCGTAGATCGCCATGCCGACGCCCACGCCGATCACGACGAGACCCACGAACCCGATCAGCCAGCGGCCACCGGTGCTGTCCATCATGGTGGAGGTCTTGCTCTGCGAGTTGTCGCCCATCGAGGCGTTCGAGCCCTGCAGCACCTTGATGGCGATCCAGCCGAGGTACAGGTAAAGCAGGGCGCGGGCGACGTTGAGCACGCGCTCGGCCTTGGCCGAGTTGTCCTGCGGGCCGCTCTCGCCGATGGCGGCCTCGAAGGCCTGCCAGATCGCCATCGCGATCATGCCGACGGCGATGATGACGAGCAGCGTCTTGCCCACGCTGTTGCCGGCCAGGGTCTGCAGCGCACCGGACTGGTCGCTCTCCTGCTTCGAGCCCTGGAACGCCACCTGCAGGGCGATCCACGCGAAGATCAGGTGGATGATGCCGTATCCGACGAAGCCGCCCCGAGCCAGGTATTCGAGCGGCTTGCTGTTGGCGGCACGCGAGGCGGTGCCTTTGACGTTCGAGGCGGCTGATGTCATGCCGACCACATTCACCCGTCCCGAGTTTTTCCAAACCCGGGACGGGAACGCCGGAATGTGCTAGCGCGAGACCTGCAGGCCGATCCTGTCCTGAGTGACACTGTCGAGGGACACCTGCAGCCCGGCGACCTCAACCGCCTGCTGGCCCTTGGTCAGGCTGATCTGCTCGCCGGCGACCTCGAGGGTCACGGTGTTGGCGTCGGCGCTGATGAACTTGGCCTCCACCCCCAGGAAGCTCGCGCTGGCGTTGGTCTCCCGCTCGAGCGAGACGGTGCACTGGTCGAGGCCGCAGCTCACGTTGTCGCTGCTGCACCCGGCGAGGAGCGCGCCGAGGAGGGTGGCCGAGCTGAGGACGAGGGCGATGCGCCGCGTGGGTTTCAACACCCTTCCAGCGTACGGGGGCCGCGCGAGCCTAAACTTTGACGATGAGCGACGTCGATGTGCGCGACAACCCGGCCGAGCAGCGCTTCGAGCTGACCGTCGACGGTGAAGTGGGCGGCATGGCCGCATACCGGGTCCGCGACGGCGTCGTTGTCGTGACCCACAGCGAGGTCGACCGGCGGTTCCGCGGCCAGGGCCTGGGCAGCGTGCTGGCCCAGCGCACCCTCGACGAGCTGCGGGCGCGGGGAGCGCGGGTCTATCCGGCGTGCCCGTTCTTCGCCAAGTACGTCGCCGAGCACCCGGAATACAACGACATCATCGAAAGCTGACCGGCCGCCTCGGGCCCGCCCCGCGTTGTCGCGGCCGGCTGCCGCGACCCCGCCCCGCACCTGCGGCAAACCTGCCCCGTGCCTGCGGCGACCCTGCCGAGACCGCTTGCCGCGACCGCCTGCCGCGGCCCCGCCCCGCCCCGCGCCTGCGCGACCCTGCCCCGCGCCTGCCGCGACCGGTTGCCGTGACCCCGCCCCGCGCCTGCGCGACCCCGCCCCGCGCCTGCCGCGACCGGTTGCCGTGACCCCGCCCCGCGCCTGCCGCGACCGGTTGCCGGCGGTCGACGCCCCCGCTACGACCGCCGGCAACCGGAGTCCTCAGGCAGCCAGGGGCTGCGGGGCCGGGGCGGGCACGCTCCTGCCGGCGATCAGCTCGGCCGCGGCCACGCCACAGGCGCGGGTCGCGCCGTAGGTGGCGATGTGCACCGCCCCGGTGACGGTCTCGGGCACGCCCATCTCGACCACGATCGCGTCCGGCCGCCGAGCCAGCACGGCGGTCAGCGTGTCGGCCAGCCAGGCGTGCCGGTGCACATCCCGCACCACCAGCACGAGCGGGCGTCCGGCGGCGCCGTCGAGCACCGTCGCGGCGGGCTCGGCCCCGAGGTCCTCCTCGCCCAGCCGCACCGACGTCGTGCCGGGCAGCAGGACGTCGAGCGGCGCCCCCACACCCCACGGCGTCTCGGCACCGATCGCGATGTTGCGCGGCGGGGCGAACTCGACCACGTGCGGTGGCTCGCTGACCGGCAGCACTGGGGCGTCGCCGGTCGCCGTGACCCGAGCGGCCCGGCGTGCGGCGGCGAACCCCACCCCGTCCGTACGGGTCAGAACCGCTACCTCGCGGGCCGAGCCGGCGGCATCGGCGGTCGCGCCAGCGGCGTCGACGGCCGAGCGGGCTGCATCGGCGGCAGAACCGACCGCGTCGGCCGCGGAGTGGGCTGCACCAACGGTCGCGCGGGCTGCATCGGCGGTCACGCGGGCTTTGTCGGCCGTCGCGCGGGTTGCATCGGTGGTCGCGCGGGCTTTGTCGGCCGTCGCTCGGGCGCCGGTGGCGGTTTGCGCGGCCGTGGTCCAGGCGCCCAGCTCGTTCACCCGGGAGGCGGCCGCGCGCAACCGTTCCTCGGGCAGCTCGCCCGAGCGGACGGCGGCCACGATGGCGTCGCGCAGCAGGACCGCGGTCTGCTCGTCGGCGTGGTCGCCGCCCACGCAGATCGCGTCGACCCCGGCCGCGAGCGCCTTCACGGTTGCGCCGGCGAGCCCGTACCTCCGGCGTACGGCCTGCATCTCGATGCCGTCGGTGACGATCAGCCCGTCGAAACCGAGCTCCTCGCGCAGCAACCCGGTCATGATCTTGTGGCTGAGGGTGGCCGGCAGCTCGGTGTCGTACGCCGGGACGAGCAGGTGCCCGGTCATCACCACCCGGACGCCGGTCTCGATCGCGGCCCGGAACGGCACCAGCTCGCAGTCGGCCAGTTGGGCCCGGTCGCGATCGATCAGCGGAACGTCGTGGTGCGAGTCGACGCTGGTGTCGCCGTGGCCCGGGAAGTGCTTGGCACAGGCGGCGACGCCGGCCGACTGCAGGCCGCGGACGAAGGCGGCGGAGTGGCGGGCCACCAGCTGCGGCTCGGCCCCGAACGCCCGTACGCCGATCACGGGGTTGGCCGCGTTGCTGTTGACGTCGGCGTCGGGCGCGTAGTCGAGGGTGATGCCCGCGTCGGCCAGGTCGGCGCCCAGGTCGCGGGCGACCTCCTCGGTCAGCAGCACGTCGTCGATCGCCCCCAGGGCCAGGTTGCCCGGCCGGGAGCTGCCGTGCCGCGACTCGAACCGGGTGACGTCACCGGCTTCCTCGTCGATCGCGACCAGCACGTCCGGACGCTCGGCGCGCAGCTGGGCGGTCAGAGCCGCGACCTGCGCGGGCGACTCGACGTTGCGGGCGAACAGGGCGACGCCGCCGAGTCCTTCGCCGAGCCACCGCCGGACCCAGTCGGGCGCGGTGGTGCCGGCGAATCCCGGCTGCAGCACCGTCGCGGCCAGTTCCGGCAATTCGCCATGGTTCGGCATAAGCCCCCGTACCTCCGGTGACGATCGGCACGCTCGTCGGAGCGCACCCCCGTTGTGCCGACCCATGTTCACACCCCGAACCTGTTTCAGTCAACAAACCTTTCTATTAGCTCTGGGTAAAAGCGCCCGATACCATGCGCTGGTGACCCCCTCCCCGCTCGCCGCGTCCGGTGTCGACTGGTCCGAAGTGCACGCCGTCCGCCTGCTCGGCGTGGCCCTGGCGTTCCTGCTGCTGCTGTGGGCGATCCGTCGCATGTTCGGGGGCAAGAAATAGGGGTACACCGGCGCATATGCGTATCGGATACTTCCTTTCCTGCGAGGAGTACGGTCCCGCCGACCTCCTGGCCCAGGCCCGCGCCGCCGAGAAGGCCGGCTTCTCCGCCCTCTGGATCTCCGACCACTACCACCCGTGGGTCGACGCGCAGGGCAACAGCCCGTTCGTGTGGTCGATGATCGGGGCGCTCAGCCAGGCGACGTCGCTGCCGATCACCACGGCGGTGACCTGCCCGACCGTACGGATCCACCCGGCCGTGATCGCCCAGGCCGCGGCGACCAGCGCCGTGCTCACCGGGGGCCGGTTCCGGCTCGGCATCGGCACGGGCGAGGCGCTCAACGAGCACATCTTCGGCGACGCGTGGCCGGAGCTGGACGTACGGCTGGAAATGCTCGAAGAGGCCGTCGAGGTGATGCGGGGTCTGTGGCAGGGCGGCATGTTCTCGCACCACGGCAAGCACTACACCGTGGAGAACGCGCGCATCTACACGCTGCCCGAGAAGCCGGTCGAGATCTACATTTCCGGGTTCGGCCCCAAGGCGGTCGACGTGGCCGCGCGGATCGGCGACGGCTACGTCAGCACGATGCCCGACGGCGAGCTGGTGTCCCGGTTCCGCGAGAACGGCGGCGGCTCCAAGATCGCGCAAGCCGGGTTCAAGGCCGCTTTCGCCGCCACCGAGGACGAGGGCGCACGGATCGCGTACGAGAAATGGCCGAACGCCGGGGTGCCCGGTGAGCTCTCCCAGGTGCTGCCCTCGCCGAAGCACTTCGAGCAGGCGGCTCAGCTGGTCACCCAGGACATGGTGCGCGAGGCGTTCGTCTGCGGCAACGACGCGGCGGCCCACCTCGAGATGATCGACCAGTACCGCCAGGCCGGCTTCGACGAGGTCTATGTGGCCAACACCGGGCCCGATTACGCGGGGCTGTTCGAGCTGTACGCCAACGAGATCCTCCCCAAGATCGCGTAAGCGTTTGCCTGACGAACCCGTGGGGCACAATGGCCGCTCGATGAAGCTTCCCGTCTACGGACCCCGCCTGCGCAAGGTCGCCCGGCAACACTTCGGGTGGCCTTCCCTGCGCCCTGGTCAGTTCAAGCCGATGCGTGCCGTGCTGCGCCGCCGCGACGCCCTTGTCGTGCTGCCCACCGGGGCCGGCAAGTCGGCGATCTACCAGATCCCGGCCGTGCTGCTGCCCGGCCCCACGGTGGTGATCTCGCCCCTGCTCGCCCTGCAGCAGGACCAGATCGCCGCGCTCAACGAACGGGACAACCCCAAGATCCGAGCCGTACGGGTGAGCTCGGCCGAGACACCCGCACAGCAGCGCGAGGCGATCCGCGAACTGCGGGAGGGCCGCGCCGAATTCCTGTTCATCACCCCCGAGCAACTCAGCGACCCCGAGCGGATGGCCGAGGTCAAGGCGCTGAAACCCGGCCTGGTGGCCGTGGACGAGGCGCACTGCATCTCGGCCTGGGGGCACGACTTCCGGCCCGAATTCCTGGCCCTGGGCGACCTGATCAAGGGGATCGGCCGGCCGCCCGTGCTGGCCCTGACCGCGACGGCCTCCCCGCCGGTGCGCGACGACATCATCGAGCGGCTGCACCTGGACAAACCCGAGATCCACGTCTCCGGGCTGGACCGGCGCAACCTGTTCCTCGAGGTGGCGTACTGCCCCGACGAGGACTACCGCTGGCGCAAACTGACCGCGTTGCTCGACTCCGCGGCGGGCCCCGGCATCATCTATGTCGCGACCCGGCGTACGGCCGAGGAACTGGCGGCCCGTCTCACCGACGCGGGACATCCGGCCGAGTTCTACCACGGCGGGATGGCGGCGCGGGAACGCGAGCAGAAACACGAGGACTTCACCGCCGACAAGATCGACATCATGGTGGCCACGTCGGCGTTCGGCATGGGCATCGACAAGCCGAACATCCGCTGGGTCGCGCACGTCGCCCTGCCCGACTCGCCGGACAGCTACTTCCAGGAGATCGGGCGCGCCGGCCGCGACGACGAACCGGCGCAGGCCCTGCTGCTGTGGCGGGCCGAGGACGAAGCGATCCAGCGGTTCTTCAACGGCGGCTCCCCCGACGAGGTCGAACTGCGCGAACTGGCGGCGGCGCTGCGCCAGGGGCCGCAGACCAAGACCCAGCTCAAGGAGGCCACCGGGCTCGGGCCACGCAAGCTGGGGTCGTACCTCGGCCTGCTGGAACACGTCGGCGCGGCGGTCACCGGGCGGGGCAACAAGCTGACGGTCCCGGTCTTCGCGCCGTTACCCGCGGCGGCCGCGACGGCGGCGGTCAAGGAGCACGAACGGCAACAGGTGGTGTCGCGTTCGCGGACCGACATGATGCGCGGCTTCGCCGAGACCCGGGCCTGCCGGACGCAGACGCTGCTCGCCTACTTCGGCGAGGAGTTGAAAAAGCCGTGCGGCCACTGCGACAACTGCGCCGAGGGCACCGCCGTCGAGGTCGAGACGGCCACCGCCGACGAGCCGTTCCCCATCCACGCCAAGGTCCGCCACGGCGAGTGGGGACCGGGGACGGTGATGGGGTACGAGGAGGACCGGATGACGGTGCTTTTCGACGAGGTCGGCTACAAGACGTTGTCGGTGCCGGTGGTCAAGGAGAACCAGCTGCTCACCGCTGCATAGCGGTCTGTCCGGCGGGTGCCCGGTGCTTGGCCGGCGCGTGCCTGGTGCTTGGCCGGTGCGTTCGCCGTCGGTGAGCCGCTTGCCCGGGCGCGCGCTTGGTGCGTGCGCTGTCGGTGAGCGGCTTGCCTGGGGCGGGCACCATCGGGTGATGGTCGTCGATGGGCTGGTGTGCGGGGCGATCACGTCGGCGGCGCTCGGCGCGGTGCTGAGCGCGCTGGCCGGCTACCAGGTGCCCGACTTCGCCGACATGGACCCGGTGATCGGGTTGGGCGGGTCGATGGCGGCAGCGATCGGGGCGGCCGCTGTCATTGCGGTGGTGCGGGTCCGCGGCTCCTGGCCCCGTACGCATGTGGTTGTCCCGCTGATTCTGCTGCCGCTGGTTATCGCCCCGCTCGTGCTGGGTCTCGAACGCAACCGGCTCGAGGCGGGCCTTCTGTTCGGCGCGGCCGCATTCGCCGTCCACCTGTCGCTCGGACGGCGGCTCGCCGTCGCAGGGATCGCCGTCACCGTCGTCGTCGCGGGCTTGGCCACATGGGGATGCCAGGACCGGTGGCGGGCGCAGAAGTTCGAGGCGGTCGGCGTCCCCCTGTACGTGCCGGAGGTGCCCGGTTATCGGCTGGCCGCCGTGTGGGCCGGGCGCTGGAGCGTGGCCCAGACGCTGACAACACCGGGCGGCGCCCGCCTCGATGTGCAGCTCCTGGCCGCGACCGACGAGCTCGCCTGCGGCCCCGGAAGGCCCGAACGCCAGGTGTTGGCGGCTCTCGGCTCCCCCAGCCGGCTCGGCATCTGCCTGCCCGGCGGCGGAACAATGATCGTCAGGCCGGCCGCCGAACAGCTCACCGTCCGCCAGGTCAACGGCGCGACACTGGCCGCTTACCCCGACAGCGCAACAGCATTCGAGCCCGACTGAGCTCGCCCCACGCCCGGACCAACCCCGCCCGGGTCCCGGATCAAGTCGCCTCCCGCACTCGGCTACGCCCAGCCCTCAAATTTGAGGTCCCCCTCGCCCCTCTTCCCCTCGCCGCCCCCTTCCCCTGGCTCATTGCGACCTCCGCCCTTGATTCCTGGCCGCGACCTCAAGCCGCTCAAATCCCCGGACCTCGACCGACACGCGGTTTCTCGGCCGCCGGAGCGTGATCGATGAGGTAGCTCGTGGGGTATAAGAGCCGGACGAGGTTTCACCGAACGTAAGGATTCACCGTGAGCGACGATCCGCTGTACTCGGCCCTGGGCTTCACCGACTCGGAGTGGGGGCTGCTCGTCGGCCTGCCCCAGTCGGTCCTCACCGCGGCGAGCGCCGCCAGCCCCGACAGCGCACGCAAGACCCGCGCGGAGTCGGCCGCCGGGCTCGACGTCATCTCGGACGCCCGGGTGTCGGCCAGTCCCCTGGTCGCGGCGGTCGCCGGGGCGATCGTGTCCCGCGTCGGCGACCCCGACCTGGGTGAGGAGCCGCCGGTGATCGAGCCGAGCGACCCCATCGCGTACGCCGAGGACGTGCTCGGCCGCGCCGCCGAGGCCAACGCCCTGCTGACCGTCAAGGCAGCCCAGGCCGACGCGGAGACCTACAAGCACTGGCTCGTGGAGATCGCCGAAAGCGTCGTCGGCGCCGCCTCCACCGGCGGCATGCTCGGCATCGGCGGCGAAACTGTCACGGACACCGAACGCGCCTTCCGCGACGACCTCGCCAACGCCCTCGCCGACTGATCCCCGGCCGGCGGCGGGCGCGAGCGCATCCCGGGGCGGCTGCGGCCGCGAGCGCACCCCGGGGCGGCTGCGGCCGCGAGCGCACCCCGGACGGCCGGCTCATGCACGCGATCACGCAGCCATGACCGCGGCCGAAGATCACGGCGGCACCCGCCAAGCCCAGCTGCCGCCGGAAACCACCGCCCACAGCCGCCGAGCGCGGACCACGGCGAGTGATCACGGCGGCGGGCGCCACGTGAAGATCCGGTCCATCTGGCGCAGCACCAGGTTGGGCCCGAGCTTCCCGGCGAGCGCCATGCCCGTGTCACGAAGAACGGCCGCCACCCCGCTCAGCCCGGCCACCCGCCCGATCCGGCGCGACGCGGCCGCCACCGCCGTCGCCCGCGGCACCCGTTCCGCCGAGTAACGAGCCGGCCCGTCGGGCTCACCGGCGTGGGCGGCCAGCACCACCGCGTCCTCGATCGCCTGACACGCGCCCTGCCCGAGGTTCGGCGTCATCGCATGCGCGGCATCCCCCAGCAGCACCACCCGGCCTGCGTGGAACGTCGACGGCGTCGGGTCGAGGCACCGGATGTCCGTCCGGATGACGTCGTCGGCCGCTGCGATCAGGTCGGGCAACGGCGCATGCCACCCACCGAACAACCGCACGAGCTCAGCCTTCTCCGCCGCCGAGGCACTGGCCTCTCGCTCCGCCGGCTGACCGGAGGCGGTGGGCTGCCGCTCCCGGAACGTGCCGGGCGCAGTGGGCTGTTGCGAAGGGCCGGGCGCAGTGGACTGCCGCTCCGGCGACGGGCCCGGCGCACCACGCTGCTGCGAGGACGAGGCAGACCCGGCGGACTGCTGCGGCGGGGCGGGCGCCGTGGCGTAGCAATACACGCGCCCGTCCCCCAGCCCCACGACACCGAACACTTTCCCGTCGCCCCAGGTCTCGGAGAGCACCAGCTCGCCCGGCGGCCGCGGAAGGACGAACCGCCAGCTCGTCACCCCCGCATGGACCGGCTCGCCGACGTCGGGCAGGAGGCTCCCCCGTACGCGGGAATGCAGTCCATCGGCCGCAACCACCAGCTCGGCCGTCAGCGTGCCGCCCGGAGTGACCACCGTGCCCTCCGGCGAGACGTCACCGGCCGTCACGCCGAGTCGCAGGGTGCCAGGCTGCAGCGCGTCGGCCAGCACGCTGATCAGGGCCGCCCGGTGCACCACGATGGTCGGCTCGCCGAACCGTGCCTCCGCCGCCGAAGTGTCCGTCCGCGTGATCCAGCCGCCGTCGGGCCGCTGGATCCCGGCTGTGCCCTGCAACGCGGACAGCTCCCGCACCGATCCGCCCACGCCGAGCTGGTCGAGGGCCCGCAGCGCGTTCGGCGCGACGGCCAGGCCGGCTCCGACGTTTTCGAGGGCGGGGGCCCGCTCGAGCACGGTCACCGACCACCCGCGGCGCTGGAGCGCCAGGGCAGCGGCGAGCCCTCCGATGCCTGCGCCGATCACTACCGCGTTCGCCATGGAGCCGATGCTCGCACTTTCCGGGCTCGGCCGTCGCGCCCCCTGTGGATAACCCGCCAATGTGGATAACCGGCCGGGCCCTCGCTTTTCGGCGTACGGTGAAGCCGTCTTCGCGAGGGTGGAGCCTCGACGAGGGTGGTGGCCCCCGGAAGGGTGGGCCGAGGTAGGAGTTGTACTACGAGCTGATCTCGGCGGAGGGTGGGGAGCCGGTGGTCGTCGACGAGTACGTGCGGGGCCGCCCGTCGCAGGCCCTGCGGCCGTACGTTGTGTCCTACTCCGGTTATCGCCAGCGGGGTGTGCCACCGATGCGGCATCTGGGTCTGCCGTCGCCGTCGTTGACGATGATCCTGACCCTTGACGATCCGCTGGTCGTGGAGTCGCACCCCGACCCCCGACAGGGCGCGGGCCGCTACGACGCCCTGATCGGCGGGCTGCACCTCACGCCGGCGGTGATCACGCACGATGGGCGGCAGGCGGGCCTTCAGGTCGCCCTTTCGCCGTCGGGGTGCCGGGCGCTTCTCGGGCTGCCCGCGGGCGAGTTGGGCGGCCTCGATGTCGACGCCGCCGCGCTGCTGGGTGACAGGGCCGTCGCCGAGATCCGGGAGCGTCTCGCCCACGCCGCCGACTGGCCGAGCCGGCTCGCTCAACTCGACACATGGCTGAACAAGCGGATAAATCCGGACAAGGCAAGGCCCGAGATCACCCACGCTTGGGAGCGGATTGTCCGGAATGTTCCCGTGGGCCGAGTGGCCGAGGAGGTCGGCTGGAGCAACCGTCACCTGACCACCAGGTTCCGCGCCGAAACCGGGCTCAACCCCAAAGAAGCAGCCAGGGTAGCCCGCTTCGACCGGGCAAGACGATCCCTGAGCCCCCACCGCCGCATAGCCGAGGTGGCCGCCGCCCACGGATACGCCGATCAGTCTCACCTGGTGCGCGAGTTCCGCGCCCTGGCCGGCTGCACCCCGTCCGAGTGGCTGGCCGACGAGTTCGCTTTTGTCCAAGCGCTGCAGCTCCAACCCGCGCACGATGACTCTCATGACTGATGCGAACACGACTGATGCGAAGACACCGCCACCCCAGGTGTGGCCGACGCTGCGGGCCGCCGACGCCCGCGCCCTGATCCGGTTCCTGGTCGACGCGTTCGGTTTCGAGGAGGTCGTCTCGTACGGCGACGCCGACCGGGTCGACCACGCCCAGCTGTCCTGGCCGCTGGGCGGCGGCATCATGCTGGGCTCGGCGAGCGGCCGCGGCCAGGACGACCCGTGGGCGCTGAAACCGGGCACGTTCGGCTGCTACGTGGTGGCCGACGACGTGGACGCGCTGCACGAGCGGGCCAGCCGGGCGGGCGCCGAGGTCGTCAAGCCGCTGTCGGACACCGACTACGGCTCCCGCGAGTTCATCGCCCGCGACCCCGAGGGCAACCTGTGGAGTTTCGGAACATACCGGGGCGAACCGCAGCCGTAGTCAGAGCAGCCCGCGCTCGAAGGCCACGGCAACAGCCGCCGCGCGGTCGCGAACACCCAATTTCGCGTACGCGTGCAGCAGGTGAGTTTTCACGGTGGCCTCGCTGATGAACAGCCGGCTGGCCGCTTCCTTGTTCGAGTTGCCGCGGGCGATCAGCGTCAGCACCTCGAGTTCGCGCTGGCTGAGGGGCTCCTTCGCGGGCGAGCGCAGGTTGCCCATCAGCCGGCCGGCCACCGCCGGGGAGAGCATCGACTCGCCCCGGTGCGCCGCCTCGACGGCCCGGAACAGCTCCTGCCGTGAGGCGTCCTTGAGCAGGTAGCCGGTGGCACCCGCCTTGATCGCGGGGAGAACGTCGGCGTCCGTGTCGTACGTGGTCAGCACCAGCACCCGGGCCCGCGAGCCACGCCGGCGCAGCTCCTTGATCGCGGTCACGCCGTCCATGCCGGGCATGCGCAGGTCCATCAGCACCACGTCGGGGTCGACCGCGGGCACCAGGGCCAGCGCCTCGTTGCCGTCGCCGGCCTCGCCCAGCACCTCGAAGCGGTCGTCGCCGATGAACATGCCGCGCAGCCCGTCCCGTACGACGGGGTGGTCGTCGACGATGAGCAGCCCGATCACGCGGCGGCCTCGACCGGGATGGCCGGCACGCAGGCCGACAGCGCGGTGCCCGAACCCGGTGCCGACTCGACCTCGAGGCTTCCGGCGATCCGGGCCAGCCGTTCCCGCATGGCCGCCAGCCCGTAGCCGCCGTCCTCGGAGACCGCCCGGGGCTCGCCGGGGTCGAACCCGTGCCCGTCGTCACGAACGTCCAGCGTCACCACGTCCTCCATGTAGGACAGCGTGAGCCCGACCCGGCCCGCGTCGGCGTGCCGCCCGACATTGGCCAGGGCTTCCTGAGCCGTACGCAGGAGGGTCGCCTCGATCTCAGGCACCAGCGGCCGGGGCGTTCCGGTGGTGACCAGTTCCGCCGCCACCTCGTGCACCCGCGACCAGTCGGTCACCAGGTCGCCGATCGCGTCGGGCAGCATGGCACCGTCCAGGGTCTGCGGGCGCAGCGCCTGCACCGACCGGCGCGCCTCGGTCAGGCTGTCGCGGGCCAGGCGTTTGGCGTTGTCGAGGTGCCGCCGCCAGTCGTCGGGCCGGTCGGCGGCGGCGCCGGTCGCCTCGAGCTGGGTGACGATGCCGGTGAGGCCCTGGGCCAGCACGTCGTGGATCTCGCCGGCCATCCGCTGCCGCTCGTCGAGCACACCGGCCTCACGGGCCTGGGCCAGCAGCTGGGCGTGCAGGCCGGCGTTCTCCTTGAGGGCGGCGGCGAGCTTGGTGTTCGCCAGGGCCAGTTCCTCGACCATACGGTTGCGTTTGAGGCCCTGCTCGTGGGTCCACATGCTCACCCAGATCATCACGTGGGCGACGCCGGCGTTGATCAGCAGCACGACGAGCAGGATCGGGAGGACGCCGGGCTCGCCGAGGCTGGCGAAGCCGCCGATATGCGAGACGGCCAAGGCCGTCGCGACGAGGGTGGCCGCCAGCACCCGGCGCCAGCTCCCCAGCCGGGTAACCAGCAGGTAGGCGCTCCAGACGAAGAACCCGAACAGGGGGCTGGACCAGATGAGCAGATAGATCCGCCCGATCAGTCCGGCGAAGAACACGATCATCTTGGGTTCGTCGTGCTCCCACTCCGGGTGCATCTGAATCCAGAAGGCAAGCCAGGCCGCGGTGACGACGACGGCGGAACCCACGATCGGCCACGGCGCGTGCGGGATGCCGACCGTGACGGCGGCGGCCACCAGGACCACCGAGGCGCCGAGAGCGATGTACGGCAGCCGCGCCACGATCCGATCGGTGCGTTCCATTGCTTCCTACCCCGTCACTGCCAGCGGAACATGCGGACCGCCGCGGACCCGAAAACGGCCAGGTATCCCACCAGAACCGTAGCCGACAGCAGGTTGGGCCAGCTGCCCGTCATCGCGTCGTTGAGGGCCCGTTCGCCCGCACCCAGCGGCGTGAAGTCGGCGACGCGTTGCAGGACGCCCGGCATGGCCTCGCGCGGCAGCCACAGCCCGGCGAAGAACATCAGCGGGAAGAACAGCAGCGTGCCGATCGCGCTGCCGGCCTTGCCGCTCGGGGCGACCGCCGCCACGAACAGGCCGATCGCGAGCGTCCCGGCTGCGGTGAGCAGGAACGCGAGGACGAAACCGGCGACGTTGCCGGCCAGCGGGACGTCGAAGACGATCCGGCCGACCGCGAGCACCAGCGCGGTCGCGGCGATCGCGGCGAGCCCGTTCGAGGCCAGCTGCGCGGCCAGCATCTTCAGCGGCGACACCGGGGTGGTGGCGAGCCGTCGCAGCACGCCGCGTTCCCGGTACAGGGCCAGCACGGCCGGGGTGACCTGGATGGCGGCCATTGCCAGGGTCAGGATCACCGCGATCCCCACGTACAGGTCGATCGGGCGGGCGCCGTAATCCTCGTTGGTCCGGCGGAACGAGGGAATGCTGCCGAGAATGATCACGAGCACGGTCGGGAACAGCAGCACGAAGAACGCCGCGACCGGCTCGCGCAGAAGCAGCCGCAGCTCGGTGACAGTCAGTTTGGCAAACACGCGCATCGGGTTCACTCCTCGATCGATCGGCCGGTCAGCTGCACGAACGCGTCGTCCAGGCCGGCCTGCTCGATGCGCAGGTCGGCGGCGATGATCTGGTTGACGGCGAGCACCGAGGTGACGGCGTGCAGCAGGTTGCCGGCGCCGACGACCTCGATCTGCTCCCCGTGGCGGCGTACCTCGTGCACCTCGGGCAGCCCGGTCAGCAGCTCGTCGGCGACCGGCGCCGATGGGCGGAACCGGATCCGCTGCTCGGTGGCGAGCCCGGACACCAGCCCGGCCGGGGTGTTGAGCGCGACGACGCGACCGTCGTCGATCACGGCGAGCCGGTCGCAGAGCCGCTCGGCCTCCTCCATGAAGTGCGTGACCAGCACGATCGTGACGCCGCTGTCGCGCACCGACTCGATCAGGTCCCACGTGTCGCGGCGGGCCCGCGGGTCGAGCCCGGTCGTGAGCTCGTCGAGAATCGCGATCTGCGGGCCCCCGATGAGCGCGAGCGCGATGGAGAGCCGCTGTTTCTGACCCCCGAGAGCTTCCCGTACGCGGTGCCGAGCTTCTCGGTCAGGCCGAGCTCGCGGGTCAGCGCGCGCCAGTCGGCCGGCTCGGGATAGAACGACGCGTACAGGTCGAGCGCCTCGCGGACCGTGAGCTTGTCCGGGAGCTGGCTCTCCTGAAGCTGGACGCCGACGTCGCGACGCAGGGACTTGTCGCCGGGGTCGCGGCCGAGCACCCGGATCGTGCCCGAGTCGGGTGCCCGGAGCCCCGTGATGCTCTCGACCGTGGTGGTCTTCCCGGCGCCGTTAGGGCCGAGGATGCCGAAGATCTCGCCCCGCTCCACAGTGAACGAGACGTCCCGCACCGCGACCGTGTCCCCGTACGTCTTGCGCAGGTTCTGGACCTCGATGACTGTCATGCACCGAGCGTCACATCAGCCGGGCCGCCGGAAATCGAACAGCTCGCTCGTCCCGGCATCCACCAACCGGTGGATGCCGGATTACACCGTGGGGGTCAGCCCGCCATCGCTTCCTCGGTGCTGGAGCCGGCGCGCCGGCCGGTCACCGTCTGATAGACCGAACCCACCTGCGCCGCGACCCGCTTCCAGGAGTACGCCTGCCGGGCCCGGTCGAGCGCGGCGGTGGCGTACGCGAAACGCCGGACCTTGTCGTTGACCAGCCGGCGCAGGGCCCCGCCGAGCGCGCGGGGGTCGCGGGCCGGCACGAGGTCACCGGTCAGGCCGTCGACAACGGTCTCGGTGAGCCCGCCGACGGACGTGCCGATCACCGGGACGCCGCAGGCCATCGCCTCGAGGGCGGACGGGTCGAACTGCTCCTGCCAGTCGGCCGCCACCAGCACGTCGGCGGAGCGGTACCAGCTCGGCATGTCCTTGCCGCTGACCGCCCCGACCATCCGGAACCGGTCGGCGACCTGCAGCTTCTCGGCCAGCGCGCGGAGTTTACGGGCGCCCGGGTCGGCCGGCAGCTGATCGGCCGGCGGGCCGCCGACGACGACCACCTCGGCGTTCGGGACGTACCGCATGGCCTGCAGCACGTCGCCGAAACCCTTGCGCTCGACCAGCCGGCCCACGGAAAGGATGCGCGGACGCTCGGGGTCACGCTCGACGGCCGGGCCCTCGGGGCTGAACCGGATGCTGTCGACGCCGGCGGGCACGACGGTCAGGCGGGAACGGGGCACACCGATGCGGACCAGGCCCAGCATCTCGTCCTGCGTCTGGGCGACGACCCGGTCGACCGCTCGGCCGAGGGCACGTTCGTAACCCGTACGGGAAGGTTTGCTGCTGCCCGCCTCGATCTCGCCCAGCTCGTGGAACGACTGCACGACGGGGATGCCGAACTGGCGGGCGGCGGTCACCGCGGCGAGCCCGCTCGTCCAGAAGTGGGCGTGGGCCACGTCGGGAACCCAGGCCCCCGTACGCCAGTGCTGCTCCAGCCATTTCGCGAACTCCCCCATGTGCGGCAGGAGGAGGTCGGGCGGGAGGATGTGGGGCGGACCCGCCGGAACATGCACGACCCGGATGCCGCCCGGGGTGGTGACCACCTCGGCCACCGCGGGGTCGTCGCGCCGGGTGTAGACGCAGACCTCGTGGCCCAGCTCGGCCAGGGCTGCCGACAACCCGGCGACGTGTGACTGCTGCCCGCCGTCGCCCAGGGGGCTGGCGTGCTCGGAAATCATGGCAATGCGCACGAGGACCCCTCCAGCTGGCTGCGTTCGCGGTGGCTGATGCCCTACCGCCGAATCCGTAAACCTGCGCCGGCCCGTTACGCCGGGCACTCCGCAGGGTATGTCCTGGTCGTGGCTACTGTGCAGCGTACCGTTCAAGCTCCCCCGGACAGCGTCTTCGCCGTGCTCTCCGACGGCTGGACCTACAGCGACTGGGTGGTCGGAACCGTTCACATCCGCAACGTCGACGCGAACTGGCCGCAGGTCGGCTCCGAGCTGCACCACAAGGCCGGGCCGTGGCCGTTCTCGCTGCACGACTCCTCCACCGTGCTTCTCATGGAGCCGGGTCGCCGCCTGCGCCTGCGGGCCGGCCTGTGGCCGCTGGGCGAGGCCGTGGTCGACATCCAGCTCGAGCCCTTCGGCGTCGACGCCACCCGCGTGACCATCCACGAGCAGTTCGAACACGGCCCCCTGCTGGCCGCCCGCAACAAGATCAACGACCTGCTCCTGCACCAGCGCAACGTCGAGGCCCTGCGCCGGCTGGCCGACATCGCCGAGAACTCCGACCGCTACTACGCCGAACGCGCCCGCTGAACCGCTCAGTCGATCAGGTCGAGGTAGTGCCGCCGGTAGCGTTCGAGGATCGGTCCGACCTCGGAGGTGGCGCTCTCGTCGAGCCGATCGAACACGTACCGGTAGAGGGCGACGTCCTCCCGGCCGGTGGCGTCGATCGAGGTGTTGTAGATGTCGATGACGACATCCTTGTCGTCCAGCAGCTCGAAGCCGTGCACGTGTGGCAGCGTCCACTTCGCGTCGGCCGGTATCACCTTGAGGGTCACGTTGGGCCGGGCCGCCAGCCGCCGCAGACGCGCGATCTGGGCGAGCATGAGGTCAGGTGGGACGACCTGTTTGCCGAGCACGGATTCGGTCAGGAGGAAGTAGAAGCGCCGATCCGGGTCCTCGAGCACGATCTGCCGACGCACCCTGGCCGAGACCGCTTCCGGGATGGCAACCCTCGCGGCGTCCGGAAAGACCGCCTTGCGAATCTCATGAGCCGCCTCGAGGATGGCTCGCGCGTAGTCGTCGGTCTGGGCAAGTCCCATGACGACGTCGGGCTGGAAGACCCGGAACTCAGAGACATCGGCCTCCGTACGCTCGACCGTGCGCTGCATGGTGGAGACCGAACCCGCCGAGGTCCGCATGTCGGTGACCCGGTTACGCGCCAGTTCGGCCCGCTCGACAAGCTGGGCCACCACGGCGGGCGGGGCGTCCAGCGCCCGGGCGAGCCGGCCGACATCACTCGGCGAGACGGGGCCGTGGCTGTTCTCGATCCTGCTGATCTTGGACTGGCTCATGCGGACGAGCGCCCCGAGCTCCTTGCCCGTGATGCCCTTCTCGACCCGCATCCGCTGGAGGGCCACACCGACCGGCGCCGATGACGGGTCGCCGTTTCCGCGGAACGGATCGTCGGCCAAGTCGTCCCTCCTTCCGGTGCGACCCCCCAAGCGGGGCGTTCACTCCTGGGCCCGCACCGCCGCGGCCAGCAGATCGGCGGGCACCTCGACCAGGAGCTCGCCCGCGGGCAGGTCCACACCGGCGGCGCTTCCCTCAACGGCGTAACCCTGCACCACGATCGTTCCCCGGTCGGTCCGGTACACAGTAGGGCAGCTGCCGTTGGTGCAGGACGCCGCCAGCGCCACCATCGTCAGCGACTCGCCCTGGAAGACTTCCTCGGTTGCACTCATATCCTTGACACATCCTCGTCTATTCATGCGATGTGCCGCATCAGCGCGGGCTGCATGAAGAGGACGAAGAGTCTCGCCGCCACGGAGCGCTCCGTCACCTAGCAGTCTGCCAGGTAGCCGATTCATGCGGCAGTGTCCTTTATTCGCGCTGCATGCATATGCACTGGTGCGGCAAGCGGTCCAACGTCAGCCTCATGTTAGAGGTAACCCGTGATGTGCCTCACCCGACCCCCGGAATTCAGGAGGCCGTCGTGCATCCGTCGACACAGCTCACCAGCGGCTCACTCGCCGCTAACGGCATCATCTATCTCGCCCTGGCCGGGATGTGCCTTCTCGTGGCCCTCCAGCAGGCAAAACACTTCATCGCGCCGGTAGCGCCGTTGATCCGTGCCGTCACCGCGGCGGCCACGATCGTCTTCTGCGTCGGCGCCGCCCTGGTCCTGCTCGTCGCGGCCCTGGTGAGCGGACGCTGAGATGACCTACACCGCGTTCGCCATCGTGGCCGCCGTGGTGGGCCTGGTCGTCATCTGTGAATTGCTGGCCGCGGTGATTCCCGTGATCGTCGTGATCGCGTTCGTGCCGCCGGAGGAGCGGCACACGCTGGCCGACCTCCTCGCCGCCACCGACAGCTCGCGCCGGCTGCGCCTGTGGCCGGCCCTGCGCGCCGCAGTCGCCGCGCGGCGGGTCAGCCGTAGACGCGGCGGCCCCGCAAGGCAGCCGTAGACGCAGTGGCCGCGCGGGTCAGCCGTAGACGACCCGGTGGCCGGTGTTGATGACGGAGCGGTAGGCGGAGCCCAGCAGGGTGCGGTCGCGCAGCAGGGCCGCGCGGGCCGCGTTGGCGCCGGGAGCGCCGTGCACGCCGCCGCCCGGGTGGGCCGACGAACTGGCGAGATAGAGGCGGTCGACGGGCGTGTCGGGGCGGCCCAGGCCCGGGATCGGGCGCAGGAAGAGCTGCTGGAAGGCGGCCGCCGTGCCGCCACCCAGAGCGCCGCCGACCAGGGAGGGGTTCTCGCGTTCCATGTCGGCCGGGGAGAAGACGTTGCGGCCGACGACCTCCTGCCGGAAACCGGGGGCCTGCTCCTCGATCACCGACTCCATGCGCTCGACGTGGGCCGCGATGTCGTCGGGGTTCCAGTGCTCGCGCTGCGGCAGGTGGGTGTAGGCCCAGAGCGACTCCGTACCCTCGGGCGAGTGTGACGGGTCGGCCGTGGTCATCTGGCCGAGCAGCAGGAACGGGTCGCGCGGGATCTCGTCGGTGGCGAGGGCGGCCGAGTAACGGGTCAGGCCGTTGAGGTCGGCGCCCAGGTGCACGGTGCCCGCACCCGCCGCGGCCGGGTTCTTCCAGGGCATCTTGGTACGCACGGCCCAGTCGACCTTGACCGTGGCACCGTCCCAGCGGAAGTGGGCCAGGTCCGCCACCAGGCGGGGCGGGAGCCAGCGCTCCCCCACCAGGTCGAGATACATCGTGGGCGCGGGCACGTCGGCGACCACGGCGCGATACGCCCGATATGCCTGGCCGCCGGCAACCCGTACACCCATCGCCTTGCCTCGGGCGATCAGCACCTGCGTGACCGGCGACGAGTACACGATCCGGCCACCGCGCTGCTCGAGCCGCGAGACGAGCGCGTCGGTGATCTTCTGGGCCCCGCCGACCGGCACGGGCCAGCCGTACTGCTGCCCCAGCATGGCCAGCAGCCACCCGTACACGCCGCCGCCGGCCTCCTCGGGCGACAGGTCGGTGTGCAGCGCGCAGCCCGCCATCAAGATCGTCGCGCCCTCGCCGCGGAACATCTCGGCGCCCATCTCGCGCATCGACAGCAGCAGGCGGCGAGCCAGGCGCAGCGATCCGGGAGCGCCGAGCCGGCGGGCCACGCCGAGCCCGTCGCGCACGGGCGGGAACGGCCGCAGGATCGTGTCCAGCATCGTCTGCGAGACCGAACGCCATTCGGTGTACGTGGTCCGCCAGCGCTCCCCGTCCCCGGCGGCGAACCGGTCGAGCGACTCCATCGTGCGCGACAGGTCCCGGCTCAGCGTGGCCGCCCGGCCGTCCGGCAGCAGGTGGGTCAGCACCTCCGGCGCGTGCGTCCACCGCAGGCCGTGCTCACCGAGGTTCAGCTCCTTGAGCACCGGCGAGGCGTACCCGAGCGGATAGAACGAACTGAAAAGATCACTGAGGTAGCCGGGCGCTGTCACGTAGCCCGACCGCACCGCCCCGCCCGGGTGGGGCGTCGCCTCGAGCACGACGACCGACCAGCCGGCGTCGGCGAGCAGGTTCGCCGCGACCAGGCCGTTGTGCCCGGCGCCGACCACGATCACATCTGCGCTCTCCATCGAAGCCCCCTGTGTTTGTCGCTGAGCGTGCTCGGGTAGCTGCGCCGGGAAGAACCTCGAGGAGTCGGCATGACCGAGCACACCGTCGACCGCGAGTCCGAGGCCAGTGCCGACGACGCTACGCCCCGCCCGCTGCCTCGCCGCCTCCGTCAGCTGCGCTGGCGTTATTGGCGGTCGGTGCTGTGGCGCAGTGTCGTGGGTTATGTCGAGGACGACTGTTCTGACTTCGCCGCCGCGATGACTTATCAAACCTTCACGGCCCTTGTTCCTTCGCTTGTGGTGATCGTCGCGCTGGTCAACCTGGTGACCGACGGTTCCACGTTGCTGTCGGCGACGATCGGCATCCTGGGCGACCTCGGGCTCGCGTCGGTGGTCGACAACGAGAACCTCGTGCAGGTCGTGCAGGCGCTGATCGTCGAGCAGGACTCGGCCAAGGTGCTCTTCGGGTTCGGGCTGCTGCTCGCGCTCTGGTCGTCGTCCGGGTACGTCTCGACCTTCACCCGGGCGTCCAACCGGATCTACGGCGTACGGGAAGGAAGGGCCTGGTGGAAACTGGTGCTCCTGGAGATCGCCCTGGCCGCCGTGGCGCTCGTGCTGATGGCCGCGATCGGCGCCGGGCTGATCATCAGCGGGCCGCTGGTCGACGCCGTCGGCAACGCGCTGAACGCCGGTGAGACGGCTCGGCAGTTCTGGTCCGCGGGCCGCTGGCCGGTGCTGGTCGCCGCGGCCACGCTGGTGCTGTCGCTGCTGTTCTGGATCGCGCCGAACGTCAAGCAGCCGCGGTTCCGGTGGCTGACCGTCGGCGGCGCGGTGGCGTTGTTCCTGTGGGCGGTCGCGTCGTTCGGGTTCGGCCTGTACGTGGCGAACTTCGGCTCCTACAACCGCACCTACGGCAGCCTCGGCGCGCTCATGGCGTTCCTGGTCTGGATCTACCTGTCGAACATCGCCGTGCTGCTCGGCGTGCAGGTGAACGCCGAGGTGCAGCGGGCGCGGCTGCGGCAGGCCGGGGACGCGGACCCGAAAACTCCGCTGGCTCCCCGTTTAGCGCCGTCCGAGCCGGGCACGACTCAGCACATGAGTACTGTGACTGAGTCCGTTGACGTTGACGTTCCGATCCGCGCTGTCTACAACCAGTGGACCCAGTTCGAGGAGTTCCCGCGCTTCATGGAGGGCGTGCAGGAAATCCGGCAGCTGGATCCCGCGCACACGCACTGGAAGACCGAGATCGCCGGCGTGAAGCGCGAGTTCGACGCCGAGATCACCGAGCAGCTTCCCGACGAGCGGGTGGCCTGGAAGGCGACCGAGGGCGAGAAGCAGGCCGGTGTGGTCACCTTCCACCGCCTCGACGACACCCGTACGCGGGTCACCGTGCAGATGGATTTCGAGCCGCAGGGCCTGGTCGAGAACGCCGGTGACAAGCTGGGCATCGTCGACCGCCGGGTCAAGGGCGACCTCAAGCGGTTCAAGGAGTTCATCGAGGGCCGCGGTGGCATCGAGAGCGGCGCCTGGCGCGGCGAGGTCGACCGTCCCGGCGTGTGAGCAGGTCTTTCCTGGCGGCCGGTTCAGTTGCGACGGACCGCCAGGATCCCGACCGTCGAGCGTGTTCGCAGCGCGTAGCGGTCCCGCGCCGTGGGCCAGACGGCCGGCGCGTACGTGGTGGCCGGCGGGATCTCCTCGTCGGCCGTCCACGGGGTCAGCGCCGAGCGCGCGCCCTGGGCCAGGCTCAACCGCAGAGGCACGTCGCGCGGCGCGGTGACGGTCAGTGTTCCCACCCCGCCAGTGAAGATCAACGGCACATTCCCGTACGGGCGGGGCAGGCGCACCTCGATCAGACCGGAGGCGCCCGCCGTGAGGCGTGAGAGGCGTCCCCGGCTCAGGTCGAGGCGCAGTTCACCGGCCCCCGCGGGCAGGCGCAGATCCCAGCGCACCCCGCGGTTGAGCACCACGGTCACCTCGTCCGGCCCGGCAGCGCCCGAGGGCAGCAGGGAAACCCGGACCGGGCCGTCACGGTGGGTCACCTCCGGGATCAGTCCGGCCCCGGGCGGAGTGGTGACGCGGTAGAGCAATCCGGGGATGTTCGCCAGCACGACCCGTACGCGGGAAGCGGCCTTCGAGACGACGAGAATCGCACCCGTACGCCCCTGCAGCGGCCCGGCCACGACCCGTTCGGCAACCTCGGGCGGCTGAGTTGCTGCGCTCTCACAGCCCGCGACCAGCACCGCGCTGACCAGCAGAAACGCTACGGTTGAGCGGCAGCGACGCAAGGCTGAGGGCACGATCGGACAACGGAGAATCGTACGAACGGGTGACGGCGATCCGTCCGATACGGGCCACACTTTCCGAATGCGTTCTGCCGGTTTCCTCTCCGAGAGTCAGCGCCGTCTTGCCTGGGTCGGCTTCCTGCTGGCCGCCTTCCAGGCTCCGCTGGCCGCGAACCTGATCGACGACGCGTCCTGGCTGTTCGCCGTGGTCGTGGCCATGGTCGTCGCCACCGTCATCCTCGCCGACGACGCGCAGCGCCGCCGTCCCGCGCAGGTCGAGGCCGAGTAGCTTTCAGGTGTCACCGGGCCTCGTGGCCCGGTTTCCCGTGGGTACGCCGCCGTTCCTTCAGCGCCGCCTCGTACAGGTGGCGTTCGCCCCCGGCCAACTCGTCGCGGGCGGCCCGCTCCACCGTGCGGAACTCGCTCCAGTAACCGTCGTCGTACTCCTCGACCAGCTGGAACGTCCAGTGCCCGGGCGTGACGTTGCGGCCGATCAGGTCCTGCTGGATCCGGTCGGCGATCGCGTGGTGCCCGGCCCGGCGGAACAGCGCGACCGCCTCGTCCAGCTCGAAATCGGCCTTTCCGGTGAGCTGGTGGAACGAGTACAGGTGCCCGCGGGCACGATCGGTCGTCTCGAGGGCCGAGCTCAGTTTCCCGAGCGCCTCGACGGTGGTGTCGTCCATGCCGGCCTGATTGCCCCGCCCGGAGAGCTTCAACCGAGCTGCACCGATCAGGGGAACCGTTGGCTACCCGAGGCTCCCTAACGTTTCTCCCCATGAATGGTTTGTTCTCCGGCGCTGCCGCCCGTGCTGCCCTCCGCTCCGCCCACGCCAGCCTGGCCGATCTGCACGACACCGTCGGCGAAGGCCTCGCCGTCGCCGAGGCCAACCCCGGCCTGATGGCCGTCGTCGACCAGCACAGCGCGGCCGTCCGCGACAGCCTGTCGGCCGACACCCGCCCGCTCACGGCGGTGCTGCTGGCCGCGTACGCCGAGGGTGTACGGGACGCCGCCTTCACCCACGGCTGGCGCCCGCCGGTCGGCGAGATCAACTGGGCCGCCGGCGACTGGGTCGTGCACCGCTTGCTCGCGGTCTGCGCCGTGGCCCGCACCCTGCCCTGATCATCCGTTCGGAAACGCCGTAACAGGACCAACCTTCATCGAGGGCCGGCGCCGGGATCGTCCCCTGGCGCCGGCCCTCCCCATCTCCCGGGTCAGGTCCGGCGGTCGGCGGTCGCGATGACCTGCGTCTGCTCAGCCTCCTGCCCGCCGGCCTCTTGCCCGCCGATCCCGGGCCCACCGGCCTCTTGCGCGCCGTTCCCCGGCCCACCGTTCCCCGGCCCACCGATCTCCGGCCCGCCGGCGCCGTGCCCGCCGGTGTGGATCACGACGGTCTCGTCGGGGCCGGCCTCCTGTCGGTCGGTCTGCTGCGGGATCACCTGCGTCTCGTCCGTTGCCGGGCGGCCAGGGACCCTGGCCGGCTCCAGCCAGGCCTCCCAGCGGCTCCGCATGGGCCGGATCAGGCCACCGCCCACCCCCACGATCACCACCCCGGCGACCGTGGCCAGCCCCGCGATCAGCACCGGCCGGGTGATCGACGGGGCGAACGCCACGACGTCGAGGGCGGCCGCCACGCCCAGGGTCACCATCACACCCCCGTACGGGATCCGCACCGTGCCGCCGATCAGCTCCCGCACCGCCCGGGCACCCGCCACGGCGACGGCGACCAGGGCGAACGCCACGCACAACCGCAGCAGCCACTCGCTCAGGCCGACCCGGAGGAACGCGACCGCCACCAGCAGGACGCCGTAGAAAACCAGCGCGCCGGCCAGTTCACCGACGCCGGCCCGCGCGAGCACCGGGTCTGCCGTCCCACGCCGCACGGCCGCCCGCAGCGCACGGGTCGCCAGCTTCCGCAGCAGCCAGGCGACCAGCAGAACCCCGAACGCCGCCGGAATGAGTGCACGGCCCAGCCCGTCCCCGATCATCGAACGCTCCCTGTGTGCGGCCGTCCGGCGAGCTGCCGGCCCGTTGCGACCACAGAACGCAACGACTTACCCGCCACTTGGTCCATCACCGAGCCACGTATGTCACACCGGACAAACTCCGCAAACCCGTGCTGCCGTCGTGCAGCCGGACCGGCTTGTGGCGTACCGGTGAGCACGGATGCAGGCGACCCAGCGGTCAGCGGGTGGCCGGGCTGCGCCGTCCCGGGTCCCCCGCCCCCTCCGGAATGCCTGCCCGACCGACCAGCGGCGCCGGCGGCGCCGACACCTCAGCCGTCACCCCCGGCCGGGCCGGCGCCACCTCAGGCGGTGACGGCCGCAGAGCAGCGAACCCGACCCCGCCCGCGATGAAGACCGCCACCGCGCCGGCCACGATCACACCTGGCGAGCGACGATCACCCGGCCGGACGGGCGCCGACAGGTCGATCAGCGGTTCGCCGTCCGCCGGCATTCGCTGCGCGGGGATCAATGGGGCGGCAGGACGGCGTAGACGAGGCACGATCAACACCCTAAGTGACATTCAAGCCCAACGACCAGCCCAGCACTCCATTGATCGGCTACTCAACGTGAGGTTGGCACAGAACACCCGAGAGGGATCGAGGGGTCGTACCGTCAAGAATCGGACGGTTGGCCGGTGCGGCATCGTCCGAATGGCGGAGTAGGGATACTCTTTTCGGCATGGCAGGGACGGGTGGCGGGGTGAGCCCTTCGGTGATACCCGCGCTGCCCGCCCAGACACCTTCGCCGGGGCGGCCCGGGTGTGCCGAACTGGTGCAGGGCCACGACTGGGGCGCTACCGCGCTCGGCCCGCGTGAGCACTGGGACCCGGCCGTCACGGCCACCGTCGAGCTGGTGCTCGCCTCCCCCATGCCGATGGCCTACACCCACGGCGACGGCTTCCTGCTCATCTACAACGACGCGTACGCGGATCTGATCGGCACCCGGCACCCCGGCGCGCTGGGCCGGCCCGCGGCCGAGGCGCTGGGCGACCTCTGGCATTCGCGCGGCTTCGGCGGAGCGGTCGAGGACGTTTATCGCGGCGGCCGGCCCTCGCTCGAGGCCGAGACACCGCTGACCGTGGCCCGGGGCGCGCACGGCCGCCCCGAGCAGGCCTTCTTCACCCGCGGCCACTCGGTCGTGCGCGACCGGCGGGGTCACGTCACCGGCGTGCTGACCGTGGCGGCCGAGACCACTCAGGTGACCCGTCGCCTGCAGAACCTGGGCGAGCTGACCGCCAAGCTGGCCGGCGCGCTCACCATCGACGACGTGGCCCGGGTCGTGCTGGGCTACACGATGACCTCGTTCGACCTCGACCACTGCACGTTCGCGGTGGACGACGGCGGGGCGTTCCGTTATGTCCGCCGCATCCGGGGCGAGATGCTGGACGAGGCCGACGAGCGGCTGCCCCCGGTGTGGAAGAGGCTGGCGAACGATCCCCGCGCGCCGATCGTGGCCGCCGCACAGAGCGGGCAGCCGTCGTTCGTGCCGGACGGGGAGCCGCTGGCGGCCGTCGCGTCCTCCCGCCACGAGCGGCGGATCCGGGCCCTGGCCGCGCTCCCGCTGCGCACACCGTTGCTGAGCGGGGCCTTGACGATCGGCTACCGGTCGGCGCACGCGTGGCTGCCGGCCGAGCGGGCCCTGCTCAGCGCGGCGGCCCAGCTGGTCGCCCAGGCTGCCGAGCGGGCACGCCGGTTCGAGGCCCAGCACGGCACGGCCCAGCTCCTGCAGCGCAGCATGCTGCCGGAACACCTGCCCGAGCTGGAGACGTTCCGCATCGCGGCCCGCTACGACGTGGGGGTCGACGGCAACGCGGCCGGTGGCGACTTCTACGACGCGTTCCGCCTGGTCGACGGGCGCCTGGCGATGGTGCTGGGCGACGTGGCGGGTCACGACGTACGCGCGGCCGCGGTGATGGGCCAGGTGCGGGCGGCACTGCGGGCGATGGCTCTGACCGACCCGGCGCCGCCGAGTGTGCTCGCCGGGCTCGACCGGCTGGTGGGTTCGCTGGGGGCCGAGTCGCGCAACGAAGAGATCTTCGTGACGGTGGTCTACGGCGTGCTCGATCCGGCCGACGGCACGATCACGATGTCCAGCGCCGGGCACCCGCCGCCGGTGCTGCGCCGGGCCGGCCGGGGTGGCGAGCCGCCCACGGCAGAGCTGGTCAAGGTGCCGCCGGGCGCGCCGCTGGGACTGGGCGGGCGGTGGCAGACCGGCCAGGTGCGGCTGGAGCCGGGCGACTCGATCCTGATGTTCAGCGACGGCGTGGTCGAGCGTCGTGGCCACCCGCTCAACGACGGGCTGGACGCGCTGGTGGCGGCGACCGCGGCCGCGTCGAGCGGCGACCCGCGCAACCTGTGCTCGCTGGCCACGTCGGCCGTGGAGGGTTCGACCGACGACGACGTGGCCGTGCTCGCGGTCGAGCACGCGGTGGCGATGAGCCGGTCGGCGACGATGCTGGTGCCGGCCGAGCCGACGGGCCCGAGTCGCGTACGGCAGTGGATGACCACGCGTCTGCGGGAGTGGTCGGTGCCCGAACCGGTCGTCGGGGCCGCGATCCTGTGCACGAGCGAGCTGACCACCAACGCGCTGCTGCACGCCGGCACCCCGGCCCAGGTGCACATCGACCTGAACGCCGAGCGGCTGCTGGTCTCGGTGGCCGACACGGGAACCCGGGGCAGCGTCATCCGGGCGCATGCCGACACGATGAGCAGCCGCGGCCGGGGTCTCGGCCTGATCGAGGAGTTGAGCGATTCGTGGGGCACCGATCCGACCGTACGGGGAACGACTGTGTGGTTCGAAATGCTTCTTCCACGGACGACAACTGATTGATCGGAGCAGATGCACGTGCATTCGTATCTTGCAGAATTGGCAAGAAACCGGTGCGCTAACGCTCGTGATACATCGACCTTACCGGCAGTCACTTTAGGTAGCCAAAAGGCACTCCAAAGCGGACATTGAACCCCAGGGTAGTGACGGCGCGTATAGATTGCCGTAGAGTCTTATGCATTCGGGGACGTCCACGATGGAGCGGTATATGCGGATTAGAGGCTTTGCGCCGTCGACCCCCTGCTGGGTCGAGCTGACGACTTCCGATCCGGACGACGCGGCGGGTTTCTACGCCGGGCTCTTCGGTTGGCAGGTCGAGGGTGATCGATTCCTGCGGAACGGGCAAGCGGTGGCCGGCATCAGCCGCGCCCGCCCGGACAGACCCGAGGGCTGGCTGACGTACCTTGCCGCACCCGACCTCGCGGCGACGATCGAGCGGGTGACCCGCGCGTCCGGGCGGCAGCTGACCTGGCCCGAGGAACGCCAGGGCGCGTGCAGCGCGATCATGGCCGACCCGTCCGGCGCGATGTTCGGGCTCTGGCAGGCCGCCGGGTTCGCCGGCGCCCAGGTCCGCGGCGAGCCGGGCACGATGGAGTGGGCCGACCTGCTCACCGAGGACGTGAACGCGGCGACGTCCTTCTACGGCGCCGCCTTCGGCTGGACGCTGAGCCACGAGTTCGGCAGCGGCGAATGGCTGTCCCCGGCCCACGACTCGGTGGCCGGCCTGATCACCGGGCGCTACGACGTCCGCTGGCAGCCGTCGTTCCAGGTGGCCGACACGACCGAGACCATCGACCGCTGCGCCGGGCTGGGCGGCCGGATCGTGACCGGACCGATCGAGATGGGCCTGGGCAGCTACGTCGAGATGATCGACCCGCTGGGCGCGCCGTTCGCCGTGACCGCGCCGGTGCATCGCCCGGTCGAGTTGAACGTCGCCTACAACGACATCATCGGCATGGAGCTGACCTACGGCGGGTAAGGGAACAGGCGTTCGAACGAAAGGATCTCGCCATGAGCGACGCGAACGTCGACACGAACGCCGTCAAGGACCCGTCGGACTGGACAACCGGTGACGAACCGGCGACCGGTGCGCAGCAGTCATACCTGCAGACGCTGGCCACTGAGGCTCAGGAGGAGGTGCCGGACGGCCTGACCAAGGCCGAGGCCTCCGAAAAGATCGACGAGCTGCAGGAAAAGACCGGCCGAGGCCGCTGAGAAATGGGTCGCCCGAGGGGCGGCCCATTTTTCTGCCATCATCGTCAACCAGAGTTGACATGCGTGCAAAGTCAACCTAAGTTGACAGCATGACCGAAGCAACCGACCTCGCCGCGGCGGCGAGCAGCGCCGATCCGCGGGTCGGCCTGCGCGCGGTGGTGGCCCTGCGCCGCCTGCTGGAGGGGCTCGAGCACCTGCAGGTGGCCAACGCGCGCGGCAAGGGCTGGTCCTGGCAGGAGATCGCCGACGCGCTTGAGGTGACTCGTCAGGGCGTACACAAGAAGCATGCGCGCACGCTGCCGGCGCCGGACCCACGGGAGGACTGACATGTTCGAGCGATTCACCGCGGATGCACGCGCCGTCGTGGTCAACGCGCAGGACGAGGCCCGTTCCCTGCACCACGACCACATCGGCACCGAGCACATCCTGCTCACGCTGCTGGCCGACCCCCGTGGGCCGGTTGCCCGGTCGACCGGGCTGGATGCCGATTCCGTACGGGCTGAGGTTCTGCGCCGCATCGGCGGGCACTCGCCGGACGGCCCGGTGCTCAGTGACGCCGACGCTGAGGACGCCGCCGCGCTCAAGGCGATCGGGATCGACCTGGCCGCCGTACGGGAAGCCATTGAGGCCAATTTCGGGGAGGGAGCGCTGCGGTTGCCCCGCCCGGTGAAGAAGAGGGGCTTGTTCGGCCGGCTCGTCCCCTCGAACGGGCACATCCCGTTCACCAACCGCAACAAGAAGGTGCTGGAGCTGTCGCTGCGGGAGGCGATCCGGCTCAAGCAGAAGTTCATCGCGCCCGAGCACATCATGCTGGGACTGCTGCGCGAGGGCAACGGGCTGGCCGCGCTGATCATGGCCGATCACGGCATCGATTTCGACCGCGTACGGGGTGACATGGAGCGCTCGCTGAGCGCGCCGGCTGCCTAAGGCTGGAAGTAGACTCGCAGCTGGTGGCCGTCGGCGGTGTGATGCCAGCCGACGTCGCCGAGGGTCGTGATGTCCGGCCGCTTCTCCAGCCAGGCGGCCGCCATCGCGAACGCGTCCGCCGGTGTCTCGCCGATGAAGACGACCCGGCGTTCCCATTCCTCGAACACGGCCTGCCGCCCCCGGGGGCCGGTGACGATCGCGGTGGGCCCGATCCGCCGCCCGTTACGCACGCCGCGGACGTACCAGTCGTTGAGTTCCTCGTCGTGCTCGACCGACCAGCCGTCGATGCGGCCGAGATCGTTGACGATCGCGTTGCGGGCACAGTCGAGCGCCGCGTCCAACGATGCGAACTCCATCAATTCGCCGCTGTACTCCACGCGGTACGCCATCCGCTGCCCCCACCGGCCCGGCCGAACCCAGGGCACGAATGATAGGCGATGTCGCGAGTAAGTTTCAGATCGCGACCGCCTGTGAGCAGGCGCACTTGGTGTTACAGATTTGAAGCAGTTAGAGTTTCCGCATGGCCGACCCGCTGAGCGACGAGCAGCAGATTGCTTGGCGCACCTTCATCGAGAGCTCCTGGGCGCTGCACACCCACCTCGAGGATGAGCTGCGCGCGCAAACCGGCCTCAGCATGAACGACTACCACGTGCTGGTCGTGCTCTCCGAGGCGCCCGAGCACCGACTGCGCATGGGTGAGCTCGCCGGCCGCCTGGTGTTCTCGCCGAGCCGCATCACCTATCAGATCAGCTCGATGGTCAAGCGGGGCCTGGTGCGCAAGCAGCCCTGCCCCGACGACGGCCGCGGCCAGGAGGCCGTGCTGACCGACGAGGGCATGGCGGCCCTGGAATCGGCCGCCCCGCTGCACCTGATCACCGTCCGCGACAGCTTCATCGACCGCCTCGACCCCGACGAGCTGGCCGTGATCACCCGGGTGTTCAACAAGGTGCGCAAAGTCTGACCGGCCCCGGTGGTCTTTCAGTTTTGAAAGAGTTAGAGTGCCGGTACGGTTCCTCGACCAGTCAGGAAGGCATGCCATGCCCGCCATCACCGTCGACGACGTTCTGGTCCTGCCGCGGCTGCCGCAGCTCGACCCCGCCGCCACCAGCTTCCGCCCCGTTCGTCGCCTGACCACCGCCCCGAGCGGTTACGAGGGCGAGGGCTTCCCGGTGCGCCGGGCGTTCGCCGGGGTTCCGCTCAACGAGCTCGACCCGTTCATCCACCTGGACCAGATGGGCGAGGTCGACTACGCGCCGGGCGAGCCGAAGGGCACGCCGTGGCACCCGCACCGCGGTTTCGAGACGGTCACCTACATGATCGACGGCATCATGGACCACCAGGACTCCCTCGGCAGCGGCGGCACGATCGCCAACGGCGACACCCAGTGGATGACCGCCGGCCAGGGCATCCTGCACATCGAGGCCCCGCCGGAACACCTGGTCACCAGCGGCGGCCTGTTCCACGGCCTGCAACTGTGGGTCAACCTCCCCCGCGCCGCCAAGATGATCACCCCGAAGTACCAGGACATCCGCGGCCGCGAGGCCGGCCTGCTGACCACCCCCGACGGCGGCAGCCTGATCCGCGTCATCGCCGGCGAGATCGCCGGCCACGCCGGCCCCGGCTCGACGTTCACCCCCATCAACCTGGCCCACGTCACCCTGCAACCCGGCGCCCGCCTCGACCTGCCCTGGCAGCCCGACTACAACGCCCTGATCTACGTCCTGGCCGGCCGGGGCACGGTCGGCGCCGAGGCCCGGCCCATCCACATCGGCCAGCTGGCATCCCACGGCAAGGGCGACGCCCTCCGCGTAACCGCCGACGCCACCCAGGACTCCAACATCCCCGCCCTGGAACTGTTCATCATGGGCGGCCGCCCCATCCGCGAGCCGGTGGCCCACTACGGCCCCTTCGTCATGAACACCCAGGCCGAACTCAAGCAGGCCTTCGAAGACTTCCAAAAGGGCCGCCTGGGAGTAATCCCCGCCGAGCGCATGCCCCACACCGACTGACAGAGGAAGCGGCGTCCGGGGGTCAGAGTGCTCGGGTGATGGCCTCGCCGTCCGGGTCGCCGGCCTTGTCGACGATCTCGCAGAAGCGCCACCTGTCGTTCGAGCGCACCAGGGTCATGGTCAGGACCGTGGCGGGCAGCTCCGCGCGGTCCTCGAGCCAGATGGTCTTCGCCGACGGGCTGAGGCTGCTGTGACCCTTGACCACCACTGGTTCCGCGGCTCGGGACACGGTTGCCTCGACGACGGCCCGGTCGCGCGACACCGCGGATCCGCTGACCGAGGTCACCGTGGCGGGGCTGGTGCGCACCATGGCGTCGGTGGACACCAGTGAGCGCAGTTCGTCGGTCAGCGCGTCGTGGCCGGCGCATCCCGGCTCGGTGATGACGTCGGCGAGCGCCGGCGTGGGGTCGCCCAGCAGCCATTGCCCGTACGAGATCAACGAGCCGACGATCGCAGGCCAGGCCGTGCCGGTGTTCTCGACCACCGGGGCGGGCGCGGCGGCCGGGGCCGGTGAGCTGAGTGACGGGCGGGGCGGCGCCGAAGTGCCCGCGCAGCCGCCCAGGGTGGCGACGGCGACGGCAAGCAGAGCGGAGAGGCGCACGAGATCCCGATCGGTGCGCGCGGAACCCCGCTGAGTGCGCAAGGGGTGCCGGCGCGTTGCCACCGTCGAGCCCGGCCTACGGACCGCAGCCGCGCAGACCTCGGAGCCTTCGCGGAGCGCAGACGGGTTGCCCCGCGCGCCGCCGCCTCTATGGTGAGGGGGTGGTCGGGCCGCGGGAGGGCTTCGTCGATCGGATCCGGCAAGGGGGCGTGCACCTCTCGCCGTCGCTGGCTGCTGCCTTTGCCGAGGTGCCGCGGGAAGTTTTCGTGCCGGACGGGTTCCAGCGCCGCGACGGCACCTGGGCCAAGCCCGCCGATCCCGACTTCCTCGATGTCGTCTACAGCGACGACGTGCTGGTGACCAAGGTCGAGGGCGGCCGGCCGGTGAGTTCGTCGAGCCAGCCGTCGCTGATGGCGCTCATGATCGAGACGCTGGATGTGCGGCCCGGCATGACGGTGCTGGAGGTCGGGGCCGGCACGGGCTACAACGCGGCGCTGCTGGCCGCGCTCGGCGCGCGGGTGATCAGCATCGACGTGCAGGACGACGTGGTCGAACGCGCGAGAGCAGCCCTGGCCCGCGCCGGTGTCCGTGATGTTCGGGTCGAGCTGGGTGACGGCTACGTGGGCCGCCCGGACGAGCACGTCGACCGTGTGATCGTCACCGTCGGGATCGCGGGTGTCTCGCCGCGCTGGCAGACACCGATCGTTGCCCCCGTCGAGCACGCCGGAACCCACCCCGTCCTCAGGGTCGGCTCCGATCACACCGCTCGCGTTGTCACCCCGGCCGGGTTCATGGTCGCCGCCGGGCCGCTGACCGCCGCTCACCCGTTCCCCGGGCCGGCGCCGCCGGGGACGATCAAGGGCCTTCGCCCGTACGGGGAAACGCGTTTTGATCCCCCGTTGGATCCGCTCGCCTACCGGGATCTCTGGTACGCGGCCGGGGTCTGGAACCGCCGCGCGACGCAGGGCGCGGTGCCCGGTCGTGAGCAGAGTTCCCTGATGCTGCTGGACGAGGACCGCACCGGCGGCGCGGTCGTGTTGCCGGACGGAAGCATCGGCGCCGCGGGTCGGTGGGCCGACGAGTACGCCGCCGAGGCGACCGCGGTGATCGACCGCTGGCTGGATCTGGGCCGGCCACCGATGACCGCGTGGCGCATCGTCCTGGCCCCGGGCGGCGACCCGGACTCCCCCGTCCTGCTGCCGCACACCTGGGAGCTGTGACGAGAGCCGCAAGGTGGGAGCCCGAGGTGCGCGCCTTCGCCGACCTGAGCATCGTCAACGGGCTGGATGTCTTCGAGCGCTCGGACGAGATCGCGGCGCGGGCCGGCGACTACTTCCGGTCGGTGTTCCCGACGTGGGCTCCGCTCGTGTCAGCGTCGGTGATGGAGGACTGCCGACGGGTCCTCACCACCGGTTAGCCAGCCGGTCCCGCCAGCGCCGCCCGTCCGGGTCGTACGCGAGGCGGTAGGCCGGGCTCGCCCACCAGCGCTGATGCCAGGGCAGCCGCTCGGGCGAGTGCGGGGTGAGGCGTCCCGGCGGTCGTGGTCCCGTACGCCCGCCGTCGATCCATTTCCGCAGCGCGTCCGCCGCCGCCGTCATCTCGCCCACGACGTCCGCCGGGTCGATCAGGCCGGCGTCGTCGGTACGGCACAGGTGTTCGCGGGTCAGCGCCAGCCGCAGTTCCCGCGGGAACCGCCGCGCCTGGTCGCCCAGACCGGCCGGGTCGAGGGGCTGCCGTTCGTCACGGGTCTCGTCGAGGATCGCGTTGGACAGCTCGCTGTCGTGTGTCCACGATCGACGGTTGAAGTTGTCGCTGCCCACGCTGCACCACACGTCGTCGACCACGCAGACCTTGGAGTGCACGTAGATCGGGGTGCCGGCCTCGTTCTCGAGGTCGAAGACGTGCACGCGGCCGGGTGCGGCCCTGGTGCAGAGTTCGATCGCCTTCTCGCGGCCGATCTGGTTGGGTGGCAGCGCGAACGCGCCGTCCACGTCGGGGTGCCGCGGCACGACGGCGATCAGGTGCAGCTCGGGGTTGTCGCGCAGCGCGTCGGCG